>CAYWVS010000040.1:0-26052 GCA_964461765.1 uncultured Anaerovorax sp.
TCCTTGTCCTCTTGCCACTGTGGGGTTCCTTCCCGACGATTTTCAATAAGTGCTGCCTGAAAAGCGGTTAGGCGCTCACTGCTCAAAGGCAATCCATCATAAGCCGCCGCTATTTCACGAATAAACAAATCCATGGAAGCCCCGTCAAAGATAATATGATGAAAGTCTGCAAGTAGAGTGACCTTGTCGGCACAAACAATGATTTTCACCCTGTACAATGGTCCTTTTAATAAATCAAATGGCTTTACAAAGCTTTTAAAATGAACCTCTGCTTCTTCTACTGTCATCTCTGTCAATGTAACCTGGGCGGGTTGTTCGCCTGGTATTTGCTGTAGCTCCTCCCCCACGCCTGCTATGCGCATTTTTACGGAAGGATGTAGGTCTATAACCTTGATTACAGCCTCCAAAAGCTTGCCGGGGTCCGTACCCGGCGGCATATCCATTCTAAATGGAATGTTATATTGCAAGACTTCCGGCTGTTTTAGGCAATCCAAATAAACACCAAGCTGACTGCTTGATAAGGGGTACCCTGCAAGCTCTTCAAATGTTTCCTCCGGCTGATCCTTTTTGGCGGCTTGCTCCCGTAGAAGAGCACTGCTTATGATGGTTACGGTAGGCGTTTCTAACAGCTCATGGACTGACGGTGCTACCCCGAAATATTTTTTTAGACTCGTCACAAGCTTCATGGTTGCCAGGGACGTCAGCCCTATATGTGTTAAGTTATCCTCAATATTTTTAGGGGTTGCACCTAACACATGGGAAATTACAGCCCTTACATGTTGAATTAACTCCCCCTCTGAAAGCTCTGCGGGATTTGTGATTTCGTTTGTGGCTTTTTTCAGTATAATAGGTTCTAAATCTCCTTCATCCTCCGATGCTTTAGTTGCTGATTTACCTGTGGTAAGAAGCGTCCTCACTATTGTGTTTTCAATGGCAAGCACTGTAGGCTCTCCTATCAACTCCCTAACTGATATGTCCACAGAATACCGCTTTTCCAGCATAGTTGCAAGTTTTATGGCTGAAAGGGATGTAATGCCTGCGTAAGTCAAATTTTCTGTCGCTGTAAAATTCCTATGCCCAAGTACTTGCGCAACAATTTCTGTTATGCCAAGACCAAGCTCTGTTTGAGCAAATAAGACTTCCTCTTCATCCGCTCCCTTCCCGAATAACGGCTGCGGAAGCTTCTTTTTGTCAACCTTACCGTTAGGGTTTAGTGGGATTTTATCTATCTGCATCGTAGCAGCGGGAACCATATAAGGCGGCAGCTTTTCCTCTATGAAGGCATTCAGCTTTGAAATATCAATCTCGCTTGCGGACACGATGTATGCCACAGCGCACTTGCCACCACCGGGCGCATCAAGCGGCACAACGGCGGCATCGTCAATGCCGGCAAACTCCCTAATTCGACCTTCAATCTCCGTAAGCTCCACACGGAATCCACGGATTTTCACCTGGAAATCAAAACGTCCCACAAAGTCAATGTCCCCTGTGGGCAAATATCGCACCACATCGCCGCTTCTATAAATCCTCGCATAATCCCTATCATCCGTGAATGGGTTTGGGGTAAATTTTTCTGCTGTTGCCTCCGGGCGGTTTAGATAGCCCTTTGACACCCCAAGACCTGCAATGACAAGCTCTCCCGCCACCCCCACAGGGGCAAGACGGTCATTTTTATCAAGTACATAAATGCGTACATTATCAAGGGGCTTGCCGATTGGCACTCTGTCATAAAGTTTATCTATCTTAAATGCTGTGGCAAGTACTGTACATTCAGTTGGACCGTAAAGATTATATAGGTCATAGGTGCCGGGCGGTGATATGGGAACAAGCGACTCTCCACCAATAGACAAGGCTCTCAAGGGATTGCTTTCCATGTTTTCTACAAACTGCCTACCCAGCTGTGTAGTCATAAAGCCTAAGGTAACATGATTCTTATTGAAATACTCGTTTAAGCCGTCCATATCAAGCCGCATTTCGGCGGGAATAATGTGGATTGCAGCTCCTGCTGTAAGGGCAGGAAACATATCCATAAGGCAAGCATCAAAGCCAAAGCTTGCGTAGGCCGCTACACTGTCCTCTCGGGTTACACTATAAAAACGGCGGTACCAAGCACAAAAATTGGCAAGGTTGCCGTGTGTAAGCATAACGCCTTTTGGATTTCCTGTGGTTCCTGACGTGTATAACAGCACCATCACATCGTCGTAGGAGGGCTCTTCATGGAGGGATTCGGGCAACACACAATCCGCAATTTGATCCGTGAAAATAAATTCGCCGTGGAAGTCCGGCACGCAGCCTGTCAGTTCTCTATCAGCCACAATCACCTTGGCACCCACATCTAAAAGCATATATGCAAGCCTATCGGCAGGATAAGACGAATCCATTGGCAAATACGCAGCTCCGCTTTTCAGCACCCCCATGGCACCGATGGGCATCATCTCGCTACGGGAAACGAGTACGCCAACGCAATGCCCCTTGCCGATACCACGGTGCAAAAGTTCATTAGCCAGCTTGTTGGTTTCGCAATCAAGCTCCCTATAGGTAAGTATTTTGCCGTTTGCATACACGGCGGGGCGGTTTGGGCTTACATTCGCTTGTTCTCTAAACTGCCCCACAACTGTTTTATCGGAACCGTTGTCAACCTTCCTTCCCGCAAAGTCAGATAGAATTTGCTCCTTTTGCCTTTCCGGTAGTTCCATTGCATCTGCAAGGCTTAGTGACGGTTGGGCTGTTACTCTCATGATTGTGGTGCAAAGCTGTTCAAGAAAGTTTTCGGGAATTTCGGGCATGTAAAGTGCTTTGGAATATGATAGATCCAAGGTTATTTTTTCGGCATCACGGCGCATCTCTATTTGGAAATCATAGGGTAGCAATTGCCTCTTTATGTTGAAGGGGCGAAACGTCACGCCTGTAGCTTCGTAGGGCAGCAGTTCATTTAAATAATTTACGACCACGTCAAAGATCGGCGCACGTGAAGTGTTACGCTCTGTCACCAAACGATTTACAAGCTTTTCAAATGGATAGGTTTGATTTTCTTTTACACCTGCAATGGTTTTAGCCACTTCCTTTGCATAGTCACAAAAGCTTTTTTCGGGAGAAGGGGTCATCTTAATGGGTAATGTATTCACAAACATTCCAACCATTTCACCGTTTTGCGGCATACTGCGCCCATGCATTGCTGTGCCCAAAACAACCTCATGATTGCCACAATATTTGCCAAGTGTTGCACCTATCACCGAAAACAAAAAAACGTAAGCTGTAATACCAAGATTTTTTGCCGCCGCTTCCACTATCTCTGTACTCAAGGTAATGCCTGTAACCGAATCGACGCAAGGGAGTACATCGGGGCGCAGGGGGCGGGTTGGCATTTCGTTTTCAGGCAGTCCGCCTTGAAACATTTCATCAAAAAAGAGTTCCTGCTCCGTATATTCGGTTGCTGTCTGCTGTATTGCAAAATCCAAAAAGTCCGGGCGCGCATGAGGCAAGACTTCCCCTTTATAGAGTTTACATAAATCATTCATAATAATGGTTGCACTAAAAGCGTCCATGATGATATGGTGAAATCCGAAATACAGCACATACGCTTTTTCTGTTTCAAACAACACAAAGCGAAACAACGGCGCTTGTTGTAAATTATACGGCACATTGAATTCATCAATTTTAGCTTGAATATGACTATATGAGAGTTTCTCACAGCGCAAACCCACATCCACAACATCGGAAACACGATGTGCAAATTCCCCATTTTCCACGGGATAATATGAACGCAAGATTCTATGTCGCTGCAATAGCGCTTCCAATGAGGCTTTCAGCTTTTGAATATCAAGAGAACCGGTTATTTCATAGGCGAAGCCTACATTGTATGCAACGGAATCAGCATTCAGTTTTTGTTCAAAAATCAGACTTTCTTCTGCAGGTGTAAGCTGCCACACCTCTTCAGAACCCTCAAGAAAATTTTTCATTGTACCCTCCTTTTGTGCATCAGTTGTCACTTCATGGCCAAGCAAACCATTGTAATATCGTCCCATTGTTCGCAAGGTAAGTAAAAAGCCTCAACCGTGTTGGTTATATGTTTTGTTAACCCTGAGCAGTCGTACCCATGGTATGTGGCAACGGCATGTAGTAGCCGTTCTTCACCGAAAAATTCATTTTCGCCATTTACCGCTTCTGTTACGCCGTCCGTATAAAGCAGCAGTATGTCGTCTGTGTTAAGTGTTATTTCCTGGTTCACAAATTTTGCATCGTCAAAAATGGCAAGCGCTGTGCCTGTGTCTATTTCAAGTGCCCCTGTGCCCTCGCTGGTTTTAAGTATAGGTGGGTTGTGACCGGCATTGGAGAATGTCAAAAGCCCTGTGTTTTTGTCCAGTATGCCAATGAACACCGTTGCAAACATCAATGCCGGATTTTTGCCCTCTGCGTTAAAGTTTACACTGCTTAAAATATGGGCCGGACTGTGGCCATTTAAGGCACATTCAAAAAGCATGGTTTTTACTGTCATCATAAACATTGCGGCCGGGAGCCCCTTGCCGGAAACATCGCCTATTATCAGGCACATTTTGTTTTCATCAATATCGAAAAAATCGTAAAAATCACCGCCGACGGTTTTTGCAGGCTGAATAAAAGCGGAAACCGCAATCTTTTTCTGAGAGGCACAGTATTTTGCAGCACTTGGCAAAATACCTAATTGTATTTCCAAGGCTGCCTTCAACTCCGCATTTGCCTTTTCTCTTTGAGTTATTAACAGTTTGTTGTTTTCAATGTATTCGCCAATTTCTAACCCCATAAAGTTAAAGGCCCTTGCCATTGCGCCAAACTCATCGTCTGTGCTCACCTGCATATTGACAAATTCATCACCCTTGGCGTAGTTTGCTACAAATCCATTTAGGTGCTCTGTCATTAACCTTGCAGGCTTTATTACAAAAGTTTTAATTGCAATGAACACAGCAAGTGCAATAAGTGCAAGCCCAACCATAATGTAGACAAGCTTACGTAATACCGCAAGTAAAATCGTCATTTGGACATAATCCTTGCTTACAGCACAGGCGATCATCCCAATGCTTTTTTCTCCGTCAGAAAACACGTTCACGTAGTTTTCCGTGTTCATTTCCTTAAAGTGCACAAGGGAATCGCCAAAGCCGGAAAGCTCGTTTAATGTGTACCCAAGATCTATCACATCACCCAGCTCCACAGCATTGACCTCATCCGATTTCCTTCCGGGTCCTTTTATGTTATAAATAACCTTGTAGCATCCTTCGTTTTCTGTTTCTACCATTATAGTTAGACTGTGCAATGTTACTATATCGGCAAATGCGTTAAAAACATTGTCCAAGTTCTGTTTCGCATAATCGTCCAAGTAATATTCAGGGTCTGCCTTTATGTACTGTCCCATTTCTTGCTTGGCAATATTTGTTATGGCTAACTCCACATTAAAAAATATGTTGTCCCATTGCCTACTGGTATTCACATAGGTGAGCACGGAAAATGCCACACCAAAAATTATGGCACATATACAAAAAACGAAAAGAAGCTTCCTGCCTATGGATCCTTTTCTCATTCGTTTTTCCTTTCAATATTCATACGTTTTGCAAGACCTGCCATTGAGAATATTTCGTAAATATCCTCACTTACCCCTTTGATTATCACACCGCCTTTGCTTGCATATTGCTTATGGGCATAAACAATTGTCCTAAGCCCTGCACTGGAAATGTACTCTAATTGGTTTAAATCAAAAACAACAGAGAGAACTTCCTCCGGAAGAGCATCTACTTCCTCAGTGATTGTTGGGGCGGTATTTGCGTTCAGCCAACCTTGGATGGTGATTGTCGCATTTTCGCCGGTGATTTTCGTATTATACTCCATGGGTACCTCCTTTTATAATTCAATAATCAAATTGTTAAGACCTATACAATATCTGTAGGTAATATCCTTGGCAACTTCTTTTATAAGCCTTATACCCATAGTAAGATTGCCGTCATCTACTTGTTCGTATTTTAATGGGTTAAACATGATTCCGTCATCGCGAATACGCAAGGTAATTTTCTCATTTGATTTTAGCAGTTTTATATCGATAAAGTGCTCTTTCTCGTTGGTAAAGCCGTGCTCAATTATGTTTCTTGACATTTCCTCGACGCATAGTGCAATTTGTTTTGCTTTTTTTTCGTTAATGCCGTTAACTGCTGTAAATTTAACCATTTTATGGGTTATAGAATCCACCTGCTCTATATTATTTTTTATGCTTGCCTCAAATATTTTAACATCAGGTGCGACACTGCAAAAGTCAAAACACTGCACAAAATTCAAAATAAGCCTTTTTTCCCTAAAGGAATATATGAGAAGGATAGTGATTACGGCTAAGGCCTCAGTCACTATATAGCTCAACCAAATAGCGTTTGCCCCTATGATCCCAACAAAAGCCAGAATAAAGACGCAGGTATATACAAGGGTTTTCAGCACAACAAGAATATTTGTAAACTTCACTTGACCGCTGGACTGATATGCGCAAATAAGCACAGATGATACAAGACAAAGTGGCAGGGAGAGCGCATAAAACCGAATGGCTAACTTGGTTTGATAGAGCGTTTCTCCTTCTGATATGTCAAATAAAGCGGCGATTGTTTCCGGAAAAACAAGTAGCACAGCAGACACAAATAAGGATACTACCAAGCCTCTTTTAAGGGCAAGTGTTAAGGTATGTTTTATTGCTGTATTGTCTTTTTCGCCGTAAAATATACTTATAAGCGGCGCAATTGCATTACCCGTACCCATAATAATTCCGTTTATTACAGCGCTTAGGCTCGAAAGAACGGCGAAGGCACTTAATGCCCCTGTAATGGCAAGGGAAATGAAAAGCGCATTTATAAGCCATAGTCTTACCATGCTCGCAAGCATATATATCGCAGATGGTGTACCATAGTTTGCTACGGTTATAAGAACGGAGATGTTCCTAAGCTCTCTAAAGCGAAAATGCAAGGTGTTTATTTTTTTTGTAAGATGAGTAAATGCAATTAATAGGCTTGCAACATAGGCAATAGATGTCGCAAGCCCCATACCGAACATGCCCATTTTAAAAACTCCAACAAAGACATAATCAAATATTGCATTTGTTGCTGAAAGCGTAATGATTGCGATTAGTGAAATAGTAGGGTCTGAATCCCGACTTGCAAAGGGTAAAAAAACCTGTTGTACAAAAAGGGGAATAAGACAAAACAAAAGTCCCTTTATGTAGTCTGAAACATGAGGTTGCAATAGTGCAGATGCGCCTAGCAATGTTGGTATTTCAGAAAAAAATGTAATACATAGTATTGTAAGTAAACAAGCAATAACAATACCTGTGGCAAGGGTAACGCAAAAAACTGAATTTGCTTTTTTTGTGTTGTTGTGCCCAATCAGAATACCCATCATGATAGCGCCTCCCGCCCCCAAAAGTGCCGGTAGGGTTGAAGCAAGCATAAAAAAGGGCATGGCAACATTTAGTGCTTGTAGGGGAACATCTCCCAAAAGATTGGAGACAAAAAGTGCATCAATGGTTGTTCCCACAGTTGCTGCCAAAAGTATCAGAATGGCGGAAACCAAATATTTACTGAATATTTTATTGACTAAATACTGATTCGTGATGGTCTCATCACTCCTGTAAGGTTTTTTCATTTTACTCCTTTGTTCCATTTTAATTCTAGCAATACAGTTGTCTTAAATCGTTACAATTAAATAATCGTCAAGATTTCAGTAAATCCTGTCATCTCAAAAACTTCCATCACGTTCTTTGAAACACCCGAGACTATAAGCTTTGCCTGTTTTTCCTTTGCCGCTTTTTCTCCTATTAACAGAACCCGCAGTCCGGCAGATGAAATATAAAACAACTCATCTACCCGTAAAGTTACTTCCTTCGCTGCATCAAATTCCGGAACCAACACCGCCTGTAGCTCCGGTGCCGTAACGGTATCTAACCGCCCCGAAAGAGCCATTGTTGTTTTGCCGCCATCTCTTGTTGTAGTAATTGTCATAGTATTCCTCCTTATCAGTGATGATTTATTTGCGTATGAGAGTGTTGCCATCCTTTTTCCCGCTTCCTCTTTTTTAGACGATTGGCATGGTAAGGCGGTTTATGGTCTCGTATTGATACTGTGCTTTGTTGCCGGTGATCTTATGAATCATGGTAGCCGACAGCGTGTCACCTTCAAGGGCATTGTATTCATCGCCACCGTACTCTGCACGAACCGTGATGTCTCCGTTATTTTCGCTATAACTAAGGTTTAAATGAACCCATACAGAATCCGGATTTTGTTTGGGCATGATCAGATTTACCAGTAGCTCTTCAACTAAAAGCTGGGTATTATTCAGCTGTTTACTGCTAAAAAAGTTCTTGCCGGCGAAACCCTCTATTCCCGACATCAGCTCATAGAGGTCAAATTTCGGTGATGTGATCTCGTATTCATAGGATTTCAGCTTAAAGATAAAGGCTCGGGTTCGCTCACCCTTTGGATGATCAAAGATCTCCTCCGGTGTGCCTTCCTCGTAAATAATTCCTTGATCCATGTAGAAGATTCGCGTGGACACATCCCGGGCAAACTTCATCTCATGGGTTACGATCATCATGGTCAAGCCCTCTTCCGCCAGCCTCCTAATAACGGCTAATACCTCGCTAACCATGGTAGGGTCAAGGGCCGAGGTGGGTTCGTCAAAGAGTACAATTTCCGGTTTCATGGCAAGGGTACGGGCAATTGCTACACGCTGTTTTTGCCCCCCTGAGAGTTCGTCCGGATATGCAAGTGCCTTATTTGCAAGGCCCACCATATCCAATAGCTTCATACCCTCTTGGTAGGCCTCTTGTCTGCTTTTACCCAAAAGATTTACAGGGCCCAGCATGATATTTTCCATAATCATCAAATGGGAAAATAGATTGAAGGACTGAAACACCATGCCCATCTTTTGGCGAAGCTGATTCACATCCGCTTTTCTATCTAAAATGTTTTGATTATCCACTAGAATCTCACCGCTTGTAGGTTCGTCAAGACGGTTCACACAGCGTAGGAACGTGCTCTTTCCCGTGCCGGAAGGGCCTATGATAGAAATCACTTCGCCCTTTTCAATCACTGCATTCACATCGCGCAGAACAACGAGCTCACCATATACTTTAGATAGGGATTTCACTGTTATCATTGTAAACCTCCGTTCTCAACACCCTTAATCATCCGCTTGCGCCGTTTGGGGTCGATGGCAATTTCCACATATTGAAGCCCGATCACCAATAAGTAGGTGATTACAAAATAGATGATTGCGGTGCAAATAAGAGGGAAAAACGCCTCATATGTGCGGCTTCGGATTATGTCACTTGCCTTGGTGAGGTCTTGTATTGCTATGTATCCTACCACCGATGTCATCTTCACCATGGATATAAATTCACCCTTGAACACGGGGATGATCTGCCTTGCGGCTTGTGGTAAGACAATTTTTAAGAAGGTCTCAAGCTTATTAAATCCAATGGCTTTTGCTGCCTCTACTTGCCCATGATCCACGGCCATGATTGCAGTTCTAAACATCTCACTGGAATAAGCGGCAAAGTTTAGGGAGAACCCAAGCACTGCGATCAGCAGCGGCAAAACATCCACACTGGCAAATAAAATGTAGTAAAGGATCATTAGGATCACCACAATGGGGGTTCCCTGAATGATACGCACATAGATTTTAGCGGGAGTATGGATAAGTTTTTTTCTTGACATCCTTGCGGCACATACCATTGTCCCAAGCAGAGTACCACCCAGAAGCGACAAAATGGAAATCACAAGGGTTACAGCAAGGCCGTTTACGATCAGCTTGTAACGATCCTCCACAATAAAGGTTTTATTGAAGCTGTCTTTAAAATCATCTATAAAGGAAGTATTGTCTATCTTTGCATTCGTTGTCCTAACAAGAACCATTTCACCCCCTGAAAATATTGGCTCTGTAAATAAAACGGACTTTTTTTTCTCTTCGGAAGCGGTAAGGCAAGCTGTAGCAACATCCGCTTTGTTTGAGTTTACCGTCTCAAAAATACCGGAGGTATCCACATCGGTAATATCTAAGCTATAACCTAGCATTTTAGCGATGTGATGCACAAGCTCAATATCATATCCCACAATGACATTGTCTTTTACATACACAAATGGAGCGCCTGCCTGGGTGGTGGTAGCAACCCGCAAAACTCCTTTTTCCCCGGAAAGCTCAAAATCCGGAAGAGTTTTTGCATGTTCATCGTCCCCAAACCATTTGCTCTGCAAAGCTTGCAGCTCTCCATTTTCTTTCATGATCTTTATGGCACCGGAAATTTCCTCATTTAATGCATCGTTGCCCTTCTTTAAAGCCATGGCATAATCCACCATATTGAATGGCGGTAGGGCGACAACCGCACTGGTTTCCTTCTCAAAATTTCTGGCAATCATCTCATCTAATACGATGGCGTCAACCTTTTGATTCAGCAGCACCTGAAGAAGATCCGGGTTGCTGTTATAATATTTGGGGGTCACATTCACTTGTTTTCTTAGGTTGTCGACCATTACGGACCCGGTGATACAGCCTACATCTTTGCCTTCAAGCTCTTGTATTGTGGCAAATTCAGGCACAAGAGAATTTTCGCTCTTTTGGGCAAGCAGCATCTGCGGATTTAAAAAATACTGCTGGCTGAAATCTACGCTTAGCTCCCTCTCATCGGTACGGGTCATATTGGAAATAATAACGTCAGATTTGCCCGATTGCAGGGATGCTATAACGCCGGCAAACTTCATATTTTGAAACTCCGGGATAAAACCCATGTCATAACACAGCTTGCGAGCCAGCTCAATGTCAATTCCTGCAAATTCATTATCCAGCACGAAACACATAGGCTCCATATCAGCAGAAATGGCTATTTTAAGCGTTTCTCCGCTTTCCCGCTGGGGCACATCAACCGGACGGTATGCTGAACCGTCGGTTTTCACCCAATGGGAGACGATTTCATCCAATGTCCCATCCGCCTTATACTGTGACAGTAGCGTGTCGATCTGATCCAGTAGCTCGCGTTTGCCTTTCGCCACCGCAACGGCGGCACCTTCACTGGTCAAAGGTTGACCTACGATCTCCAGGCTTTTGTTTTCCATCACAAACCGCTCTAAAGTGGTTTCATTGGCAATCATAAAGTCGATCTTGCCCGCCTTTAATGCCGCCAGTATATCGCTATAATTATCAAAACTGCGCCGTACCGCTTTTGGGTATTGCTGCTCCATCACTGTTTCACCTAAGCTGCCGGTCATTACGCCTACAGTGGCGGTTTCAAGTTTTGATTTGTAATCTATATCTTCCAGGCCGGAATACATTTCCTTGCGAATGATGAGTGCAACATCAGACACAAGATAAGGCTCTGATAACAGCATGTTCTCCCGCCGCTCCGGGGTTGCATTCATATTTGAGATAATCACATCGATTTTACCCGATATGCCTGCGGGAACCAAAACGTCGTAGTTCATGATTTCAAACTTCACCTTCATGCCAAGGTGTTGGGCAAGTCGGTAGGCAAACTCCGCATCAAAACCAACCACTTCTCCGTCCTTGATATAGTTAAAAGGCTGATTCAGAGCATCAAGTCCGACCATGAGGGTTTCACCTGTTGAGGGATTTTGCACGGGCATCTCCTCTTTTGCTTCTATGATCCAGCGATTATACATTTCTTCGTATGTACCGTTGGATAGATAGTCTGCAATAAATGCATTGATTTTCTGCATGAGTTGGTCGTTACCGAGCTTGCTGCCTACGACAATATCAACGGTGCCAAGACGATCGGGCAACACAAATAAGTCGGGGTTGTTGGCAACCACGTAGTCCAGATTGGGTCTATTGTATGTAAATCCATCTAACTTTCCTTTTTGCACCGCCAGATACCCATCCGACAGTTGATTAAAATATTTTATCTCACAATTGGTAAACTGCTCTGCAAGCATATCGGCTGCCGCCGTACCTGCGGTACCTCCCAGAACATAGTTTTCTGAATTGAGCTCGTGTACGCTGCTGATTGTTGCTGTGTCTGTGCCGCAACTGCTCAGCAGCCCCACCGCAAAAATCAATAAAGCACAGATAAGCTTCCTTTTCGTTTTCATTTAGGCCCTCTTTCTGTTTTTCAATTGAAATGCTTTTACGAGAAAGGGCTTTCGCTTCATTAACAGCCTCTATCTCTTTGAGTTTGTGATACATATAGTATCACAATTTGATAAACTCTTCAAGACAAAATTTCGATTTCCCTCTTGAATACTTATGCACATTCCGATACTATATGTATCATAGATGTAAGGAGGGAACAAATTATAAACGAGATTGTCTGTGTGGAGGATAACGGAGCAAATCGTATGAAAAAAGCGGAAAGAACGGTGAAAGCCATAGATGATAATCTATACACAATTATGCAGTTTGTAGACGATACCATACTTCCCTATATGGCTGATAAGAAAAAACGGCAGATGATTGGTCTTGCAGTGGAAGAGGTGTATATTAACATTGCCCACTATGGATACCCGGATGAGATCGGAGATGTCTGCCTGTCCATCGAAGCAGGTGATGATAGCATAACCATCAGGTTTAGCGACAGTGGTATCCCCTTTAATCCGCTGGAGAAAACGATTGAAAGTAAACCCTCGGATTTAAGGGTTGGCGGCCATGGAATACAGCTAGTTCGTAAGATTATGGATACTGTGAGTTATGAATATAAAGATAATAAGAATATACTCACCATGACGGTGAAAGGCGGTAGGAACTAGTTTGAGGGGTAACACAGGGGGGCGGTTCTCTTGTTCAAAAGAACCGTCCCCTTGCGTCTTTGGAGGCTCTGCTTCCTTTTAATTAGTCCAGTTCCTTAAATCCGGACCACACCTTTTTTTTCGGGATGTTAAAACTGTAAGATTGTTCTCCGATTGAGGCTTCAAAATAATAGTTTTCTTCTGACCAGATTTCTTGGAAGTTTCTTGCTTTATCTGAAGCGGGTACCTTTGTTATTACCTCTGTTTTTTCAATGTATTCAAGCTTTACACCCATCTGCTTTTCAATGCCGAACTTGAGAATGTTATCAACAGTTGCTTTTACTGCTCCTGCTGCAACCTCCACCGACGCTTTTGTCGCGTTCTCAATTACTTGTGTTTTTCTATAGTCCACAGTTACATCTACTGAAGTTGAACATACTATCTGAACCTCTACATTGCTTGGTACATGGTGTTTTGCACCAAGTACCTCAATATACTTGATTTTTGCTTCAGGAACATCGGCAACATAACCGCTAGTCACAAGAAGGGGGTTGATATTTTGATTGCTAATCCACCGGTCATAATTGAAAGTTGAGGTATTTGGGCTTCCGAGCTTTTGTATTTCAAAGCTTGAGCACAACCAATCAGACCCGCCATACATACAATCCGACCGCACGTCTATTTTATAAATATCACCAAAGTCTTGCATACCAAAATCAATATTAAATGAATTGGTTTCATTTCTTTCAAATGCATTGCCGCTTATGTATCCGTTCAATCTTTTTTCCTCTGAAATCCCCTTTGGACCATAAAGCTTAATGAAGATATTGGAGTCTGTGCCTGCGAGAAACTGATCCCCTGTTTTTACCTTAAATCGATAAATTGCCATATTTGTTATCCTCCTTTAATACATATATTCAGATTTAATTTCTGAATATTCAATTTAATTTAATTATACATAAATTTTTTTGAATAGTAAAGTTTTTTTGTTTTATTTGACATCTCAGAAACTGTATAATTTATTATGCTTTTCACCTCCCCTCTTCATAGTTTTGCCTTTGCTTTTTAGGTAGCACGGGGGAGGGTAACACAAAAGAACCGTCCCCCTGTGTTCAATGTTCAGTATGTTCTCAGTAATAACTATGCTTGATTTTATGCCCCTAATACTATAAAATAATAATACAAAGATAAAAACACAGTTCCGGTTGGTAGTCCGGACGCAGAATAATCTGTCAGTAACCTGCCTCCTTGGTTGTCCGTTCTTTGTGAGAAACACTTTAAGGAGGATTTCTTCATGGAAAAGACTATTTCAAAGCTAACGGTGTTCTTTGAGGAACCATTTTGGATTGGTATCTACGAGCGTGAATTTGCTGGAACATATGAAGCCTGCAAGATTACATTTGGTGCCGAGCCCAAAGATTATGAGGTCTATGAGTTTATGCTCACCAACTTCGGCCAACTTCGGTTTAGCCCATCGCTTGAAGCCACAACCATCATTAAAAAGCGTATCAACCCCAAGCGGATGCAACGTGAGATAAGCAAACAATTGCAGACCTCAGGAGTTGGTACTAAGGCACAACAAGCATTGAAACTTCAGCAAGAGCAAGGTAAAATGGAGCGAAAAATTCAATCTCGTGAACAGCGTGATGCTGAAAAAGAATTTAAATTTAATTTACGACAAGAGAAACGAAAAGCGAAGCACAGGGGGCATTAGTTCCCTGTGCTTTTTAATTGAGACTATTATGGCTGTCAAATCTGTATCTTTTTTAATTTTAAGCAGAATATCAATGGGGGGTTTTGAAATTAAATTAGGCACAGCGGTGCTGCCAATATGGCTAATACGTAAAGCAACATCCCCGAAAATACATTCTAGAAACGCTTTTTCTTCAAGGTATGCTTGCGCGTAGGCTGGACTATAATCAGCAAGTATTACTGGATATAATCTCCCTAATCTCTCTGATTCACTTTCTTTTGATACATCGCTAAAATGACTTTTCATAAATAATAATCCTCCCACCAAATATAAATTCGTTTCTGTATCGCAAATACTTGCTTTCGATACAGGGGTCGCTCATTTTATTTATGAACAAAATGAAACCTTTTGACCGCACACTTGATACCAATCACTGGTTTCAACAAAGGAGTCATTAATTATTTGAAGCCCCAAGCTTTCCATTGTGGTTAGTAATGTAGAATGACTAAACGGGGTGAAGTGAAGTAAACTTTCGTATAACAACACTTGATTATCCGGATGAATCTCTTGTAACAATATTTCTACTTCTGATTGTTGCTCCATTTCATTTAGCTTCCAATGATATAGTGGTATATATTCGCAATCATTGTGGCTCAATTTGTTATATACAGAAAATCGTTTTTTCTCTTTTATTGCTTTATCCCAATTACGTGTTTCAATGACAAGGGTTCCATTATGTGAAAGCATATGAATTAGTGAAGAAATATTGCGTTTTCTTTCCGTTGCGTTAACAGAATGCACAATTGAGTTTCCTGTACAAAGCACAATATCAAACGTAGAAATGAATTATCATAGATATGACATATATCACAAATTGATAAGAGCTCGGGCAGTAACGCTAAGGCCTTGTGGTATCTATATATAATTTTTTCTACTGGCACATCATGCCCCCCAGCTTGTACTCTGGCCTTTACCCTTGCAACATTGATCAGAGGCTCAAAAGTCAATACATAAATACACCTAATAAAATATCCTCTTTCCTTTGCCCTTTTCAATAACTTTAAGTTCCTATCTGTCGATAGAACGGTTTCAAATGTAAAGCTTGTTTGCTCATCAATATACTTGTTTCGTAGCTCATCCACCAAAATAGCTGCTTCCATATCGGAACAATGGCTACTTTTTTTGATATTATCAGCATTTGTATACGGCTCTATGATATTGGTCATTGCAGTAATTGTGCTCTTACCTGATCCATTTGGTCCAGCAAATATAATAATCTCAGGCTTTTTAATCATTATCAATTCCCCTTTCAGGGTATTCAATATACTCCCTACTTCCATTAGGATATTCTAAATACGGTGCTTTTTTTACTGGGTCAAATTTAGGTATTGGCAATCCTTTAATTTTTTTTATTTCATTTTCTATTCTAACTGCTTCTTTAAAGCGTTCTGTCAGTTCGTCGTCAGAAACACCACAGGTAGAGTCTAATTCGTTTAATTCAGTCTTATCCATGAGATTTTTACCCCCATTTCTATGAGTATTTACGATTTTGTTACTTTAATAAATTTAGTATACCATTTTTCCATTCTAAACTCAATTATTTCAATTTTATATGTGATTAACTTATGATAATGTCACTATATAATTCACTTGAGATAATGCCCTTTTTGAAATACAATCTAAATATGATAGAAGGATATATAACATTGTCACAAAAGGTGCTAATCGCTTCCCGTATTAGTTCATGTCCATTTTACTGCCAAGAACCCAAAAAGACATCTATAAAAACGCAGTCCTAATTTACCTCCCAAATCATCGTTTTTTAGCCCAAAAAAAGTTGAAATCCTGCGATTTTCATCACAGGACATCTATTTCAACCATAGATTGTGTAGTCTACGGTAGAATATACGAATGGACATTAAATAACTTTTTCTTAATTTCCATAAATTAACGATATTCATCCTTATATAAAAATACATGGACTACCTCCTAACTCATTTAAAGTCCAGGTTTTCGTCTGCAACTCCTTTTGGGTATTTTTATTTTACATCAAACAGCCACTATATACAAAGTACCCGATAGAGAACTTTTTTGCTGATTTAGAGTGATATGGAGATTCGCTATAGATTAGTTATTTGTGGTATGTTATAATTTAGGAATAGTAATTTTATTTTGTGCGCCATTTTGAGCTTTGACCGTAAAATGACGGCAGTATTTATATTTGATTCATTGATACCTAAAAGAAATGAGAGAAAATATGACGCTAAAAAATGATAAAGCCAAAATTTTAATGTTCGTATTATCATTTAACATGTTATGGTTAATTCGAGTGTTTTTCGTACCGAAAACACAAGTAGAAAATATTGATTTGACTGTAACTATTGCATTGAAGTTTCTAATATTTGTAGTATTTCCTTATTTATATATCAAATTTATTTACAAAGAAAACCCCATAGTTGCTTTTAAATTTAATACAGATATCAAAAAAGGATTTTTATATGGTTTAGTCGGTTCAGTTGCTATAGTTATTTTAGGAGTAATCGTCTACTTTACTTCTAATGGAACCCAAAGTTTAAAGGGACTGAATTTTCAAGATTTGTTTTTCATTTTCATATTTGCTGCTCTTTTTGAAGAGATAGCTTTTAAAGGTCTTATTTTAAATAAATTAAATGTACTAATGAGTTTTGGAAAAGCAAATATTGTAACCGCTTTATTATTTGTATTCATACATATGCCCCAATATATTATGAAAGGTACCTTTACTTCTCAAGTCGCTTTAAATTCATTTATTATTATATTTATATGGGGTATTATAGGAGGTTATATTTTCAAAAAATCTAACTCCATTTGGTCTATAGTTATTGTACATGGTATATGGGATTGTGCTGTACATGTTTTAGGTTTTTAATGCACAAATTAAGCATTTCTAACCTTACCACATAATAAAGCATCAGAACGTAATTATCAATATTTTAAACGCTTTTTTTATTACAGTAGCCATGCTTGTCCGTCAGGCATAACTGTAATTGCACCAGACTTTTTATCAATAATCTCACCTGTGTTGACATCCCGAATAATCACTTCTTCGCAATACTCATTATCTTCAAACCAAGCTGAAAAAAATAGTTTTTCAGCTTTTCTAAAATAAAAACTTTCATTATTGCCTATGGAAAATTGTATTTTGTTGGGATATATTATTTCAAACTTGTCTTCATTTCCTTGACGAGTCAACATTAGTGGAGATGTATGCAGCATTAAATTATAGCAATCCTTAACTTCATTTAATGGTATAGAAGCAATGGTTGAGGTTGAAGATGAGTTTTCATCATATTGTTCTATGTTAATTTGTTGATGGTTAAAATCCACAAGTAAAATAACAATGTGGTTGTTACAATAAATCGGTCTGCCAAAATATTGACCATCTTGTGGTTTAATCGGTTCAATTACCTCACCCTCTGGATAACGTATGAACAAAAGTGTATTGGATTTTATTTTGTGTTCTTTCCGAAACAACTCCTCAGCCTCATATAAATCACCGTGAATATAGTTTGTACCCCAATACCATTGAGAAGTGCCCTCTAATTTTTCAAGATATGTTATGCCTTATGTATTTATCTCTTTCATTTTTATTCACCACCTATCGTATAAATTAGTTTTTGCAATCCTATAAAGCTACTTCGCAACTATTTCCATTCAATTTATTGATTGAAAAAGTAATGATTTCGGCTGTTTTGACCAGCAATCTATGTGCATATACTATCATCAATGGCATTTAAGTCATAATCAAAAATTACCTTATATCTAATACACCAATCATCTTCTTCATCGGTAATTCGAATTGTGCAAGAGATATAGTCCAGCACAGGGTCATAATCAAAATGTTTTGATATTGCAACAGTTTCATTGTGAAAATGATAGCTGTTTATAACTGAATTAAAATCAGCGCGCATATCTTCAACAAAAGCATCACTGCTTTCGGAATACCAGTTAGAAAGACACTCTATTAAAAGCACCTTAGCCTTATCAAATATTCTGGATTCTTCTATAAATCTTGAATACTTATCTCTATCAATAGGAACTATATCTTTACCCATTCGATTATTCTCCAAATCTGCCATTATTTAACCAGTAATTATTTCGAAAGAGCCATCTGCTTTTGTATGTTGAATGTTTCTTTTTTCGTTCATCTTCTGTATAAAAATATTTCATGCGTCAATCTCTCCTGTCAGCAACACATGTTTCTTTTTCAGTCATTATTTGTGTTCCTCCCATTTACAATCAGTGAACTCAATCTCAGTAAAAGTTGTACAGAAGCTTCATTTCTTTCCCATATTCTAACATATTCCATAAACCCTTACAATAAAAATACCACCTCCTGCAACCTTACAGCCACAAATTTTCCATTATGTGGAACCCAAATGTACGGATTGTAGGGGCAAGGGACTCATTGCGACTTTGACTTTCGTAAACCTGCAAGAAACGCTGTATTGAGAAAGTCTTGCACCAATGCTAAAATGTGGTGGGATTTTGTTAAGCGAATCTTTGGTGTGATAAAATCCTTATTTATCCATTAAATAAAAGTAGTTTGCAAACATTTTTGAAACATTAGCTCGTGTTGCTATTGCCTTGGGGGCATAATTATTACCGCTAACACCGTTAATAATTCCTACACTGCGCATATAGGCGATTGATTCTTGCGCCCAAGTGCTTGCTGTGTCGATATCCGAAAAAGCTTGGTTACTGCCGTTTTTAGGAACAGTTATATTCATGATTTTAAGATAATTGAAAAATATAGCAGCCATTTCTTCTCTTGTAATCGGGTCATTGGGTGCAAATTTGTTGTTTCCGACACCGTTTACTATGCCTGCTTCTCTTGCCCATTCAACCGCACCTGTATACCAAGTATTTGCCTTAACATCAACGAATGTTGATTTATCATATGCTGACAACTCAACCCCATGCAGTCTTGCAAGGACTGTTACAAACATCGCCCTTGTCATTGACGTATCGGGTGAAAAAGTATTTTTAGCGACTCCATCAAATAAGCCTTTACGCGTTACCAATAAAACAGCGTCACGATACCACGCGTCTTCCGGAACGTCATAGTAGCTTATTTTATCCTGTTCTGCTTCGTTGCCTGCCGGCACTTCGTCATCTTTGGGTGTTTTGGACGAATCGCCGACTCCGGTGTTTCCCCTGTTGTTTACGCTGTTACTCGGAATATTTTCATAAACCGCTTTAAGTGTTACCGCATTGGTAGGCATAGTAAATGTTAAAGGATTTATCGTATAAGTAGATTCCGAAAGCCCTGTAGCTATAAAATGCTTAAACCTCAGCCCACTTGGCGCAGTATCTGCCGTAACTGTAACATCACTACCCCAAGCTTTGTTGACACTGCCTGTGCCGCCATTCACAGAAAGGGTGTATTCAGTGCGCTTAAGCGGAATATTTACATCAAAATTTGGCGGAAGCACGATTATCTCAGAACCGTCGGGCATATTACTGTTAAACGAGCCGTCGGGCATATTTGCAATCGCTATCCCCCCATTATCAGTGATATTTATATAGTTGTCTTTTGAGATAAGCACACGATAGGTGCCCTCCTCAACGCACCAACCAAATTTACCTTCACCGTCTGTTATTTGCGGATTTTCTTGAATCTTTCCGAGGTCAACCCACTCTTTCCATTCACCACCAACAAATTTTTGGAGAGTTGCGGTTGCACCTACGATTCGTTCGTCAGGGTCGCAAGCATCATATACATAACCGGACGGGTCATGCATTGCGTAAATAATAGCGGCAAGCGTTTGAATTCTGTGACCATCTTCATCCCATAGCACAATATTCATTTCAGAATCATTTATCGTGCTCCAATCGTCAATGTCACATTTGTAATAATGAACCGTATTCTCATTTTGACTTGTTTCATTTAACAAAACTGGTTTCCAACTTTTTCCCGCAAAGGAGACAACAGGCTGATATGTACCTTGATTTTCAACGTTAAAATAAAGGGTTAATGAGAAAAAGGGCACTAGCCGCCCATTGAAAGTTTCTGTTGCAGTTATGACTCCATAGGCTGGGTTGGGTGCCAAGTATTCGCGGGGCGTAGCATTCAGTGGCGAATACCCTAATCGTTCCGAAAGTTTTTCGGTCACAATTTGGAGCGGCATTCCTACAAAAATATAAAGATAGTTAGAAGCAGTGCCATCTGCCGTACGTGCGACAAGCTTGTTTGCTCCTTGTGGCAAATTTTGAATAGCAGCAGAATATGCCGAAACACCCAAATGTTCTGCTTGTTCTTTATTTATTGCAACCTCTGACCCATCGGGATGTACAAGATAAATGGTGATATCGCTCTTATCCCCGGCAACCTTGCCGGTGACGATTATACCTTCACCCGTCTTATGAGTTGATGGTCCTGTTAAGCTTAGAATCTTAAATTACCCCCGGTAAAAAGGTATTTCTGGAAACAAAGGACAATAGGATTTTCATAAAAGATATTCTAACGGGAGAGGTTTATGCAACCCACCAATTATGCCATGAAAAAGGCAAACTGATTGGGCAAAAAAGGGAGGAGCGTGACAAAAGCAAGTCGCTGCTTGAACTGGAAAAGTTAGTGGAAGAGCTGTTTCAGGAAAATCATCTGATTGCCCCATTTTTAGAAAAGATTCATCAAGAAAAGCCCAGATATTACCGGGATCAACTTGGGGTAATTCGAAAGTTATTTGAGAAATGGGATTTAGAAATGATCCTGAAAGGATTACAATATTGCACCGAAAAAGAGCTTTATTCTGCCGTTGATTTAAAAGCCAGTATCCTCTATCTGAGTCAGATAAAAACAGATAAAAAAGCCATAGAACGCTCCACCGCCCTTCCAGCCAAGTATCGTGGAAATGCACCAGAAGTACGAAATTTAAGGATCTATGATCAGGCAATGGAAAGGGGTGTTGTGAATGGATAGTTTACAGGAAATCAGAGCTTATGCCTCAACCCTAGGGCTGGTACATACAAGAAATGAATTGGAAAATTTGATCCATAAAGCAGAAAAAGAGGAAATTAGTTATGTCGCTTTTATGCAAAGGGTTTTAGGGAGTGAGATCCGCTACCGTCAGAACAGGGCAAAGGAAACTCGGGTCAAGGATGCAGGATTTCCCTATCCCAAGTATTTAAAGGACTTGGACCTAAACTTCTGCCAGTCCATCACAAGAACGCAACTGAACCAACTATTAGAGCTTACGTGGATTGATGGTATATACAATCTCATCCTTTCAGGACCTCCCGGTGTTGGGAAGACTCATCTGGCCATAGCCTTAGCCTATCATGCCTGTGAAGAAGGCTACAAGGCAAGCTATACCACCATGCAGTCACTGATGCAATGCCTTCGCACATCAGAGATTGATCGTCGGAGTAGAGCAAAGATGAACCGGATAAAAAAATCAAACCTGTTGGTAATAGATGAAGTAGGATATCTCCCCATCACCACCGCAGAAGGAAATCTGTTCTTTCAGTTGATATCAGAGTTGCAGGAACAAACCTCCATCATGATTACCACAAACAAAGGGTTTGAGGAATGGGCAGAGTTTTTAAATGATGCTGCACTGGCAACTGCCATTCTTGACCGTCTATCCTATCGATGCGACAGAATAAAGATGTCAGGTAAGAGCTACCGCCTAGAAAATCGGAAATCATTTTTAGAGGATAAAGGAGAAAAAAGTCATGAGATTTCATAAAAGTATACAAAAGGAAAAAAGAAACCTTTTATGAAAAATGCTTCAGGCATATGAAAAAGAAACTGCTATGACCTGTGATGAACGCCGAGAACTTCTAAAATGGGTAGCTTCCGGAAATAGTCCTTATGAAAATGGATACTCCCTTTATGCAGAAAATGGTTTCCTCATGGATTTTGTAAATGCAGGTAGATGTATTGAGGAACAGATAGAATGGTATCAGGGCTTGAGGGATTGTGAAAAGCAAGCTTTAACATAAAGGCTTAGCTAATTTTATGAAAATCCGCCAAAATGGACAGTGAATGAACAGGCTTCCTTGAGATACCGGAGGAACGGTCATTCCCCTAACCCAAAAATCCCACAGAGCAATCCGTGGAAAACTAGAAGCAAACATGCTGGATTTTATTTGCCGGAATATGCCGGAAATTATTTGCCGTTTTTTGCTGGAAAGTACTTGCCGTTTACATTAATGCACTCACAAAGAGAAAAAAATGATTTCTACCGCCAAATTTAGCATTTTTATACCCAAAAAAGGTTGAAATCCTGCGGATTTTCATCACAGGACATCTATTTCAACCATAAATTGTGGTGCGCAATGAGGGACTTACACAGCCTCACTTCGTTCGTCTGCCGTTCTGCGCCTCCCCTTTCGGTCGGCTTGAACCTCAGCCTACTCACCAGTCCATCGGACTGCTTCGCTTACGGCTCAGCCCTTTCGAGTTCAAGTCCCTTTCATGCATACTAAACGACTGAAAACCCTTGGAATTCCAAATATTTTCAGTCATTTGTCTGTACCCATTACCTTGATGGTATCTATAAGCTGCCTAACTAGGCTATCGTTATATTCCGTGCAGTTTTCAGGCTCCCTTTTTAATGTCTCTGCGATCCTTGATATCCTTTCATTTACGCTTTCGTCACTGCTACATCTATTTTTATATTCCGTCACTTTTTCATGGAGCTCTTCATATCTGTTTTTTATCAAACCTTACTATAGCACTCATTAGTGCAATAAAAATAATAACACAAGCTATGACCATTGAAACCGCAAAATCAGATACAGCCATATCTGATGTAAGCAGCAAAACATTCCCAGATGAAAGCAGGTATGGATTATACTTTTGAAAGTTCGGAGCAATATTAAGAAGCATAAGCAACACCGAAAAACCTCCAGCTACAAGCAATGAACCGTAAATATTTCCAGACAGCACTCCGCCTAACAACATAACAGCAATTATCAATACTCCAAACAACCACATACAAAATGCTGAAAATAATAAATTCGGTAGTTCTCCCGGCAGTAAATACACTGTGTAAATAAATGTTGTTCCAAAGCAAATAAGGTAGCCAAGTGTCCATATTAGGGTAGTTCCTGTGAATTTTGATAGTATGACGGTCTTTCTTGACAGTCCCTTTGTCAGCATATTTATTAGTGTGCCTTTGGAAAGCTCATTTGCCACAATTCCACTAAACACGATGACAAAAAGTATAAGCTGTGTTGATATGTTATTATAAAACTGCATCCACGAGTCAATTGTAGTAGGGTCAGCAAGAGTAACCGTCATTCCCTCGGGCATAAACGATGACAGAAGCTCAGGCATTATTTTTGCAATAATTGGATTAAGCATACCGAAAAGCAAAAACACCGCTACAACAATGAGCAACTTATATGTCCTTATGCTTTCGGTAAATTCTTTTTTTGTAAAGGCAATAAAAGATCTCACTTCACCACCTCCATAAACAGATTTTCAAGGGTAGGCTCTAAAACCTCAACTTTTACGGGATAAATTTTTGTTGCAAAAATCGCAGCATAAATCTGCTCCACTACCTTTTTTATATCGCTTGATTTTAATATTATGGTACGCTCTGTATGCTCTACGTTTTGAAAAAGAATACGCATACTATCGTCACTTGTAAAATGCTTTAAATCGTCAATCGAACTAAATTCTATTTGCACAGTATCAAGGCGGCGGTTTTGTTTTAACTCCGAAAGCGTACCGTTTAGTACCAAGCTGCCTTTGTGTAAAACTGCAACGTGGTCGCAAATACGCTCCACATCAGAAAGAATATGGGTCGAAAAAACAATGGTAGTTTTGCCTTTGACAGACAGTAATATATCAAGGATTTCTTTTCTGCCGATAGGGTCAAGTGCAGAAGTTGGCTCGTCACAGATTAACACCTTCGGCTCATTTAAGAGTGCCTGTGCAATACCTAAGCGTTGCTTCATACCACGAGAAAAACCACCAATACGCTTGTTTGCCTTGTCAAGTCCAACGAGTGATAAAAGTTCTGCCGATTTAGCTTTTGTTACTTTTCGGTCAAGTCCTGTAATCTCACCGCATAATGCAAGATACTCCAATGGTTTCATATAACCATAAAATTCGGGAACATCGGGCAGAAATCCAATATGACGATTTGTTTTTGTTTCGCCATAAGCTACTGCTTCGCCACACACCAATATTTTACCACTTGAGGGTTTAAGCAGCCCCAAAACCATTTTCATTGTAGTAGTCTTGCCTGCACCGTTTTGTCCTAAAAATCCATAGATTGTATTTTCAGGTACAGAAAAGCTGAGGTTGTTAATAATATTGTGTTCCCCAAAGTTTTTGCACAAATTTTCCATTGCTAAAATACTCATTCCTCACCTCTCCCAAAAACAAAGTAGACAACAGGTCCGAATATCTGAACAACTAATACAATGACAATCCACAGAGGCTTATTGCCGAATTTGTAATGCGGATGCTTTATAACGTGAATGAGTGCAGCTATCATAAGCACTAGTTCAATCAAGATCAGTGGTATTAGAAAAGGCAAATATTCTACTAAGTTTTCCATTATATTATCCTCCCATAATTGTTGATAATTTGGCTTCTGTGTCAGTAGATTCAAGTTGTAAAAGGCTTGTGAGATTTTGTAAGAGGCTCAAAATATTTTGATATTTTCCTACTTGTAAAATTACTTTTGCTATATCAGGGTTACCGCTCATTAAATATCCCGTTGATAATCGCCGTCCTTCAGTATTTAATTATACCCATATTTAGTAAAAATAAATGGATTAGCGGTTGATTTAATTTACTAAATCAACCGCTGAGAAACAAT
This sequence comes from uncultured Anaerovorax sp., assembly GCA_964461765.1. Taxonomy (GTDB): domain Bacteria; phylum Bacillota; class Clostridia; order Peptostreptococcales; family Anaerovoracaceae; genus JAVVUJ01. The sequence continues at coordinate 25,248 of CAYWVS010000040.1, forward strand.
CGAGTAGGAGGTAGGTGATTAGTTCACCTACCGACCTCTCACAGCACTGTGAATACGGTTCCGTACACGGCGCTTCAATTTTGTACTAAATATGAACTGCCTGATATTGGTCTAGTAAAAATACTATACCTTTTCTTTTTAAGATTTGGTTGGGTACTGCTCTACACATAATGAATGAGCTTGCTACTCTATCATACCCTTTTCTTGAGTTCGCCCATTCCCATGCTTTTGCCTTTTGGTATTCCAAGCTTCATTAAGGATTGTATTTTGTTCTGACCTTCTTCCACTGTATGCCTAATGTTTCTTTACAGAGATTACAAGCATAATTTCAGTAACTGACAAAATTGTTCAGCCCTTCGCTCTTGATGACTTTCGCCAACCGTCATCACTACTATGGCTTCTGCTGACTTCTCACAGTTCGTTGTTACTACAGGTTTCATATTACCCGCCTGTGAGACCTCCCCAGGTAAGAACGCAATCTTTCCCTCCACCTATCTGCCACATGGCATCGTTCAATTGATCCGTTATCTTTTGTGAAACTGCCAATGATGTTCCTGTGCCACTAAATACATAGATACATGTTTCCATTTTATCCCCCAACTTCATTTTTACTATTTTGATATTGCATTTCTAATTCTGTATGCAATACCCATTAAAATTCGATAATGTACCTTCTCCAAATTTGCGACCACATCCTCCAAATGTTTTCTAATCTCAATATGTTGTGGGCAGTGCTTTTCACACTTTCCACAATTGCTACATCTTGAAGCCCTTGATTTCTCCTTCTCGGTTACCGTCAAATATT
>CAYWVS010000041.1:0-25875 GCA_964461765.1 uncultured Anaerovorax sp.
CTTTTCTTTGAGCTCTCACTTGCTTTCTGGTGATTGGCACCCCGCCGATTCCCTGAGGTGTCCCTTCTATGAGTCCATCCATATGGGACTGCCCCGCAGTTCTGATGACCATAATGTGATCTGCACCGTGCCAAGCAGCCATTCTCATACGTCTAATGTCATCCTCAAATCGACCGGAAGCGATTTCTGTGGTAATGGTGGCCATGGGTTGTGGATCGATGCCATCAAAGTATTTGGAGGATGGCAGTCCTATGCTGTTTTCCAGTGGTTGGGAAGCATCGTGAAATTCAAAGGGACCCATGTGAAGGTTGGGTGCAGGAGTTCTCCAAACCCAGCCCCTTCTCTTTGGTCTATACTGATCCAAATCCTTTAGGAGGTTTTCAATGTCTAGCTTTTCATTGTGTTTTAATGGCTTGTCACTCATCTTAATTTCCTCCTTTGAATAATGCTACCGCTTCATCCCAGCCTTTGCCTGAGGCCAGCATGGTTGCAGCTTCTTTAATAGAAATTTCTTTGGCCTTTGCCAATTTGTAAACGACGTGACCAGCCCCTTTTCCCATGAGTCCTCTGTCCATGCATCCTTCAACGATGGGTTTCGTCTCTAAGGAGGAAACTCCCATTCTCAAAAGTACGGATCGTTCGATGGAAGGGGTGGTATGTTTTTTACCCATTTCCAGTAGTGGGTCTACTACTTTTTCTGTAAGCTTCCAAAAGTTCTCATAAAGCTCCTGGTCGGAAAGGCTTGCTATATGCTTTCTTCGTTCTTGAAAGTCATCTTCTCTTTTCATATAAAAACTCCTATACTCTAATATCGTTAGTATTCACATTCTATCTGATATTACAAAGGCTTTTAAATCGATTAGCTTAAAAGCCTTATATCTTTTAAACCTTTAGCTGATTTTGTTTATGTTTTTTAGAGCCTCCCTAACAAACTCCACTGAGCTTTTGGTTTCTTCTGCCAAGAACCGGATGTCTTCTTCTGTAGGTGTGGAGGGATAAGTGCTTACGGCTGTTTTGATCAGGGATCTTCTCATCTTATCTAAATCCACCTCTTGTGCCTTGATCATGGAAGGATGGGAGGGAAGTACGATGTTTTTCCCGGGGATTTCTTCTCTGGGATCTCCAAAGAAGATTTCAATTCCGTTATCTCTGGCAAAGGAAAGCTGTGGTTGCAGGTGTTTACCTGCTCCCGTATATTCCGTCTCCTGAACAATGATGGTCTGATCCTGATTCATCTCCTGAGCTAAGGAGAATGCGGCGGCTAAAGCTGTATTTCCTGCAGGACCTTTTTCCAATCCTTCTAAGCTGGCAAGGGTTTCTGTCATATAAAAGACTTCTCCCTGGGTGATAGTTACGTAGCGATCCATATATCGAAGGGGTCTGGCTGCGGATCTGGGTACATCTGACCTGTCGGGCCAAGAAGAAAATGGTACCCCAAAACCCGTGTGTCCTGTAGTAAAGGACTTTTTATTAAACTGTGAATCAGAGGCCATATGAAGACCGGCTAAGTTTACACTGGCTCCTATTACCTTTGTATCCATTGCCCCTGCTTTGATTAGACCTCTGGCTGTCCCCGTTACGTTTCCTCCTCCTGCATTGGTGCAAACCACCACGTCAGGATCTTTTCCGTATTTTTGTCGAAACTGGGTGGAAATTTCGTATCCTAGGGTTTCAACTCCTGCAATGCCGAAGGGAGTATACAGGGAAGCATTGAAGTATCCCGTCTCTTCTAACAGTAAGAGGAATTTATAGAATAATTCTGGACCAACAGAGAGCTGAACGACTTCAGCCCCCAAAGCCTCACATTTTCTGGCTTTTTCAACGATTTCCGGCTGACCTACTCCTTTGGAGTCATAACATTCCTGTACGATGATGCACTTTAACCCTGCAATGGCTGCTTGAGATGCTACGGCTGCCCCATAGTTTCCGCTGGTGGCGGAAATTACCCCTTTGTATCCCAGCCTTTTGGCATGGTAAACAGCGTTAGCCGCTCTTCTGGCTTTAAAGCTTCCGGAAGGGTTGGCGGCTTCATCCTTGATAAAAATTCTGGCGCCTTTCCCCGGAGCTGAACAGGCTCTGGCTAAGGCGGTCAAATTTTTCAACTCCAAAATTGGGGTGTTCCCTACATTGACGCTGTATTGAATTTCCTGCATCTCTTCCAGAGTGTAGCCTGTTTCCTTCATCATTTTTTCATAATCAAAAGCAATTGAGCCGCTTTCAAAGGAAGAATAATCAATTCCCACAGACTGTTTCATAATTTCTGCTTTTCGTCCCATTACGGAATTATAATCCATGGGTTTACTCATTTCCTTCACCTCCCAACACAATATCCCTGACTTGTTTTCCAATGACCAAAAGCTCCGGTACAAATTTACCGAAACTATGGTTGTAATAGGGATTTAGTTCTATGAGAGTTCCCGTTTCTTTTCTACCTGTAAGGGTTAGAATTTCCACAGTATCACCGATTTCAGCTTCCTTTTGTAAGTATCCTTTCACCCACATTTCCAAAGGAACCTGCTTTGTGTCGTCCGGTACCTGGGGTGCCCTTTGGGAAGGCTCCAGTATGATTTTATGAATTCGCACCCATGAGCCTTTTTCTATCATAATACGCTCCTTTATTTTTACATGGCAATTAGCTATTAAAATTGAGCTAAGAATATATTCAAACTTTATAATCTATTGCAACTACTTCACAATTTTAGCTTCTTCAGAAATCAGCTCTCTCATATCCCCCATGATGGCTCTTGGTACAGGCAAGGTAATCATGGTGTGAAGTCCGGGTCTGGCGTTAATGATGTTTGGAATCATGTTGACGCACATTGCGATGGTGCCGATTCCTCCGGGAACTTCAGGAGTGTTTGCTAAGTTAATATTTGGTGTTCCTTTGATAATCACGTAGTCGCCTGTCTGAATTCCTACCTGCTCTGGTTCAATCTGCTGTGGGTGATCCATTTCAATCTTGATTTCTCCGTCTACATAGCCGCTGGCTTTCATGGCACAGCCACCTACGTTACCGGCTTTTGCAAATCCATAAGGGGATTTTCTGTCCACATCTGTCATAATGGGTTCCATGGATTGAGTGATTTTGTCGACCTTCCAACCGATGGCATCTGCAATCATTCCGATGGATTCAGCAAACCCAACGTGACCGGATAATTTATGGTTCTTTACTCCGTCTTCAAATTCTTCTTTGGTGATTCCGATGCCCTGCTCTTCCATTACCACAGGTCCAAAAGGAGATAAAGAGTTCACTCTTCTGGAGGTAATGTGTTCCACCTCTTCGCAGCAACCGGTCATAACAACTACAAGTAAGTCCATGATGAGACCGGGGTTGATTCCTGTTCCAATGATGGAAACTCCGTTGGCCTTTGCGATCTCATCCAGCTTCTTTGCCTCTTCAGGGGATTGTGCCTGAGGATAAGCCATTTCTTCTGCACTGGAGACTACATTAATTTTCTTTTCTAATACGAATTTTAATCTATCGAAGGCCACCTTTGTATGGGAATCAGTACAACATAAAACTACGTCAGCACATTTTTCCTTGATAACATCTTCCGGTGAACCGATGATTACATCGGGGCGATTCCCTCTTTCTGTTTGGATATATTCGTACATGCTCTTTCCAATTTTATCTCCACGACCTACGGCACCTACAATATCCACACCTTTTTTCTTTAATAGCATGTCTGCCATACCTGAACCCATTGCACCCAGTCCCCAGATAATTACTTTTACATTTTCCATTTTCATTTCCTCCTTATGCGAATTATTAATTTAATTAAAGGTATAAAATTTTTTGGTTAGAATTATTATTGGTTAGAATTTGTGATTATCAAAATATATTTTATATGAATAAATAAATCTTTTATTTTTTATATTTTGATAATTAACTAATTTAGCAATTTTTATGCCAAAGAAAGGAAAGTCAATATTTAAAAATAAATAATTATAGGCAAAAGTCATATAGTTCATAAGCGATACAACATAATGTATCATTGAACCTATTAAAATAGCATATATAGTATTTTATGCTTTGGATTGAGTAATATGGGGTTTCTAATCACGGTATAGTAATAGCATGAATAAGCCGTAAATTTAAGAACAACCGCTTTTATTGAATCATTTGAGATTTTTTCATAGAGAAAGGTGCAAAACAATTTGCACCTTTCTCTATGGCCTATGCAAAATAATTTGCATACTTTTACTTTAACCCATATTTCTTCACTTTATGCTGTAGGGTTTGTCTCTTAATCTTCAGCCGCTTGGCAGCTTGGCTCAAATTTCCCTCACATTCTGTTAAGACTTCTTTAAGTACTTCTACCTCGGCTTCTTCTAAGTATTTGTCTATGCCAATTTTGTCAATTCTCTCCTTACGATACTTATGCCCCCAGTGGTTTTTTTGTTCGCTCTGACCTCCGGAGACAAGATTTTCTCTGTTTAACAGCAAAAGGTTTGGATTTAATTCTTCCCTTCCCTCTGCTAAGGAAACTGCCGCCATAATCAAATTTTCCAGCTCCCGTACATTGCCGGGAAAATCATAATCCAGTAGCAGCTTCTCAGCTCCCGGGGAAATTCCGGAGACATGCTTCTGATACCGGAAATTATGCTTAGAAATAAAATGCTCTGTCAGTAAAAGGATATCGTCTTTTCTCTCCCTTAGAGGAGGCATATGAATCCCTATGATATTCAGGCGGTAATAAAGATCCTTTCTGAGACTACCCTTTTGTATCAACTCATCGGCTCTTTCGTTTACCGTGGCAATAATCCTCACATCCACGGGAATATCCTTTGTTCCCCCGACTCTACGAACGTAGTCCTCCTGCAATACCCGCAAAAGCTTTCCTTGAAGCTCGTAGGGCATGGCGCTGATTTCATCTAAAAGGAGGGTTCCCCCATGAGCTTGCTCAAAGAGACCGGCTCTGTCAATAGCACCTGTAAATCCACCCTTAGCCGTACCAAAGAGGATTCCTTCCAGCAAGCTTTCCGGCAAAGCAGCACAGTTTTGAGCCAAAAAAGGCTTGTCCTTTCTATCGCCGTCAAAGTGTATGCCTTGGGCAATCAGTTCCTTTCCCGTACCCGTTTCTCCGTAGATAAAGACCGTGGCTGTACTGTGAGCGGCCTTTTTAGCTGTACGAATCATATCTTGGAAGTGTGTATTTTCCCCTATGAGGTTTTCAAAGCTATACTTTTTTATCTTATGTACCTTAGCCTTTTCCGTTTCTATGGGTACTCCCTGAAGCTCCACTATGGTATTTGTCAGTTTTTCTATGTTTGTAACATTTCTGGCAATTTCTACTGCTGCAATTACATTTTCTCCATCCATAACGGGAAAGGTAGTGTTGATAGTAGTAATTTGCTTCCCATCTTTGTTAAAATATGTCTGCTGTAGGTTCTCAATGACTTGTTGGTTGTGCAGCACTTGCATTAAAGTGCTTTCCTCCCAGTTGATGCTTCCAAAAACCTCTCGAAAGGGTTTGGTGAGAACATCTTGAGTTTCCATCTTTTCCATCCGAGCCATGGCGGGGTTATAGATTAGGGTGTTTCCCTCTTGATCCACCACATGAATACCTTCATCAATAGATTCCAAAATCCGCTGTAAAATCAATGCTTGCTTGTCCATTTTTTTCTCCAATAACGTTCATTCACTTAAACTTTATGCTTCATTATATCAGATAGGATGGGCATGTGCAAAGGTTACGGGGGGTAATATGCAAATTTTTTTGCATATTAATTCGTTATGAACTTATGATCCAATCATTGCATATGACCTACTATGCCGGTAAGACATATGGCATAACATTTATCCTATAGCCCCTAAACTTTAAACTTTATTATCTTAAAACTAAAAACTTTTGTTCTTGACAAAATTTTTCCAAAATATTATAATATTTTACATTAGACTGTTGAATGTAAATATACGATAATGGAGGAATCATGAGATTAAGAAAAGAACCCGATAACATGCAAGAAGAAGAAATACTATTGATTGCTCAGGTGTCAGATGCCTTGGCCCATCCTGCGCGAATTAAGATTTATAGATTTATTATGGCACAAAACAGAAACCGAACCTCCGTATGCAATAAGGATGTGGTAAATGCTTTTAACTACTCACAGGCTACCATCTCCCAACATATCAAGAAATTGGTTCAAGGTGGCTTAATAGAGGTAAAGAAAAACGATAAATTCTCAATGTATTTTGCAAATATAGGAATATTGATGAAATATTTAGATGCTACTAAAAAGTTTCAATAGCTACATAATGAATAATTGAGAATGGTGAACTATTCTATAGGATAGTTCACCATTTGGCTATTCCGTAGTGCTTAAAATTTCTTTATTCTTTTCAACTTGGCTTACCTTCATCCGTTCTACGTCCTCCGGATCTGCTTCCTCTAAAAGACTCAACGTAGTAGGACTTAGGAATATGGTATCCAATACTTCTCCATCCATGGAAATTTTGCTGAAAGGAGTAAAGTTTTTGCCCAGGATATAATACTTGCCTGCAATTTCCATAATTTCATCAATAACGATATCATTAACACCCATTTTCAGTTTGGTGGCTTTATATGGACTGCCTTGAGGTCCATACACCTTTTGAGCCCCATAAAGCATATCAAACTGAATAGCCTTTAAATTTTCCAAATATGTTTGATCTTCTTGATGGTTTTGATGATATTTAGTCAATACCCCTTGATCAATTCCCAGTCGCCCGAAGACTTCAGCCCCCAATTGATAAGAATATACATTCTTATCCTGCTTTTTCATGGGGTAATTACTCCAAATTACATATTCCGTTTCATAGACATTTCCGTTCACCAGATCATCATCAGAAATATTTAAGCTGGGTAGGTGATCTCCAAAAAGTACCAGAACCACCTTTTCATCATAATCAGAAAGTTCTTCTGTAAGAGACTTTAAAAATTCATCCATTTCATGAATCTGCTCCAAATAATACTCAAAGGCAATCTTTTGCCCTAAATCCACAGTCCCTTCCACCGTGATGCCGGGTACTTCTGTATATGCCTTGGTAGGATATTGCCCATGTCCCTGAACAGAAATAGTATAAACAAAGTCCTTACCCTCTGTGGAATCTAAAGCGTCTAATATTTGAGAAGTAAGCACCATATCTCTTGCCCAGTTCTTGGGTGTTTTCGTAACGTTATTCATATATTCCAATGAGGTAAAGGTATCAAAGCCTAAATTGGAAAACACATTGTTTCTTCCGTAAAACACTCCCCTATGGTTATGGATGGCATGAGTTTTAAATCCCAATTGCTTCAGTTCAAAGCTCAGGGATTCGCATGTTTTATCCTTAAGCACTGATTTATACGGATATTCTCCGGGACCGAAGAATCTCACTCGCATGCCTGTAAGCATTTCAAATTCCGTATTAGCAGTCCCCGCTCCAATAGAAGGCACAGTTAAAAAACCGGTAGAATATTTTTCTTTTAATTCCCTGAAGTGAGGTATTGGATCCTCAGAATAACTCAAGCCTTTCATTAAGGTAGGATCGAAAAAGGATTCCATTTGAAGCATTAAAATATTGGGAGCTTGGTTATTTACTGTGGCTCCTTCATTAACAATGGCAACCTCTTCAGCAATCTTTGCTTGCTCTTCAGGAGAAAAAATATCTATGATAGACGAAACAGTATAATTTCCGGGCATGGAAATTCCTGTATTGAGCCAGGTGTTGATAAAGCAGTAGGGAAAGCCATAATCCCTGTACGCATAGTTCAAGTTGCCGAAATAAATAGCCACCCAATTTCTATTGATAGCAATATTTGTGGTACCCAAAAATATTAGAACAAACAACATCAACCCTGCTATGGACTTTTTATAAGAAATTTTTTCCTCATGTTTTGGTGCAAACAGAAAGATCAAAACAAATATAATCAAAACTACAATTACCGAAACAATGATTAAAATAATTTTTCCAATGCTCATATAATTTGTAATAATGGACAGCCCTGCATCAATAAGTGATAGGTCAGTAACTGTAAAAGGTGTGGTTCTAAATCCCAAAATGACCCCATTGGTGATGGCCAACCCCAACCAAATGGTGGAAACTACGGTATAGACAAAAAATCTCCTCTTCACCAAAAATGCTACAGATAGTGTTGCAAAGATAATCATGGTATTGTATAAAAAAGTCATAGGTGAATTAATAAGATATTTAAAAGAAGCAATAAAAGAATGCCAACTAATAGTTTCTATGGCAAAGTTAAGTAAAAAAGACAAAATAATGCAAAAAGCTAATGAGTTGTGTAAATGCTCAATGATTTTATTGTTAAAAATTCTTTTTTTTGTGTTTTTGCTTTCGTAAGTGTCACCTTTTAAATTTTTATCTTTTGATAAACTTCTATTGTTGGAATTTACATTATCCTTTAGGCTTTTCACTTTATCTTTTAAGCTTTTCTTCTTTGATAAATTATTATTGTCTTTTAAATGAATCTCTTCTGCTAAATCACTAACAGCCTCAGATTCATTGCTTAAAGAATTATTTTCTAATGGTTTTTTATTGTCTAATAAGTCTGCTTCTAAGATAACTTCGTCTTCATTATTTATATGTTTTTGTTCTTCTTCCATATGCCTTCACTTTGTTTCTATTTTAATATATATTTCATTTGCAATCTGAGCTAATTCATCCAGTGATAAGGTTTCTGCTCGCCTTTTACCATCTATATTTACAGACCTTAACACATTGCAGATGTCTTCTTTTCCCAGAGATTCAACTCCTGTTAAGGAGTTTTCCAAAGTTTTTCTCCTCTGTCCAAATCCTGCCTTTATCACCTGAAAAAACACCCGCTCATCCCTGAGGTTCACAGGAGGACGCTTCCGTATATCCAGCCTAAGTACAGCGGAATCAACCTTGGGAGGCGGATAAAATACGCTTGCAGGAACTGTGATAACGCTAAAGGGATTGCAATAATATTTGACCACTGCTGAAATTGCACCGTATGCCTTGCTTCCGGGATCTGCCATGATTCTCTGAGCTACTTCCTTTTGCATCATAATGGTAATACTCTCGGCTTTTACCTTGTCCTCCAATATCTTCATCAATATTGGTGTAGTAATGTAATATGGCAGATTTCCAATAATCTTAACCCTATCATACCTTTGACTGTCTTGAGATTTGTTTAGTTCCAATAATTGGTTAATATCAGTATTTAAAATATCTTGGTTAACAAATAAAATGTTATGGTAATCCTTTAAATTTTCTTCTAAAATTGGAATAAGCGTTTTGTCGATCTCTACAGCGATCACCTTCCCGGCTCGCTCCGCCAACTCCTTGGTCAAAACCCCAAAACCCGGTCCAATCTCTAAAACAAGATCTTCAGACGTAACATCAGCACTCTGCATTATTTTATCAATGATATTCTTATCCGTCAAAAAGTTTTGCCCTAAGCTCTTTGATAGCCTAAAACCATGCTTATTCTGAATGGCCTTAATGGTTGATGGTGCATATAAATTCATTTTTACTCCTGAAAAAGAGCTTTTTCTAACTCTTCCTTGGTAATAGCATATTGATTTAACTTCTTAAGAAATTCCTTAGTGTTTCCTGTACCGATTCCTAGTTTTTTTCCTGCTGCTGCTCTACGATCATTTGCACTTGCCGTTCCCGACAAGCCATATTGCATGAGATCTGCAAAGGTAAAGATTTCATTTTTATCTACTACATGATATTTAGCTTTATCTAGTGCATCCCGAATCTGTTGCGGCTTGGCATTTTCAATCCCAATGTCAGCACCTTTTCTGGCATCCTCCCTGTGTAGATAAGCATGTCCTGCCTTTGGAAATTTCTCTGCAAGTCTTTTTCGAATTTTTTCTCCAGCAAAATCAGGATCTGTAAAGATAATAATCCCTCTCTTTTCATAAGCCCACTCGATCTCCTCAAAAGTCTCCTTAGATATTCCGTATCCATGGGTAGCAATGGTGGTAGCTTCTACTGCGTTTGTTACAGCACGTTCATCGTCTCTACCCTCAACGATAATTACCTCTCTAATCATTAAGATTCTCCTTTTGGGGCAGTATATACAGGATTTCTCCCGGTTTAATCATTTTTAACAACTGCCTAGCCTGCTGTTCCACATATTCCAGAGAATCGATTTGGTGAAGCTCATATTCCAGTCTTTCCTTCTTGGAAAGCAAGGCCTCTCTTTCTGCCATGATCCGCTGCTCCTCTACCCTTAAGGACATCACAGACAACACAGCAATGCAAACAAATGCTATCATGGTAATAATAATAGCACTGTAAATCAAGCGAGCTTTTCTGGTTCTCTTCATCCGCTTTCTGGGTTTTACCTTTCCCCCGTTTGCTTCAACCAAAGATTCCCGTTTTTCCAGTCTTTTTTTTCTCGCTTCATCCTTATTAGCAAATTTATTTTCACTTTTAAATTGAATACTTCTTCTTCGTTTTTTCTTCAGCATGGGACTTTCCAATGCTCCTGTTCTTCTTTCCTTTATACTTAAGTTTAATCAGCCATGTGCCTTTTCGACCCCCGGGCAAAATTCTGGCACGGCATCGAATGTATAATATAAATGCTGAATATTAGCATTTATATTATACCATAGAAGCATTTTCTCCACAAGAAAAGACCTGTCAAATATGCTAAGATAATGTGTACGCTTACTTTTCCATAGGATGCATAATAAAGAAAGGATATAGATAATAACGCTATAAATATCCAAAATATTACATTTAACAATGCCTCTGCTTTCTTTTTTAAATTCATCTTGCCTTTAGCAAAGGAAAATAGTTCTAACAACAACATGACAGCCATACCGGCATAGAACATGATCACCGCTTCAAAAACCTGATATTCTATGAGAGGATTTATTGTGTAATTCACTTTAACATCTTCTTCAGGAAACCTTTTTCCTGTTTCTCTTTCTTATCGGAGTAAGCAAAGCTATTCACTTGACCGGCAATAATGACCTTTCCCTCTTGAAGATCCAGTTTTTGAATATGTAATTCCTTTCCTTTTATATAAATGGCACCACTTTTTAAAATAACGGTTATAGCTTCCTCATCAAAGCTTTCCACATCAGATACTTCTGTAATCGTGGTTCTGTTTCTGTTTTCCATATTTACGATATGATTTTCCAATAGAAACACCTCCTTTATACAATATATTAGAAGGTGCGCAACTTTATTCTATATTCTGTTTTCCTCTATTGGCGGACAAGGGTAGTCTTATAATGGCCTTCGTCCCTTTGCCTTCTTTACTTTCAATCTCAATGGTTCCCCCGTGTTCTTCAACTATTTGCTTAGAAATAGAAAGCCCCAGTCCCGTTCCGCCCATGGCTCGAGATCTAGCCTTATCCACTCGATAGAATCGTTCAAAGATACGAGGAATCTCATTTTCCGCAATTCCCATACCATTATCAGCTATGATAACCGTTGCATTGCCTTCAGTCTTATAAGCATCAATATCAATTCTGCCTCCATCTTCCGTATATTTGATGGAATTGCTTAAAATGTTAAGGATAACCTGCTCCATTCTGTCCTTATCTATGAGTACCGTAATCTTTTCGTTTTCGTCAAAAAGACAGTTGAGCTGTTGATTTTTATTTTTAGCAGTGATATTTACTTTTGTAACCACGGATTTAATTAAACTGATTAAATTTCCATCTTTTTTAAACCATTTTTCTTGACGGTAATCCAATCTAGATAATTGCAATAGATCCTTTACTAAACGATTCATTCGATCAGCTTCTATATCAATTATTTCCAAGAAGTTCTTTGCAGTGGTGGGTTCATAGGCAGCTCCGTCTATCAAAGTTTCTGTATAGCTCTTTATAGTAGTTAAGGGCGTCTTTAGCTCGTGAGAAACGTTGGCCACAAAGTCCATCTGCATCTTTTCCAGTTTTTGCCTTTCCGTAATGTCCTGCATGATCAGAATGATACCCGTGTCTTTTTGATTTTCGTCCTTTACTCGATCGTATCTTACGGCAAAGATGGATCCCCCAAAGTCAAAAGTTTCTTCAGATCCCTCCTCCTCACTATTTTCCATCATGATATCCAAAGTAAGGTTCTTGCTATAATTTTCTATGATAGTATCGTAATCTTTGCCATTAATATCTTCATCGGTAATTTTTAACATGGACATGGCAGCATTGTTGGCATGCATAATTTGTCCTTGCAAATCCACTGCAATGAGTCCGTCAGCCATATATTTTAAAATAGTTTCCAGCTTGCTTTTTTCATTGGAAATTTGCAAGAGAGTTTCGCTTAACCTAGCACGTAACAAATTAAACATCTCCGCCAATCTACCGATTTCGTCGTCAGCCTTGATGTTAACATCTTGGCTAAAGTCACCTTGGGACATCCGCTCCGCTTTTTCCGTAACATCGTTGATGGGAATGGTGATACTTCGAGCTATTAAAAACCCCAAAATAACGGTGATAACCAAAGCAATAATCATGGCTTTAATAAATATCAATTTGGATTGATCTATGGTCTCATATACATTGGTTAGGTCTGCACGTAGAAATAAAACCCCTGTGACATCCGTATCGTGTCTGATGGGAAATGCAATGTTCTTAGTGGGTTTATTGCTAGAGGTGAGGCTGTCCACCTCTGCCTCTTGCCCTCCCAATCCCTTGATTAAAATCGTTTGATCTAAAATCTCCAAGGCACTGTTTCCAACCACATTTTCATTATTGGAGGCGATGATTCTCAAATCATCATCAACGACAAAAATCTCACCTTGAACATTTTTTGTCCAAGCTTCGATATTTGTCTGTATTTCTTCCTTATTTTCAAAGAGTGAAGGGTATTGGCTTAATGAGGAAATCATAGTTCCAGCATCGACGGTATTTTTAAGATTATTACGAACATTGGCTAAATGATAGCTTTCCAGTTGGCTCATGATGAATACACCTATTATGGAGGTGGCAATGAAAACCAACAGAAAATAGATAAGTACAATTTTCCATCTAATACTACTGAGCCTTTTCTTTAATATCATTGATTAGGGCCTCCTAAAATAGTAGCCTATCCCTCTCTTTGTCATGATGTATTTAGGATCACTGGAATCATCCTCCAGCTTTTCCCGCAACCTCCTTACAGTAACATCTACGGTACGAATATCCCCGTAATATTCATATCCCCAAACCTCTTCTAAAAGTTGCTCTCGAGAAAAAACTCGATTTTCTTTTTCCGCTAAATATTTTAAAAGTTCAAACTCTCGTAAGGTCAATTCTAAGGCTTTATTATTTTTACGCACCTCATATCGATTCATATCTATAGCTAAATTTCCAAAGTTTTGTACATTGGAGGGTTCGTTCTTCAGGTCATCCACAAATTCCGTACGTCGAATATTGGCCTTAATTCTGGCGATTAATTCTCTCATCCCGAAAGGCTTAGTGATATAATCATCTGCCCCCAGCTCAAGACCCAGTACCTTATCCACCTCTTCCTCCTTTGCTGTAAGCATTAGGATAGGAGTATTCTTGGATTCCCTGATTTTCTTGCATACCTGAAAGCCATCCATGGATGGTAACATCACATCCAACAAAATCAGATTGGGGTTGTGGGACAAAGCCATATCCAAACCTTCCTGACCGTCATAAGCCGTCTCTACCTCAAACCCTTCCTTAGTTAAATTGAATTTAATAATATCTGAGATGGATTGTTCATCCTCAATGATTAATACTTTTTTCGCATCCACTTTTTTACCTCCAGTAAAATAAAAGTTATATGGGATATCTAAAATACCTTTTATATTTTTAACCTTATTTTTCAGAATCATAAGCATTATATCAAAAAACATGTAAATCGTAAAGAAGAAAGGAGCAACTAAGCTTGCTCCTTAAATTTTACAGATAACTCAATGGGTTTTTTTGAACCCCGTTGATGAGTACTTCAAAGTGTACGTGTGGGCCGGTGCTGTTGCCCGTATTTCCTACGTTGGCGATATGCATACCCTGATAAACCTTCTGACCTACCTTCACTAAAAGCTTACTACAGTGGGCATATCTGGTTTTTCGGTTTCCTCCGTGATCGATTTCTACCATATATCCATAGGAGCCCTGGTATCCTGCAAAGGTGACCGTTCCGCCGTCAGATGCTTTGATAGGGGTTCCCGTAGGTGCCGCTATGTCCAAAGCCGGATGCATGGATCCCCACCTGTAGCCAAATCTGGAGGTAAGGGTTCCTCTTATTGGATAAATAAAGGTTCCAGTTCCCACCAATTTAGGAGGCTCTTTTGTACCTCGTAAAACTACTTGAGCCATAGGTTGGCTTATGGTGGTTTCTTTTAAAATTTCCTTCTCTACTTCCACTCCGTTGGTACGAATAATTTTTGCAACAATTTCCTTTTGACCTTCTGTACCCTTGGATTTTACCGTAGTTTCCCCCTTATATTTGGACATGGTATCTTCATACTCAATGGCATAGGGAATAGGTTCATAATATGTGAGCACTTCCTCCGTTTGGACTGACAGGAGCGGTTTTGCTTCGCCTTCTTCCTTTTTATTGGTAGCTGCCATTAATTTGGCCAGAACCTTTTCTTCACTTTCTATGCTACCAAGCTTTGTCTCAGTGCTTTCTATAATTACGGTTTCCTCAAACCCTAAAGGCTTTTCTACAGCCGAGGAGTTATTTGATAAATATTGTTTTTGAATTTCATCTAAAATGTTTCTAGCGTTTTGCTCACTGGCCACTATAGCTGTGGGCATACCCTCAATAACGATGGCATATCCCTTGGCATTGATGTCCTTCATGTAGGTTAATCGATTCAGTATCTCTTCTTTGTCATCGATTTCCTTCCCTACTGCTAAAACCCTTTTAAAAGTAATATCTCTTTTCTTGTCTATGGTAATCTCTGCATTATGTTCATAAATTAGTTTATCGCCGATTACATCTATGGTTTTATAAACCTCTTCTTGGTTCTTAACAATGCCCAATATCTTTCCATTGTACATGTACTCATAGGCTGTAAAGTTACCAACTGCGAAGGTGATCATGAGAATGCTTACAATTGCTGTAGTGGAAATAAAGGCCACATGTTTTTTTCTTCTCTCCAAATTATGCTCTAGCCTGAAGATACTTCGTTTAATTGATGTGATTCTTCTTTCTGTTCTGGCTTCCAACGAGTGAATCATATGGTCTATCTTTTCGATGACAACAGCACTCTTTTCTCCCATTTTGCCCACTAGGGTACCTAAACAGTTTCCGGTACCTTCTAATTTTTCAAAAAAAGCATCCACTTTTTTATCGATGAATGAACCGGAGAAATTAACCTGGGGCTCTGCAAAGATGGCTTCTTGTTCCTGATCTTGCCCTACAATTGCAGCTAATTCAGGGTAATACTTCACGGGGATCTGAGTAGGCTCAGGCTCCTTGCTTCCCACTGCCAATGAATCGTCTAAGTTCTCGCCCTCACCATTATGGAGTATTGGTTCTTGTGGAGATAACTCCGGAGTCGGTGACTCCTCAGGCGATAGTTCTTCCGAAGCTCCAGGTTCCAAAATAGACTCTTCAATAGTTGAATCCTGCTCCAATGATTGCTGAATAGGCAATTCTTGTTCAGTCAAGACCTCTTCCACTGATAACTCATGCTGATCCGAGATCTCCTGAATTGACACCTCTTGAATTGTTACTTCTTCAATCGACACTTCTTGAATTGAAGGCTCTTGAGGACAAATATCCGTAATAGTTGCATCTTGAGTAGATACTTCCTGAATGGTCGGTTCTTGAGTAGATAATTCCTGGATGTTCGGTTCTTGAGATGTCAACCCTTGAACCTGGGTTTCCTTTATAGTACTTAAAACATTGCCATGAGATCTATCTGAAAATATTTTAAATTTATCTAATTTCTTTGCTTCTTCTTGACGTCTTCTCCTTCTTTCTCTATACTCCATCTCTATTCGATTTCTTTGCTGCTGCTTTGTTTCGAAATCTAATCCGGCGGCTATCTGTGCTTGTGCTCGCGCCCTTTGGAATTGCTCTTCAATAGAGTTGTCAATTTTAGAGAAAAGCTCATCAAAATCAGGCTGTTTCCACCCCGGGAGAACATCCTGAATATCTTCTTGTTGCTGCTTCGCCAGTCTTTGTTCTTCTAACATCTTAACAAATCTGGTTGACTGCTTTTCTGTTTGTGCTATGATTTTATCGGTTGCTTCATCTATAATTTTATCTTCAACAAAAACAAGGCTAATGGTATTTTTGTTTGACCTTTTTTTGCCCTTTTTTTGTTCTGTTTGAATGCTTGGTTCTATATTTACTTCAATTTCGCTTTGCTCTTCTGAATTTTTACCGAAATAGAATTTATACATACCTTGACCTCCGTATATGGTATATTACACTACTTTCCGGTTTATTTCAATAGATTTTTTTGCATATTGGAATAGGCCTTGTCAAAGCAGACACAGCGACCCCCACTATCTTGTATGCCCGTATCACTGCATAGGGGGCAAGT
Organism: uncultured Anaerovorax sp.; assembly: GCA_964461765.1. Lineage (GTDB taxonomy): Bacteria > Bacillota > Clostridia > Peptostreptococcales > Anaerovoracaceae > JAVVUJ01. The sequence continues at coordinate 16,425 of CAYWVS010000041.1, forward strand.
ATACACTATATCCATATAATCAATTTTAAAATTATTTTCCGTAAGTAAGTAAGCTTTTTCTTGGTTAATGCCATCTATCTGCTTCTTTATCTGTTGCAACCTAATTTGAGCAGAAGGTCCACCGGACAACATGACTTTGGAAATTTCCATCCCAAGCTCCATGGATTGTTCTTCTAACTCTTTGATTCTGGGAATCTGGGAATAGACCTCTTTTCGCCTAACCTCGGCAGATTCTTCATTCTTTCTTCTCAGCTCTTCATAATACTGATAGACCTGTCCTGTACGATTGACACCAACTCCTCCGGCTGATGTTCTTTCCTTGTCTGAAGTGGTCTCTTTAGGGAATACCCTTGACTTAACAATGCTGTTGACATAATTAATATTAGGGTTAGGAATTCCTGTGGTTTTGCCGCAAGCCTCTAAGACCTTGTCAATGCTGACTCCCCATTCATCAAACCAGGTATCCATTATGGACTTTTCGGCTTCTGTGGGATTCCTCATAAAGCCTAGGGATTTTAACACCCGCTTATAGAGAAAATGCTTTTTATCAGTTTCCTGTAAATACTCCTCCACTTGTTCCTTGGTTTTCAGCCCCCGGTTGCTCCATTCTTTGATAATGGAAAATATGTACTTATGGGTGTTGGTACCCTTATTGGCAGTAGCAAAGGTATAGGCGAAAACAATAACCTCAGGGGTGGCTCCATAATCCTCCATGAGGGATAGTATTTCAATAGGTTCATTGCCGTGATAGGCTCTTCCCATGATTTTTTCAATGCTTTGAAACATGTTTTTAATCTTGTGATCCTCTAAAGCTTCAATGACTTTTCGGCTATTATCTGAAGATTCATCATGTTTATCCTTCTTTTTCTTAGGTGTTCCATAAATTTTCTCTTTTAAGTTTGTAAACTCTACCTGATAGTGTAGCTTATCCTCCCGGTTGGCATAATATTTTTTAACAATACCCATCTTTTCCCAAAATGTCCAAGCCTTAAGTACATCTTCTATATCCATGGACAATTGTTTCGCTATGGTAAAGTTATCCATAGGAAGGCTATGCCCCGCGTACATCAAGGCAAAAAGATACACCTTCACGTAATCCCCGGGAGCACTGGTCATGTATTCATTAATAAAAATATTTTCTACTTGTGTATTTAGTAAATAATAATCTTCTATTGGCTCTCTTCTAAAGTTCATTTTCAATCCAATCTATGTAAAATTTAATAAATGACTAATTATTTAACAAACAATCTGCCTGTCTGTGTATCTATATTTAGTTAGTACTTGTTAGATAGTTTCTTATTCAACTTGTTTATCAGTCAGAAACAAGTTTAAATCCTCAGTTAGTTTCTTGAGATTAGCACCATGTCCTTCTGCCGCTTCCCTTAAGCTCTCCATGTTAGCTCCTGGACATCCCATGCAGTTTAAACCATGCTTATGAAAGATCTCAATGAGATCAGGGTTCACTTCCAAAATTTCGCTAACCAACATGTTTTCGTCAATCATCATTTTTAACACCCTCCTAGAAACTTTAAGATTTCATTTTACTGGAATCTGCAAACCTAGTATATTTCCCTAACCAAGTCAATTCAACGGTTCCGGTTTCCCCACCTCTCTGCTTGGCAATGTTCACTTCACAAATATTGGGCTTTTCTGTGGTGTCGGGGAAATAATATTCATCCCTGTATAAAAACATAACGATATCTGCATCCTGCTCTATGGATCCTGACTCACGCAAATCTGACAGGATGGGGCGATGCTCTGCTCTCTGCTCCGGGGCTCGGGAAAGCTGAGACAGTACGATTACAGGACAATCTATTTCTCTGGCCAATTGCTTTAAATATCGAGACAAAGTAGAAATCTCCTGCTGCCTGCTTTCGGTTCTTCCCTCCAAAGACATGAGCTGTAAGTAGTCGATGACCACCAAGTCCAATCCTTGCTCGGCTTTCATTCGCCTACATTTATTCTTTATTTCCATGATGGTGATACCTGGCGTATCATCTATGCTGATCTTTGCCCTTGACAGGCTATCTAATGCTATATTTAATTGATCCCAGTCCTTGCGATCCAAATTCCCCACTCTGAGCTTCTGCATCTCAATCCTGGCTTCCATACTGAGGAGTCGTTGACCCAGTTGTTCTGCCGCCATCTCCAAGCTGAAAATGATAACACCGGCTTTTCCTCTAATGGCTGCATTCTGCGCAATATTTAAAGCAAAGGCCGTTTTTCCCATACTGGGTCTTGCCGCGATCATAATCAAATCTGATTTCTGCAGCCCCGCAGTCTTTGCATCTAAATCTATAAATCCTGTGGTTAAACCTGTAAGATTTCCTTCTATCCTAGAAAGCTCATCCAGTTTGTTAATGTTTTTTAACAATACATCTTTTAAACTTTGATAATCCCTACCCTGCCTAGTTTGAGCAATCTCATAAATCGTCTGCTCGGCATGATCCAGAACCTTCTCCGGTTCCATTTTTTCCTGATAGCATCTCTCCGATATTTCAGAGGAGGCACCGATCAATCTCCTGAGTACGGCTTTCTCCCCTACGATTTTTGCATATTGACCTGCATTGGTGGTGGCAGGTACAAAAGTAGATAAGGCGGCAATATAACCTCTTCCTCCGGACATCTCCAAGGACTTTCGCTTTTGAAGCTCTTCTGTAAGGGTTAGGATGTCTACAGGATCATTTTTTTTAAAAAGCTCTAAGGCAGCACTAAAGATTTCTTTGTGTATTTCACTGTAAAAATCTTCAGGTTTTAATATCTCCATCACTTCAAATAGGGCGTCTTTGCTGAGAAGAATTGAGCCTAAAACCGATTTTTCAGCATCATCATTGTGGGGTGGTATTCTTTCATTCATTCTTTAAGCTCTCCGTGTCTAAAAAGGCAAGTGGTTTTCACTAAAATTGTAAGGTTAAAGGGATTCAGCAGCCCTTAAAAACACTATTTAATTATATGCTGACATTCACCTTTAACTTACCTACAACTTCCGGATAAACTTTAATATCCACAGTAAATTGTCCCGTAGTTTTAATGGGGTTATCCAAAACAATCTTTTTCTTATCAACGTTCATCTTTAATTGCTGCTCTATGGCATCTGCAATATCCTTGGAGGTGATGGAACCGAATAATCTACCACCTTCTCCGCCCTTAGTTTTAATGCTTACTTCTGAAGCGCCAATTTTTTCTGCTAGGGCTTTAGCCTCCGCCAAATCTTTCTGTCGTTTTTCTTCATTGATGGCCTTTGCTTTTTCCAAATCCCTAACATTACCCTCTGTGGCTTCCTTAGCCATTCCCTTGGGAAATAGCAGATTTCTGGCGTGACCATCGCTGACCTTAACCAGTTCCCCCGCTTTTCCTAATCCTTTTACGTCTTTTGTCAGTATTACAATCATTGCTTATGCACCTCATTTTCTATAATATTTAATAATTCTTCCATGGCATCCTCTATGCTCATAGGAACTTGGGCTCCGGCTTTCGTTAGATTGCCTCCGCCACCCATTTTTTCTAAAATTCTCTGAACATTTACTTCACCTAAGGATCTGCCGCTTATTACCGTTAATCCTGCTTCATTTTGTCCAAGAACAAAACATCCCTTTACACCTTTTATATTTAAAATCTCATCTGCTGCTTGAGAATTAATGACCTGAACGTAATTTCCTTTTTCATTACACCTTGAAATGGCGATGCCATTATCGTAAAGGATAACGTTGGAAACGATTTCCGCACGAATCTTGAAGGAGCTGAGTTCCGTTTGAAAGGCTTGTCTCACCGTATAGGTGTCGGCACCCATTCTCCTGAGCCAGGATGCTGCCTCAAAGGTACGAACGCCGGTCTTAATGGAGAATCGGTTGGTATCCACGATAATCCCTGCCAAAAGTGCCTCAGCCTCAAATTTGTCAATTTCCTTTTTATCCCCTGTATATTGGAGAATCTCTGTAATCAGCTCCGACGTGGAAGATGCATAAGCCTCCATATACGTCAACATGGCGTTTTCTATAAACTCTTCGGCCTTTCGATGATGATCTATGATTACCAACTTATCCGTTTTACTCAGCAACTCCGATGTTTCTACCAAAGATGGACGATGGACGTCCACAATGATTAGAAGTGTGTCTTTATCTATGGTATTGAGGGCATTTTCACCCGAAATAAACTTGTAGTTTCCGGAGGAAAGCGCTTTATCATACATTTCTACCAGATTTTCACTCTGAGGATTCATAACGATTGAAACTTCCTTATTCCTGTTTTGTGCCAATCTGCTTACGCCTATGGCTGCACCGAAGCAATCCATATCCGGTTTTTTATGACCCATGATGATCACCTTTGAGGACTGATCAATCAATCTCCTTAAAGCGTGAGCCATGATTCTGGATTTTCCCTTATTTCTCTTTTCTACAGTCTGAAGCTTACCACCATAGTATTCTATTTTATTAACTCTTTTGACAACCGCCTGATCTCCCCCTCGTCCTAAAGCCAGATCCAGGGCAGTAGCGGCATACTCATCTATTTGAGCCGGTGTTTTACCTCCCATACCTATCCCAATGCTAAGGGAAACAGGGAAATCAGCTTCCGTTTCAATTTGACGTATATCATCTAAAACTGCAAATTTATTGGCTACTAAAGCATCATAGTGTTTATTTTCAAATACTACTAAGTATTGACCTTCTTTGTATCTTATGTTGGATGCAGATAGTCTTGCCGCCCACTGCCTAATGGTCTTCTCAATGCTCACCAACACTTCTGTCCTCTTATCTGAAGCAATGCTAGCCATAAGCTCATCGAAATTATCCACATTGATGTAGGCAAAGCACGGCCTTTCGTCATTGTATTTTACCTTTAGATTTTCGTAGTTGCTGACTTCTATAAAGTAAAGTATGGCACTATTGAATGCGGATTCATTCAAATAGCAAGCAATCACCTTATAGGTCTTGTCCCCCATTGTAACAAGGAAGGGCTTATCTAAGGGAGCCTCGGAAAAAAACTCTTCTTTTCTCAATCCTGTCAGATGATAAAAATCCGAGGTTAGTGCCTCTGCTCTTTCGTAAATCCCTTTAAAGGGAGGATTAAACATCAGCAGCTTCCCCATGCTATCCACCATGCAAAGTGGCAGTGGATTGTTTACTAGGGAATAGTAAGCGGTTTTATCCAGTTGATCCAAAACATACTCTGTATACAGGTTGGCTACATGCTTTTGCTTTTGTTGATACTTACGATAAAAAAGAAATAGCAATGCTACTCCCGTCAAAGCTATTAAGCCTATCAATTGATTATAGTAAAGGATGATTCCACAGAAAATGAGTAAAACGGGAGCCGTTATTTTGATATACGGCATTATAATATTTTTATCTATTTTATTCTCCATTTTTTCTCCATTTCAACCAAACACTATATGGTTTATAGCATTAAATCTTTATAATGAAGGTACATAATCTAGCTTAACTTTATTATATCACATTAAAAGTTTCAAAGTAAACAGAAAAACCTTCTTACAAATATTGAGCCAAATTCTTTAAGTTTTTATCTTTAGACAAAAAAATGGTTATTTTATGCGAATAACCATTTTTGTCTTTCATGATTTTCTATGAAATTAGTCAGCCGTATATGGCAACAATGCAACAATTCTTGCTCTCTTAATGGCAGTAGTCACTTCTCTCTGGTGCATTGCACAAGTTCCAGTGATTCTCTTCGGTAAAATCTTACCCCGCTCTGTAACATATTTTTTTAGTTTATCTACATCTTTGTAATCGATGGTTTCCGTTTTGTCTGCACAAAACTGGCATACTTTTTTTCTTCTCATGCCACCACCGCGTCTTTTATCCATCATGGAATTATCCTCCTATCCTATATTTTAAAAGGGAATATCATCATCGTCAATAGCTTCAAAGCCTTCAGGTATGCCTGCCATGTCTACTTTGGGTGCGGTTCTTTCAAAAGGTGCCCCACCTCCGGGAGCAGAACCTTCTTTGTCACCCCACTCTAAGAATTGTACCCTGTCGGCTACTACGTCGGTAGTATAAACAGTGGCACCATCCTTATTGGTGTAACTTCCGGTCTGAAGTCTTCCCTGAATGCCTACCAATCTTCCCTTGGTTAAAAACCGCTCACAATTTTCGGCTTGCTTACCGAAAACAGTGACTCTGGGAAAATCTGTCTTCTTTTCTTTTCCTCCAAATCGATCGATGGCAATGGTAAATGTGGCAACAGCCATAGTGTTTTCTGATATATATCTTACTTCCGGATCTCTTGTGAGTCTTCCTATTAATATTACACTATTCATTTCATTCCCCTACTTTTGATCTACATTGATGATCATATGTCTGATTACAGCATCTAAAATTTTTAGCCTTCTGTCAAGCTCCTTTGGAAGCTCTGCATTAGCTTTAAAATTTACAACTGCATAGTATCCTTCATTTTTCTTCAGGATAGGATATGCCAGTCTCCTGTTTCCCCAAACATCAACCTTTTCGACTTCGCCGCCGACAGATATGATTTCTTTGACAGTTTCCAGGATAGCATCTTTTTTCTCCTGCTCCAGCGCTGCTTCCAGCACGAGCATTAATTCATAATTGTTCACTTTTTCACCTCCCTATGGACTAAATGGCATACGCTTATGCGCATGCAGAGAGCATATTCTTTTGTCATTCAAAATTCAATGCTTCGGGATCATCTCCCATATACTTCTGCCTCAATCGGCTTTTACATTATACCATAGATTCTTGTTTTTGCAAGCTTTTTTTAAAGGTCATAGTAATACCCAAATTCAGCCGGATTAGGGATTCTGTTGATGGCCAAGGCTTCTGACCGCTTCTTTTCAATCCACAGCTCTATTAACTTCTCGGAAAATACGTCACCCTTCAGTAAAAATTCGTGATCTGATTCAAGGGCATCTAAAGCTTGCTCAAGATTCGTAGGCAAAGCCTTGATTTTCTTCTGTTCCTCCTTTGACAGGTGATACAGGTTGATATCATATGGTCCAAAGCCTTCCTTTACAGGATCAATCTTATTTTCTATGCCGTCAAGTCCTGCCATGAGAATGGCCGCATAGGCAAAGTAGGGATTGCAGGTACAATCGGGGTTTCTGATTTCAAAGCGCTTTTCTTCCGGAGATCTGGCATAATCAGGTATTCGAATGACTGCACTTCGATTAGCTGTGGCATAACAAATGCTGACAGGTGCTTCATATCCGGGTACCAACCTCTTGTATGAGTTGGTGCTTGGATTGGTAAATCCACACAAAGCCGCTGCATGTTTTAAAAGGCCGCCGATGAAGAAAAGGGCAGTTTCGCTCAACTGAGAATATCCATTTGCATCATAGAAGATGGGTTTTCCATCCTTAAACATGTGCATATGTACGTGCATGCCGTTTCCCGCCTCATCAAACAATGGTTTTGGCATAAAAGTAGCCGTTTTTCCCATTTTAAAAGCAGCATTTTTTACTACGTATTTTACGATCATGGTTTTATCTGCCATTTCCGTGAGACCTCCGAACTGGACTTCGATTTCCAACTGTCCCGGTCCTCCCACTTCATGGTGGTGATATTTTACGCCTACCCCACGCTCTTCTAAAAGCATACAGATACCGCTTCTCAAATCGTAGGTTACATCCATGGGAGGAGTAATATGGTAGCCTCCCTTATGTGGTACTTTGTAACCTTGATTGAATCCGTGCTTACCACTGTTCCACTCCGCTTGCTCTGTATCTATGGCATAGCTTGAAGTCTGGGGTTTCACCTGATAATTGACATTATCAAAGATATTAAATTCAAACTCAGGCCCAATTTTGATCTCATCCGCAATACCGGAGGATCTCATATATTCTTCTGCCTTCAGGGATACGGCTCTGGGGTCTTGCTCGAATCTCCTGTGAGGGTTTCCGATAACAAAGACATCACCGATCATGGAAAGTGTAGGGATATCAACAAAGGTGTCATAAGCCGAAGTGGTAATATCAGGAATAAATACCATGTCGCTTTTCTCCACTGCAGCAAATCCATAGTTGGATCCGTCAAATCCAATTCCATTTTCTAAGGTTTTTTCCGTAAATCTCCCTACAGGTATGGTGAGGTGCCTCCAACGGCCGTTCAAGTCAATCATTTTAAAGTCAATCATCTTAATGTCTTTCTCGTGGCAAAATTCTTTTAACTGGGAAAAAGTTTCAAACATTTTTTACCTCCTAAGATTATTAAAATTTTAATTTACTTCCACAATACATCCGGATACACACCTTTATCCTTTAGAGACTGCAACGCATCGGCTACAAATTCTCTATCCTCTTGATAGGTGACACCGTACCATTTGTCTGTAGAGGGAAGTACCTTTACAGTTGCTTTTCCTTCCTGGATCAATTGATCCACAGGCAATGGAAGAAAATATTCCCCTTTCATAGGGTTATTTTGTAAGGTATCATCTAAGAATTTTGGGAATCTTTCTATAATTTCCTCCATAAAACTCATGCTGAATCCCCAGAAATTCATGGAAACAGGGGTACCCTTAGGAATTTCCGTATAGGTTTTATCATCCTCTGTGTAAACGATTTTTTCATCTTGCCACATGACCTTTATCCGCTCGTCTATTTCCACCAAAAAATAATCCTCGTTAGTCTTGCATACTCCCCTGGCCACGTGACCGTTTTCCGTGAGTGTATTTTCTATGTTATATCCTGCCATAGCGTAACGATATTTTTCATCGTCCTTGCTGTTTTCCAAGAAATCGTAGATCACATGGAATGCACCGGGTCCGTAATAATCGTCCGCATTGATCACCGCAAAGGGACCGGCTATGAGGTGGCGTGCACTCATAACGGCATGGCAAGTTCCCCAAGGCTTTTCCCTGCCTTCAGGCACCTGATATCCTTCCGGAAGATCCTGCAAATCTTGATAAGCGTATTGAACCTTTAGAAACTTTCCGGCTCTATGGTCGATCAATTCTCTAAAATCATCTTCCATTTCTTTCTTTATAATAAAAATGACGGACTCAAACCCTGCGGACATGGCGTCATACAAAGAAAAATCCAGAATCAATTCTCCTCCGGATCCTATCTTATCCATCTGTTTTAATCCGCCATATCTGCTTCCCATTCCCGCTGCCATGATTACCAAAACAGGCTTTTTCATCAGTATACCCTCCATTATTGTATTTGCCGAAACCGAATATTATAATATCTTATTTTACAACAATTTATTGTTTGTTACAATTGAAAAATACTTTCCTAATAGAAAAAAGCATTTCTCATAAAATGCTTTTTTCATTGTATATCAAAATTGGAGAAAGAGGAGATCATTTTTAATGTTATCACTTCTATTTACATTTTTATTATAAGTTTGCTCAAGTGACCAAATTTTCAATTCATTGTTTTTCAAGACTTTGATTATGTAAGTTCAAAAAATCTTTAGTCTCTATTTCTTCTTAGCATTCTTTCTCATGTCAACAATAACAGCAACGATGATAATCA
>CAYWVS010000042.1:0-25746 GCA_964461765.1 uncultured Anaerovorax sp.
GGGGGGTATCCTGTTCCAGCTTCTGTCTTCCACTCAGAGGAGGCCTGACATAGGCATACGGAAACCCGGATTCCCAAGGTCAATCTGTAGGTTGAGTTATAAAACCTTAACGAACATTTCAGGATATGATAATATTATAAACCAATCAAATTAAAAATACCAGTGGAATCTTCTGGATTTTTAAAATTTTTTTGTAATATAACTGATTTAATGTTATTTTAATAGTTCTAAAACAGCTTGAACCTCCATCAAAATCCCCACTTTAATACTTTCCTCGTCGGGATCAAAGGCATTGCTATGGATAGGCTCAGGATCAGATTGGTCAATCTTACCTGTTCCAATGTTAAAAAAACCACCCTTGCTGCTTTCGCAAAAATAGGAAAAATCCTCAGCACCCATGGTGGGGAATTCCATAAATCGGATTTGCTCCTTTGTAAAGTTTTCCCTGGCTACTTTTTCCAAAACATCTTGAACCCCATCATCATTGATTACTGCCGGATAACTTTCCACAAAGCTGACTTCGGCAACAGTACCATGAGCTTTTGCCATATTTTCCACAAATTCTTTTAATCTTTTTTTAACGAAATCCATGGTATCACCATTTAAAGTCCTGATAATTCCATGGAAGGTTGCCTCTCCTGCGATAATATTATTTTTGGTGCCTGCGTTAAGTTGCCCCACCGTTACCACCACCGAATTGGTAGCCCCAATATTTCTTGACACTATGGATTGCAGATCCGAAACCATTTGGCAGGCCACCAACAAAGCATCTACACCCTTTTCCGGACTGGCTCCGTGGCTTGGCTTTCCCTTTACTACAACTGTAAACTCATTGGAAGCTGCACTTTGAGGACCGCGCTTAAGCTCAACGCATCCCACAGGGATTTGGGGGGATACATGAAGGCCAATTACCGCTGATACAGGAGGATTCTCCAAACATCCCTCTTCAATCAAACGCTTTGCACCACCTATGGTTTCTTCTGCCGGTTGAAACAAAAATTTTGCATTCCCCAATAAATCCTTTTCCATGGATTTTAGAACTTTTGCAGTACCTAAAAGGATTGCCGTATGAATATCGTGACCGCAGGCGTGCATAATACCTAGGTTTTTTGATTTATAAGGTACGTCATTAATTTCCTCTATGGGCAGTGCATCTATATCTGCACGTATGGCAACAGTTTTTCCATCCTTCCCCGTTCCTGTAAGGTTTGCCACTACACCTGTATCCGCTATGGTAGCATATGGAATTCCCCACTGTTTTAAATAGTCACAAATCTTACCTTGGGTTCTGGTCTCTTTTTCACTGAGTTCCGGATACTGGTGAAAATCCCTTCGAATCTCAAGGATTTCAGGATAAATTTCTTCAATCATTTTTTTAACATTCATCATTTATACTCCCACTGATATAGTCAGAAGTTCGGTGAGTTGCTACAAACCGATGCAACTTGCAATGGTTTTATTATATTATCATATAAGCATTTATGCAAAGAAAATTTAAACAATTTCATTAAACAATTTCTTAAGTTTTGTATTTACTTAAAATATAATTTTTTATTTTAAAACCATAATAATTTTCTTAGTTCTAATCAAAATCATCAAAGCATAGATTGCATTAAGGAGAAGTTTTGTAGGTTATGAAAATAATAGATTTACATTGCGACACCATTTTTAAGTGTTTTATAGACCCCCAATATCAGCTTACTGCAAATTCCGGTCATATCGATATGGATAAGTTAAATAAGGGTAACGCCATGGTCCAATTCTTTGCCCTATTCATTTATGCAAAACGTTTTCCCCAGGTTGAACCCTTTGAGCTCTTTTTAAAGATGTATGAAATTTATTTATTTCAGCTTTCCTTAAATCAGGCTACATTAGCACCGGCTCTTACTGTAAAGGATATTGAAACTAATGTCTTGAATCATAAAGTTTCATCAGTTCTATCCATAGAAGATGGCGTAATTATCCATGATAAAATAGAACGCTTAGCTGAAATCTATGAAAAAGGCGTGCGGCTCCTAACTTTAACATGGAATTTTGAAAACAATATCGGATATCCTAGCAGCATTGATTCGGAAGAACACAAGAGAAGGCTAAAGCCCTTGGGCTTTGATGTTGTAAGTGAAATGAACAGATTGGGTATGATTATCGATGTTTCTCACCTATCGGAAGGAGGGTTCTATGATGTAGCTCTTCATAGCAAAAAACCTTTTGTGGCATCCCATTCCTGTGCACGCACCTTATGCAAACATCAAAGAAATCTTACGGATGAACAACTAAAAACCCTGGGGGAGAAAGGTGGATTGGTTGGTATTAATTTCTACTCCTACTTTCTGGAGGATGACTGCGATTATGCCAAATTTGACCATTTAGTCAACCATATTAAACACATGGTAAATAAAGCAGGCATTGAGGCAGTGGGTATTGGCTCTGACTTTGACGGGATAGATTGTGGATTGGAGTTTAAGGATTATGGAGGTTTTCCGTCTATTTTAGATGCCCTGTCCAAGCACTTTACCCATGGAGAGTTAGAAAGAATTTGCCATAAAAATGCCCTTCGGCTGATGAAGGATGTTTGGAGGAACAATGATTTATCCTAAAAAATTGAAAAAGGGAGATACTGTGGGTATTATCTGTACCTCATCCCCCATTTCTGAGAATCGAGTATCTCAATGCAAGGAAGCCCTTGAAGGCTTAGGCTATCAAGTAAAGTTGGCAGATAACTTAGGGAAAAAATATGGAGGGTATATGGCCGGTGATGCCATTTCCAGAGGGAAAGCCTTTAATGCTATGTTTTCTGACAAAGATGTAAATGCAATATTCTGTGCACGTGGAGGCTTTGCCAGTAGCGGTATGCTTCCATTTATCGATTTTGAAATAGTTAAAAAAAATCCCAAAATATTTGTGGGCTATAGTGATGTCACTAATTTGCATGTGGTTTTGAATCAGATATGTAACCTTGTAACCTTTCATGGACCTATGGTTTCCTCCAATATTGTGGAACATTTTGACTCTTATACTTCGGAATCCTTCTTTCATTGCATAGATATGCCTGAAAAGTACGAATTAAAAAATCCCCCGGGAATGGATTTTCAAGTCATGCAGGAGGGAACTGCCACAGGGACTTTAACAGGTGGGAATTTAGCCTTACTTTCCGCAACCATTGGCACATCTTATGAAATAGATACAAAAGGAAAAATTTTGTTTATAGAAGAAATTAAAGAAGCTGTACCCAGAATTGAAAGATATTTTACTCACTTAGCCCATAGCGGAAAGTTAAATGATGCTGCCGGATTGATCCTAGGAAGATTCTTGGATTGCCGGAACGAAAATGATCCCTCCTATGGCTATTTAGAACTGCTAAAGGATTTTTTTAAAGGGTTAGGCAAACCCATTTTATACGATATTCAAGCGGGGCACGGTCATCCCACCGCAACATTGCCAATGGGAGCCACCTGCACTATGAATACTTTTAAAAGGTCGATTTCTTTTCATATGAAGCAATAATTTAAAACTGCATGTGCAAATTTAGTTCATTGTTTGGGATTAAACAATGGTACCAATAGCAATCAATAGCATCATGAATGTTTAGTTGTTTCAGGTGATGAATCTGTACTCCTCCATCGTCTACTCCTAACATATTGTCGATCATTATCACAATGTCACTCTTTTCTATTTTGCCTTTGGGGTGTGTATTAATGTTTTCCATCCAAACTCATAATATTTTTTTTCTTTTTGATTAAAAGTTTTAAAATGTCTATCTTGATGGATGAAGATTAAACTATCATATATTTTATTGTTAATTTTATCTATGATATTTCTCATAATTTCCATTGCATTGTTTACTTTGATTCTTAAATCTCGAAAATCAAAATATTAATTTTTGCCAAATTAGAAAATCATAGATTAATTTTATATAACAATAATTTATATGTGAAAATTTATCGAAAAAAGATCCATGGAAAAACTGTCCAAAAAAGAATTATGGAAGAACCATTTAAAAGAAAACCTTTACTTTACGATATAAATATAAAAACATTTGTTCGAAATCTCTTGTCTTTCTTTTAACCACATAGTATAATTCAAATAAGGATTACCGTTTGGCGGTTGATCACTCTCTTCCAAAGGGGGTGATGCTTATGATTACATATTCAGAACTATTTCAGTTCTGCTTAGTAATCCTTGGAGTAATTAACATCTGTATGATGAGAAGCTTCAAAAAATAACACTGCCGCCTAAACTGATAATTTAGACGGCTCCCGATAGGATCAGCCGCCATTACAGAAGCGGTAATCCTTCTTGATTAATATGTTACACCATATCTCTCACCTTGTCAAAGGTAAATTTGAACCTTACATTATTTTATCAAGCCTTTAGCCTTTATTTTGAAGTCTTCATAAAATTATTAAGAAATAAATTCCTAAAGGTTTGTGACGGCTGCTCATACTAATTACATACCCGCCAACAAATTCCTAAACACCATAGCCACTTCTGCCCTAACAGCTATTTCCTTAGGTTTTATGAGATTATTCGGTGTACCTAACATAATCCCCTTTCCATTTACAAATGCAACTGCACTATATGCCCATTCGGAAATCTCATTTGTATCATCATAGGTAAGGTTTATATGAAGAATTTTAAAGAATTTTAAAGAAAGTCGTTAAAGCGAGTATTTAATAGGAGTTGCCCTTACAGACCTTAGTCTACTATTTCTATATTACTGTATTTCATCTGCTCAAACAGTTTCTTGTATCTATAGAATGTGGGCTTTGTCATTCCTAACATTTTCATGCATTCAAAAGGCTTCATTTCACCGCTAACAACTTTTTTATACTGTTCACTAAATTTGCCTTAGGTCTACCATAGTTATCCCATTCGCCCCTATCCTTCTTTGCTTGTATTCCTTCCGCTTGCCTTATTTCCTTCTTTTCAATCTCAGCCTGTGCTATTGTAGCATAAAGCTCTATCCGCATATTATTGATAGTATCCATTATCATGGTAGCCATGCTGTTATCCAACTTTGAAAGGTCTTGTAAGGTAGTAGGTATTTCTAAAATCATTACCCGAATGCCATTATCCTTGTAATACTGTAATTCCTTTAAAGTATCTTGTTTATTCCTACCCAGCCTATCAAGTTCAGAAATAATAAGCGTATCACCATTGCGTAAAACATCTTTCTTCATATTAATACTAGAAATTAAATTTCCTTTTGATTGCTTTAGTGATTTTATTGGCATTGACTTCAAGGTCTTTTTGCTTTACGGTTTTTAGTAGATCCTCATCTGTAGTGAAAACCCCGTCCTCATAAAAAGCACATTCTAGCACTTCATCTCTTGCTCCAAATCCATTAGCGGCACTTACTTGTGCTACAACGAATACATCACCTTCCAAAGTAGTCATTTCAGCATAAATAACCCTAACACTTGACGGATCTTTGAATTCCATTAATCCCGTTTGCATAATCTCAAAAGCTTCTTTGTCCCGACCATATAGTATGTTTTGTTCTGCGTATATTCCACCACTGATTGCAATGATTAGGATAATGCAGAATAAAATAATTGCTTTGTTTGATTTTTTCTTTTCTGTCATTTTTATTCTCCTATATCTCGCTTTATCACCAAAGTGCTAAATTTTAATTCTTAAACAGATAATCATAGTACTTTTGTAGTTGATCTTCCCAAAATTTAATACTTTTAGTTGACGTATATGAATTAATTAAAGCTGTTTGTTTTTTTTGAGCTTGATCTTTTTTTTCGGTATATTCATTTATTTTCATAATTGCTAAGGGGTCTGTAGAATTTCGTATTTGCTCAATAAGGCTTTCCCATTTTACAGTTTCTCTTATCATTACTTCCAATTCTTTGTTATATTGTTCCTCTGAACCATAATAATAATAAAATCCTTCAACATTTTTTAATTCATTAATTCTTTCATCTATGGTAGCTTTATATTCATAATACTTTCGAATTTTTTGGTCATATGTATCTAAATTAGTAGCCGAATTGGCTATTGAAGGGTTATTATCATTTGAGAAATTATTTGACGGCGATTCTGAGTTATTGTATTGAGTATCTTCTTTATAATATTGTGGGTTATTATTTGGGGGCTCATCTTCTTTATTGCTATGTGAATTATTATATTTATCTTCCTCGTAAACATCTATACTGTTTTCTACGTTTGTATTAGGCTTCAATAAATTGTTATCCACAACTTCCACACTTTGATATAATGAATTCCAGTTAACTGTGGCATCAAATGCTTCAAGAACAACCCGTATTGGTAAATATGTTCTTCCATCTTTGATTGTTGCTACTGTATCATTTCTAATTATCCGGTCATTTTTAATAATATAACCTGCCCCGATGGGGACTTTAACAATTATGTCATTTTTTATAACTGTAGCAATGTAATTTGTGGCATCCCAGTATACGCTACATCCGTAAGCTTCCATAGTCTGCCTTAAAGGTACTTGCATTCTATTTGATGCATCTATAAATGGAAATCCGGAGTAAGAAGTATATTGAACTGAGCTACCATTTATTGTTATTTCCAATGCATATATAGATTTTGAAAATATCAATAAAATAAATATTAAAAAAACCCATAAAAGTGAAGGTTTTTTTTTCATTATCATGACCTCCTTTTAAATTAAAATTTCTTGACCTTCTAAGGACAAATGTAAGCAGTATTTTTACTATTACAACAATCTTTTCTGTGTTCTTATTCCATCCAACCACCTTCCCAAATCCACTTTTCAAAGGCATCACGGTCTTCCCTCATTTCTTTTTCTATGCTTGCTGAACAGCCTTTGGCGCCTACGATAACAGTAACAATAATAACAGTTAAGATAATAAATGTTACAGTTTTGACACTTAGCTCTTTTCTTTGCTTTGATTCATTCGTTTTCCTTTTTCCAATTCCTTCAATTCCTAGATTTGAGCAAATTACAGATAAAAGAAAAAATATAAGACTGATAAACATTATAAATCCAAATATGTTATAATTCCCTATTGTGTATAGATATGTAGAGATTATTAATATTGCCAAACTTATCAATCCTATAATGTAAAACTCAATGAAAGGCTCTGTCTGCGCTGCATCTTTTTGATGAACAAATCCCGCTATTTCTTTCTGTTTTAAATTAATTTTACTATTTAATAATTTTAATTTTTCTTCTCGTTTTTCATCTTTCATTTCCTTAAAACCTATTTTTTCAATTGAGAATTAAAACTTATAACTATAAATATAGTCTATATTTAGATTATATTCTATTTTTAGAATATGTTCAAGATAAAAAATAAAAACTATACTTTTCTTATTAAGCAAGAAAGGTAGGTTTGATAAAATGATTTCCTACGAACCTTTTTGGAAAACATTAAAATCCAAAGATATCAGTACCTACACCCTTATTCATAAATATCATTTTAGTAGTTCTTTGATTTCCAGGCTAAGAAAAAATCAAGGCATATCTACAAATACCATTAATGAGCTATGCAAAGTATTAAAATGTAAAGTAGAAGAAATTATAAAGTATGTGGAGATTGATTAATATTAAAAGATAAACAATGGAAACCCCCATGGCTTCTTATTTAAATTTTAACTTTTCTGATTTGTTTCAGGTAGTTTTATAAATTAGGACATCAATAAAGTTAATTTAATAAATTGTCCCATATCAATTAACTATTTTTTTAACCAATATCTTTTATTACTACTTTTCTTAGGATAATATAACAAATGGAATATTTAAACATTTTAATTTTTGTTTGTGGTACATAACCCTATTGACTTTTTAAAATATTTTTTCCGTCAGTATCATCATAAATAATTTTGCTTTTTGCAAAGTCTCTACCATATTTATTAACATATTCCACTTCGCCTTTATCTATTAAATAATCAGCTAACTTTAGCTGTTCTTTTATTTGGGTAATTTTACCTTCTAAAAAATGATTGTTGTTACGGTTAAGGATGGGAATGCGGACATTTTGTTGGACTTACTCATGCTGCTAAACCAATACTGCGTCTATAAGATAGGGGACTCATTCCCCCAAGCGACAACTTTATTCGTTTCTCATTATACCACCTAAGATAGCTGTCTAGTTCCTCAATTAATTTTAGCATAGTCATATAGAATAATTAATATAAAATAGCTTTTACCAGCGCCCGTTTGGGCGCTGATAGTTACTATTTTGTCTTTCCATTTTTTGTATATCTTCATATTTAATTTTATCTGATATTTTATTTATTATTGTCTACATTTCTTTCAAATGGGATAAAATGTAATTTACGCATTATGTTTAGCATTCGATAATCGAATTCTTTAAAATTCACTTTTAGCCAACCTTTTAAAGGTTGTTTTATGGGAAAATGTTCTAATATTTTTTCTTTTTCTAAAATTTTATATGGTACTAAATAATAAGTTTCATTTGTATTAAGCTTATCTTTAATTTTTTTAACAATTTTAGTATTTTGTTCATTGTGTTTAATAAAATCTTTGGCTTTTGAAAAATCAATTATAAACTTATCAAAATTTTTCATATCATAAAATATTAAAGTTTTATATTTTCCACTTCTCAACCAACCTGGTTTTACCACATAAAATAACTTATTTTTATTTTTTTTAGTGATTTTTTCACCATTTACTGGTTTCAGAAAAAAGTCTTCAAATAAAATGTTACCAGATTCCATTATCCGACAATCACTTTTAATTTCTAAAATTTCTCCATCTACAATTATGTCACCTTTGTGATAATAATCAGGATTATTATTAACTAAAGTATAATTTTTTCCGGTTAATTCTGCTTCTATTCTTTCCACGTTTTTGTCATTTCTCCCTTTCTATTCTTCCTTTCATAGTTTTCATTATAATTATGTTTCATTTTTACTTTCCTTCCTTTCAACATCTTTGTTTAAAAAAATTGTAATTAATTAAATAACTTTTTAATATTTTTTTTCTTTATATAATACATTAATATTTAACTCATACTGTTATACTCATTAATGGACTATACCTCAATGATTTTGAAATAATGTCTACATCCTTCATACTTCTTAAGTACGTTTGTGTAATGGATACATTGCAATGCCCCAATAGCTTCTGACTGTGTAGATATCGTTGCCATTCAGCAATTGTTTCTGTGCAAAATAATGTCTGCAAGTATGTGACTGCACCTTAAATCCGGATTAACACCTGCAGGATTTCCAGCTTGCCTTACAATACGCGCTATGGCTTCTACTGTCAGCTTTCTTCCTGTTCTCGATAGGAAAAAGTATTCTTCTTCTGCTTGTCTAAATTCAAAGTAAGCTACCCTTAGCCTTTCATATTTAAATAGAATTTTAGATAGATAGATGCTTTTTGGTACGATCCTTTCTTTATTTCCTTTTCCCCATATTAAAAAATAGTTTACCTTCACACCTTCCACCTTGAGATCACAAAGTTCTAAATTTCTAAGACCTGTATCAAACAATACCCCTAAAATAGCTTTGTTTCTGACAACTATATACTAATTGCCTTGATAAATCTTCATCATTCTTTGCACTTCTAAATCGGTAAATGTTTCTATAATCGGGCAGTCCCCTTTTGTTTTCTGCAAGATAAAATTCCTTTTGGGTATTTTTATTTTACATTAAACAGTCCCCTTTTAAAAACCCAATTTTCTTCATTGGATTTTCTGCATCAGAAATATAACCCTTTTCAATCAAATAATTAAAAAATGATCTTAAGACTTTAATGCAAGTATTAATATAGGTACTTTACACCTTTTGCTTTTTTGTTTGACAATATATTCTTTTACTATTAGATGGGTAATATCTGAAATAGTGGAAACACCTATGCTAGAAACTTAGAAAAATACATTAAATTTTTGTTAAAGCCTTTGATTGTTCTTTGGCTATACTTTCTCACCTCACATTCATTTACCATAAAAAAAACCTCCTACTCCCTTGATACACACAAGAAATAAAAGGTTTTTTTTATCATTATTCATCTACTGAAGTATATCATGATTCAACATAGATATACCATCATTAGATAGTTACCATACCACAAACTCATTGAAAAATCAATCTTCCTTATTCATCCAAATCAACGCTACAGTTGTGATACACCTTTTGAACGTCGTCGTTTTCCTCCAAGATGTCGATCATCTTCTTTAAGGATTTGATATCGCTTTCCCCCGGAGTAGCTTCCATGGAAGGGATATATTCGATATCTGCATCTACGAATTCATATCCTGCAACTTTTAAGGCTTCAGAAACGGCATTAAAGTTCTCGGGAGCGGTTTGAATTTCAAAGCTATCATCATATGTAATCATGTCCTCCATTCCTGCTTCCAAGGCAGCCTCCATCAAGGCATCTTCATCCACAGAGTCAGTTTTTTCAATGATGATTACCCCTTTACGGGCGAACATGTAAGACACACATCCCGGAGTACCCAAATTACCGCCATACTTGTCAAAAGCATGTTTCATGGCAGCTGTGGTACGATTTCTATTATCCGTTAAAATATCCACAATTACCGCTACTCCACCGGCTCCATATCCTTCAAAGCTACCGGACTCGTAGGATTCTCCTGCCAGTTCGCCGGTACCTTTCTTTATGGCTCTGTTAATATTGTCATTGGGCATATTGATACCCTTAGCTTTGTCAATTGCATGTTTTAGTGCCACGTTATAATCAGGGTCTCCCCCATTCTTTGCTGCCACTGTAATGGCTCTGGCGTATTTCGTAAAAACCGCCGCTCGTTTTGAGTCCTGAGCGGCTTTTCTTCCTGCAATCGTTCCGTGTCTTCCCATTCTGCACCTCTCTAAGATTATCTGTACTGATTGATATTCTTCCTTACTTTTCTCACAATTTTATTCATAAAAAATCCTAAAGTAGTTCCAAAAGCCATTCCTGCCGTACCTGCTACGATTCCTCTGGTGACGTTACTGTTCTTTGGCACACAAAGTCCCAACAAGATTCCCAATGAAATCAAGCACGCCTTTAAAATTGCAAAATCAGTGACTTTCATTTCTTCTTTTATAAAACTATTCCCAAAATCCATTAAATTTTTCATGATATCCTCCATTTATATTTATATAATGAATTAACTTTACTTCTAAGTATCTCTCAATAGCCTTATTTTTATGAATGTTCATATATATGATAAACTAATTGGAATTAATTTTCCACTAATTTTTTACTTTTTATCTAAATTTTTATGAGCTGTAGCCATCATCAGCTTAATTCGATTGAGCTGGTTTACGTCACTGGCTCCGGGATCATAATCTATAGGTGCAATGTTGGCTTTGGGATTGTACTTTCTCAATGCCTTGATCATACCCTTACCCGTAATGTGGTTGGGCAGACAAGCGAAGGGCTGCAAGCAGACTATATTTTCTACTCCGCTATCCAAAAGCTCCACCATTTCTCCGGTGAGTAGCCAACCTTCACCGCATTGGTTACCCAAAGAAACGATTTGCTTGGCTTTTTCAGCCATCTGCTCTATGTAAAGAGGTTCATGAAAGCGCTTGCTCCCTCTTAGTGCCATCCTGGCGGACTTTCTGTACATCTCTATAAATTTAATGGCCGCCGCATTGCCTAACATGGTGCTGTATTTTCCTGAAAGATACTTGAAGTTGTAATCCTTGCTATACATTCCATATAAGAAGAAATCCACCAAATCAGGTACTACGGCTTCTCCACCTTCACTTTCAATGATATTGACAATATCGTTGTTAGCGTTTGGATGGAATTTTACCAATATTTCTCCTACCACACCCACCTTGGGTTTTTTAATATCCCTAAGTGGCAGACTTTCAAACTCAGCTACCATTTTTTTAATAGCTCGATTATAAGTGATAATAGAACCTCTGGAAGCAATGATCTTACCGCTTCTCACCCACTTTTTGTAAAGCCGATCTGCGGCTCCCTTTTCCTCCTCGTAAGGTCTTGTGGCATATAAAACCCGCATGAGTACGTCGCCAAAGATAATGCCTCTCATACAACGAGCCAGTAAATTGGGGGTAATGCTGAACCCCGGATTTTTCTCCAGGCCTCCGGCATTTACCGACACCACGGGAATCTGCTCCATCTTTAAATCCACCAATGCCTTTCGCAACAAAGCCATATAATTGCTGGCTCTGCAGCCGCCCCCCGTCTGGGACATCAGGATTCCCGTCTTATCCAAATCAAATTCTCCCGACTTCAAAGAAGAGATAATTTGTCCGAGGGTTACAATGGTGGGGTAACAAGCATCGTTATTGATATATTTCAGTCCTTCCTCCACCGCGTGCTTATCCACATCCGGCAATAGCACCGCCTTGTATCCACTTCGTTTTAAAGCAGGCTCGATAAACTGAAAATGTATAGGCGACATTTGAGGAATAATCAACGTGTATTCCTTTTTCATCTTTTTTGTAAAGACTTTTCTTGAAAAAAGCTCTTCATTCTTAACGGGTTTGATTTGATTCTTTTCTCTTTCCTCCATGGCGGCTTTCAGAGAACGAATCCTGATTTTAGCCGCACCCAAATTAGAGCCTTCATCAATCTTCAGGACGGTATACAGCTTATTTTTTTTCGTAAGGATCTCTTCCACTTGATCTGTAGTCACCGCATCCAGGCCGCACCCGAAAGAGTTGAGCTGAATGAGTTCAATTCCGTTGTTTCTACCTACCACTTCCGCTGCCTTATACAGACGAGAATGATACATCCACTGATCCAAAACACGGATGGGTCTGCTGAGCTTTGTGAAGTGAGCGATGGAATCCTCTGTGAGAACAGCCATTCCAAAGGAATTGATTACCTGATCGATTCCATGGTTGACTTCGGGATCCAGATGGTAAGGTCTACCGGCCAAAACCACCGCTTTTTTATTGTGATTGTTAATGTATTTAATAACTCTGGCACCTTCACGTTTAATATCATCTTTGAATCGTTTATCTTCTCTTCTGGCTAATTTAATGGCCTTAGAAATTTCGGTAAACCCAATGTGCAAAGGTCTTAACATGGAGTATAACTGCTTAACTAATCTGTCATCATTATCGTATGGCAGGAAAGGGTGATTAAAGGTGACACCCTCTTCTTTAAAAAGGTCATCCATATTCTTAGAGATTACTTCCGGGTAAGTGGCTACCACCGGACAGTTATAGTGGTTATTTGCAGTTTCATCTTCTATTACTTCGTGGTTGATGCTTGGGTAAAAAATGTATTTTATACCATTGTTTACCAACCACTTAACGTGACCGTGCACCAATTTTGCGGGATAACAAGCTGTGTCCGAGGAAATGGTTTCCATCCCCGTCTCATACATAGCCTTAGAGGAAGGAGGCGAAATAACCACTCTGAACCTGAGTTTCGTGAAAAAGGTGAACCAAAAAGGATAGTTTTCATACATGTTTAAAACACGGGGAATTCCCACTACCCCTCTGGAGGCATAGGCTTCCTCTAAAGGTTCATAGGCAAATAATTTTTTATTTTTATAAGCGAAGATATTAGGAAGCTCTGAGGTACTGCTTTCTCTTCCGGCTCCCTTTTCACAGCGATTTCCAGTAGTAAATTTTGCACCATCATTAAACTTGTTGATGGTCAACAAGCAGTTATTTTCACATTTTTTACACCTTCCGTGACTGCTAACTACGGAGAAATGATTGATTTCGTCCAAGGTGATAATATCGGATTCTGTACCTTCTATATAATTTTCTTTTGCAATTAAAGCAGCACCCAAAGCACCCATAATGCCTGCAATGTCAGGACGTACCACCTCTTTGCCTAAGATTCTTTCAATACTCCTTAAAACCGAGTTGTTCAGGAAGGTTCCTCCCTGAACCACGATTTTCTCTCCGGCTTCCTCTGTATCACGCATTTTGATTACTTTATATAATGCATTTTTTATAACAGAATAAGAAAGGCCCGCAGAAATATCCCCTATGGCAGCGCCCTCTTTTTGGGCTTGCTTTACCTTGGAGTTCATGAACACGGTACATCTGGTTCCCAAATCTACAGGAGCCTTTGCAAAGAGACCTTCAATGGCAAAGTCCTTAATATCCATATTGACAGATTTGGAATAAGTTTCTATAAAGGAACCGCAACCGGAGGAACAAGCTTCATTGAGCATGATGTTATAGATGGATCCATCCTTAATCTTCATGCACTTCATGTCTTGTCCCCCGATGTCCAAGATGAATTCTACTCCCGGCAGGAACTCTTCCGCTGCCTTGTAGTGAGCCATGGTCTCTATTTCTCCCATGTCTGCCTTAAAGGCCGCTTTAATCAAGCCTTCTCCATATCCTGTTACCGTGGTATTGGCTATGTAAGCCCCATCGGGCATCTGAGAGTAGATCTCCTTCAGCATCTCCATGGTGGCATCCAAGGGTTTTCCCTCATTGTTTCTGTAGTAGGAATAAAGCAAATGCTTTTCATTATCAATGAGCGCCGCCTTAGTGGTAGTGGAACCTGCATCGATGCCGAGAAACAGCTTTCCTTTTGCTTTTCTCAGTTCTTTTCTTTTAATTTTGTTTTTATCATGTCTACTTTTAAATTGTTCAAATTCTGCAAAATCTTTAAATAATGGTTCAATAAAATTGTTTTCAGATACGAATTTACCATCTGTATTTTTTAAAGCATCTACAATACCACCCAAAGTGACCGGTGCATATTTTTCAGATATCAGAGCCGCTCCTAATGCCACGTAATATTTGGAGTCTTCAGGAAAAATCACATTTTCTTCATGAAGCTCCAAAGTAGAAATAAATCGTTTTCTCAATTCAGATAAGAAAGATAGGGGACCGCCTAGAAAAGCCACTTTTCCCTTTATGGTTCTTCCGCAAGCCAAACCGCTGATGGTCTGATTAACCACAGCTTGAAAAATGGATATGGATAGATCCTCCGGGCTGGCACCTTCATTGATGAGGGGCTGAATATCAGTTTTAGCAAAAACCCCGCATCTGGCTGCGATTGGATAAATCAACTTATAATTTTTAGCTGCCTCATTGAGACCGGCGGCGTCTGTATTCAGTAAAACCGCCATTTGATCTATAAAGGCTCCTGTACCTCCGGCACAGGTTCCATTCATCCTTTGTTCTATAGTAGCTCCGTAGAAAGTGATTTTGGCATCCTCTCCCCCAAGCTCGATGACCACATCCGTATGAGGAATAAAAGTTTCCACAGCTCTGCTGCAAGCCACTACTTCCTGTTCAAAGGGAATATGTAACAAGCTGGATAAGGTTAGCCCCCCTGAGCCGGTTATGGTGACGGATAATTCCAAATCACTATAAGCATCATAAAGCTCTCGAAGCAATTCTGCAACTTTTTCAAATACGTTAGACATATGTCTTTCGTATCTACTATATACTATTTGATTGTCTGAATCCAAAAGCACGATCTTTACCGTGGTGGATCCTACATCAATTCCTAATTTCATTTTCTCTCCCTGATAATACTTTTTTATATATCTATACCCAAGAAAATTTACTTTCAATTATTTAATTGAAAAAGGTTAAATTAAAAACTATCAGACACTATAAATATTTAAGTAGCAATCATAATAGACTTAAATTTATTTTTATCCTAAATTCTGCTAAAATTTTAAACAGAAATATAGATGAAATAACTTCTTTTTAAAATTAATCAATATTTTTTAGCTTTTAAATTTCTCTTTAACATTTTACCATATAAATGAGTATTTACAATATACAAATATCAGGAAATTGTTTTATTTCAATGAATTTCCTAAATATTAAAATATCAGGATCAAAGATATAATTAAGATATAAATAATAAACTGAAAAACCTCCGTTATCATTTAAAAAAATAAAAACTCAAAACCTGTTTATCAATTAAAAAAATAAAAACTGAAAACCTCGTTATCATATAAAAAATAGTTGCTATTTGGTACTATAAAAGTGTAATTGATTGATACCCCAGGTATCGAGCATTTTTATGTTAAAAATAAAATTATCAAATTAAGACGTTGTATGTTATAATTTATTTATGAAAAGTTTAATCAGAAAATCAACATATCAGGCGATTTATCGTTTATTGGATCGGGTGAGCCCCATAAAAACCGATTGCGGTCTTCTTTGCGGAAGTGCCTGCTGCAACTGCGAAGACAGCAGTACCGTACCGGAAGGTACGGATTTTGACATGGGAATTTACCTCCTGCCCGGGGAGGAAAAACTATTTTCCAGAAAAGAAAACTGGCTCAAGTGGAGTGTAGAGGATGCAGAGGATTATGACTTTCCTGACAACTGGGTTGGAAAAATTTATTTTGTACGCTGTAAAACTCCTCCTCACTGCCCACGAGAAAAACGCCCCTTACAATGTCGATTTTATCCTCTGACTCCCTACTTAAATGAGGATGGCATGTTGCGTTTAATTTACTCCGTCTCATCCCTGCCTTACCAGTGTCCTCTTATCATAGAAAAAACGCCCCTGGAGGAGCGTTTTATCAGAGCTTCTTATACTGTTTGGTCTCGATTGATGAGAGACCCTTATATCTTTGCGTTGGTAGATATGGATTCCCAGAATATTCGATCTACCCAAACTCCCATAACCTTCGTTTATTAAGACTTAGGTTTTGTCATGACTTTTTATTAAGAAGATTTGTTAATAGAAAATATTTTAGTCTGGTCTTTTTCTGAAGCTATTTCACCTGCAAGGTTCTGAAAATTATGGTAGCCCCTTCGCTGTTGGTGATGACCACAGAACCGTTAAATTTTCCGTTTTTATCGCCTTCAAAGATTTTAAAGGCATTAGCCAAAGCTACATACCCCATATATTCCTGAGGGATTACATCCTTAAAAGGATTCTTGTAAATAGCATTAAAAGAAGCGGCTTTTTCTTGCCCTAAATATCTCACCACGTACTTGGCTGCATCCTGTCTGGTTAACTCCTTGTTAGGAGCTTTTTCCCCGCTTTTAAAGACTCCGTTGGATTCCATCATTTTGTAAAAATCATCCGCATTATAGTAGGCTTGCATTGGGGAAAACAAATACCTTAAGAAACTCTCCTGAGTCATCTTTTGGTTGGGATTAAACTTGTCTCCTACAATATAATAACCATTTTCCAACAAGGTTTTCACCGTATCCTCGCACCAATGCCCGCTGATGTCTGTATAGGTAGGCAGTACAGAGTTTTCTTCCCTGTATGCTTTACCATCGTATCCTATCTTTGTGCCCTTAACAGGATCTAATAGATAAGGTATGGATTTTGAAAATTGATAGACCAAAGTGGGTGTATCTTTTGCTGTTAATACATATTTTAAGGATAATTTCCCCGTCTCATTATATAGGTTAAATGCCTTCTCAGGAGTCATTACTTGTTCTATAGAGGGAAAAGTCACTGAGTCAAACCAAGTAGAAGCATATTGCATGACTTCTCCTGTGACATTATTGATAGTTATGGTTGTTCTGTTATCAATTACGTCGATACCATTGACTTGCCTCACGTAGGAAAATTGATAAGAATCAGGATTCCCATAAATTGGCATAATTGAAGAAATTGATTTTTCCATCCCCCCCAAAGGCCTTGGATAACCGGGGAGCTGTCGTTGCTCTTGCAGCTTAAGTCCATTCCACTTTTCTAACCCTGCTGCTTTTTTAATAAATGCCTCCGCTTTCCCTAAGGCAGTTTCCTGAGAGATATTTTTTCCATCCTGATGAGGTTGATCATAGATGTAAAAGCTGATTAATTCCCCGGTTTTCCCATTGATACTTGCACTGCCCTTGTCAAAATTAATCATCCAAAAATATTTATCTTCACGATAATCCTTTGTTAGAGAAGCATTATTCACAGTCATGGTTTTAAAAGCCGAAACCAGTTCCTTCACAGTTTTTTCTGCAGTTTCTTTTGAGATTAACCCGGAAACATTCTCAACGGCCTTCGTTTCCTCCGGTGACAGGGATTCATTAATCTTGTTCATCTGTCCCCCGGCACTGTCAGCAGTAGCATAGGGGCCTCCTATGGCACCGGTTTGATAATAGATATTGACTTTTTCTCCTGTCTTTGCATGAATGACCGTTCCCTGAGCATCCGTTATAAAAGCAGGAAAAACATTTAACTTTTTATTACTATAATCATAAAATGTAAAATATTTTAAACTAATTCCATCGGTCTTTAAAAAAGCTTCTTTAGCTTTTTCAAGAGAGATTATATCTGCCGTCCCCGGATAAGTCAATTTCTGCTGCCCTGTTTGAACCATATAAAATGCTTCCACTTTTTTAGTAAACTTATTAACGGAAATCTTAGCATATATAAAGTCTACCGGAATATTGTTTGCATATAAGGTAAACAAATAATTAAAGTTACTGTCTCCGCCATATTGGTCTACCACCACAGATTTCATGTTAGATGCCAAATCCGGTCTGGCTTTATTCAGGAACGCAGCCGCAATCTTCTCCCCTTCACTTCTCGTAAATGTAGACAATCCACTGGATCTATTATCTTCATATTGGTTAAAGGAAACCAACTGACCCCTGTTATCCACGCTGGCATAAATATTGCCTTTTCCCTCCTTGGAAGACCAAGTTAAATTCCACATGGTTTGCTTTTCCCCATCCACCTCTAGCTCATTGGAATAATACTGGAAATCGCTGAAGGAATCAGGAATGCTTATCACCTTTTTCACTGCTTGTATAGCTTGCTCTAAGCCTTTACTATCGGTTTCTGCCCCAAACACCTCCATAAGGGGTGAAGAAAACCCTGCTATCGACACTATGGTCATGGTTAGTGTCATGGCTATGCTGATTATTTTTTTCATTTTACCCTCCGTTGTCATCATTGAAGTTATAACCATCCATTTGATTATCTATATATCCATATGTTCTTTATGACGAGATTACTTGGTATAATGTTCCAAAACAAAAGTACAATTTAGGTTCGTTAAATTGTACTTTTTATTACATTAGCATTAGAGATCTTAAGGCAAAGATTAAAACCTATTAAAACCTTTTAGGCATTAAGTATTTCTCAAAAAGCTTCATAAAATTATTATCTTGAAGCTTGCCTTGATAAGCTTTAATGTCTTCACTTATTTTAAGTAATTCCTCTTCTTGCTGACTTTTTTTTGCTATATACTGTTGATTAATTTTTTCTTCTATTTCTGAAAAATCAATTTTAGGATAATAGATCTTTATCTTGTCCATTAAATGCTTATGGGTTAAATGATAAGAGGATAACAATTCAATCAGTTGTTTTGAAATTTTATCATAATCCTCTAACAAGCTACTTAAATGTGAGATTATTTGAGCATCCTTTTGGAAAAATAAACGAGCACTGTTAAAGGACAAGGACAAAGCCAAGCCTTGATTTACTAATTTTTCCACAGCATGAAAGATATCCTGAGGCTCTCCGTATAAGATGACACTTAAATTGTTGGATTGTATTAATGTAGTAGCGCTGTTTGAAAATTCATTAAAGATAGATAATCGATTTTCATGTAGTTTAAGGTTTAGTTCTTTTTTGGTTGTTTTCATTGATTGTAAAATGATGTAAGCAAACATTGCGATAAGTATTAAACAGATTATAAGTATAAGTGTACCTCCATCGGCACTTCCCAAGGTTTCCATAGAATTCATAGCTCGCCCATTCTTACCTTTCTTTTAGTTATTACTTTCGACACCTTAATAGCAAAAAGTTGCCGTAATATTTAGTATATGTAATTTATGCCAATTTGACAAGTTAATTTATTTAAATAATTAGAAATAAGCATAAGCGTTTTTTAATATGACCTCAATATCGTCCTTGACGATATTGAGGTCATATCAAAGAACGTACCTTGCAAAGCGTCGCCCCTTGCGGGCGACATTTGGAAATAGGAATCTTTGATTCCGTCATTTCCACGTTTTTTATTATGTAGGAAATATCCCTTGCGATATTTCTGGAATATCAAAGAACGTACCTTGCAAAGCGTCGCCCCTTGCGGGCGACATTTGGAAATAGGAATCTTTGATTCCGTCATTTCAAAGTTATTTATTTTCCCTTTGGGGGTTGCACTTACCTTTTCAATTAAACAATAAGAATAAGCCATTAAATTTTACCAATAAATATAATAGTATACTTAAAAATAATTAGTATTTATTTTTTTTTTTTACCAAATTATGTTATAATTAAATCAAATTCGATAAAAACTGACAATTTATAATTTTTTACTTAGGTTGTTAATGTTGGGAGAAAAAAATGCGAGAGACCATAAAAATAAGAAGAAAGCGGCAAAAAAGAATTTTGACAACAACTATTATCTTAGCTTTTGTCACCTTCATTATTGCCGGTTGTAGTATGTTAAAAACATTGGAAGGACCCAATGGAGAAAAGTTTTCTAAAAAGGAATACAAAGAATTCATGATTGCTCAGGATCAACGAGATGAGTTAATGGCAGAAGCACGAAAACTTAGCGACGGATATTTCTATGATGAAGCCATAGATTTGTTGCAATCAAGACCTGAATTGGTATATGAATATACAGATAAATCCACAGGCAATACCTTTAATGAGATTGCAGAAATGATTGATTATATTGAAAGTCAGAAATCCAATTTGGTGAAATATGAGGGCAATTTCTTTCATGTATTTTTCCATAGCTTAATCGTCTATCCAGAATTAGCCTTTGACAATGTTGGCCATAACCCTCAGGGCTATAACATGTGGATGACCACGGTAAAAGAGTTTCAAAGGATGCTTCCGGAATTTAAAGAAAGGGGTTATATCCTATATAATTTGGATGATGTCATAGAGCCAAATCCGGATGTACCCGGTCAAACTCGGGTAAAGGATATTTATTTACCTGCAGGAAAAATCCCTATGGTCATTTCAGTGGATGATGTAAATTACTATGAATATATGCAAATAGATGGCTTTGCTTCTCGCCTAGCATTAGATGAAGACGGAAAAGTAGGCACTTACGTGATTGATCCTACTACGGGTAAAGGAAGCATTACAAGAGACGGTGACGTAGTTCCAATTTTAGATGATTTTATAGAAAATAATCCTGATTTTTCTTTTAGAGGAGCAAAAGGTACTTTGGCACTCACAGGTTATCAAGGAGCTTTGGGATATCGAGTAAATGATGACAACTTATCCGAAGCAGAGAAATCCGAAAATGCAAAGGAAGCAAAAAAGGTAGCGGATGCCTTGAAGAAAACGGGGTGGAAGTTTGCCTGCCACAGCTTTAGCCACAATCAATACTTCGCCAAGCTCACAGTAACCATGGGGCAAATCGGATGGGATACTTCAGAGTGGAAAAAATGGATAGAGCCGGTAGTGGGTGAAACCAACCTATATATTTCACCTTTTGGAGTGAGTTTCAAAAATCAGGATCCTCGCTATCGATATTTGGTGGAGCAAGGTTTCAATGTATACTGCTCCGTAGGGAACAGCAACACTCTCTATGATCAAGGAGACAACGTATACATGAGCAGAAACAATTTAGATGGTTATGCCATGTACAAACGTCCGGATTATTTGAAAAAATATTTTTTTGATCCTGCCAAAGTTTTAGATGAAGCTAGACCACCCTGTGATTTTTAATCTATAGTCTAAATTAGGGGATGACTCCTTCCAAGGTACGTTCCCTGATATTCAGTCTTATGATCTTTACGATATTTAGGGCTTACTGAATAATTAAAAAATGCTTATAAGTTTGTACATTTTTTAATTTAAAAAGCGCAAGGACTTTATAATTTTTTTAAAAAATCCTTGCACTTGCAAGGACATTTCATTTCCTTGATTCAGTTCAACCAAAATTATGGGCTGAATCCGGCAAAAAAATATAGATTTTTGCCGGATTCCCATGGACTTATCCATGGGAATAACTCCTGCAGAGTTATTCAGTAGCCCCTATTTACTATGCATTAAGATACCGAGACCAGATTCTAAGGAAGGATCTCCATCCAGTAGCCATCTGGATCCGATATGAAGTAGATACCCATGCTCTCATTTTCATAACAGACACATCCCATTTCCTTATGCTTTTTTAGTGCCTCTTCATAGGCATCGGTTTTAAAAGCTAAGTGGATTTCATTATCCCCCAAATTATAGGGCTCTTTTCTGTCTCGCAGCCAGGTTAATTCCAACTGATGCTGACTTTGCCCCTCGCCCAAATATACGATAATGAACGACCCATCGTTGGATTCAATTCTCCTGACCTCTGTAAGACCCAGTGCCTCTTCATAAAATTTCATAGATTTTTCTAAATCCAAAACATTGATATTATTGTGAATCATTTTAAATTTCATAAAGACCTTTGTATGATGTAAAGTAGTAATACACCAAACTCTCCTTTCTTATTAAACTTGATGTAATTATTGATAATACATGGACAAGTAAGTTATAACTTATATGTAATCTTTAGTTAATACCTAAATATATTTTAACATACAAACCGTAACATGACTATATCATATTTAAATCATATGTTGTCTTTTACCTTCATAAAATTTAGGGGAGACGAATATGAGGAAAGCAAAGAAATTTTTAATGAACACCGTGATTCTCACGGCTACGGTTTTTATCACCAGAACGGTAAACATCTATTTGACCGTTTTTATTTCTAATAAAATCGGTGCAGAAGGCATGGGAGTATTCCAACTGATCTTATCCGTATATATGCTGGCAGTAACCATTGCCACCTCAGGAATTGGATTAGCAGCAACACGACTAGTTGCAGAAGAATTGGCTGTAAATGCTTGGAGCAGTGCAAAAAACGCTTTACGAAAGTGTATACGTTATAGCATATTTTTTAGCTTATTAACAGCCTTGCTGATGATTTTAAATGCAGAATATATAGCTAACCAGTGGCTCCACGGAAAGGTCTCAACTCTCCCCATATTTGCCCTGTGCATCAGCATTCCCTTTATTTCCTTGTCCACTGTTCTCAATGGGTATTTTACCGCAGTAAGACGAGTCATCAAAAGCTCTTCTGCCCAAATTTTCGAGCAATTTTGCAGAGTGGGTGTCACAGTCCTTTTGTTTCAGTTCTTTGCCCCTAAAGGCATTGATGCAGCTTGTTTTGCACTTGTGTTAGGGGGTGTATTTGCTGAGGTTTTTTCTTTTATCTATCTCTTTTCCCTTTATTTATTTGATAAGAGACGATATATACTAACTTCTAAGATTCATTCAAATTTGATGAAAAGGCTTCTGGAAATTTCCTTGCCGGTGGCCATAAGTTCCTATATTCGTTCCGGATTAAATACTTATAAGCAGGTGATGATCCCCTTTGGGCTTGAGCGTTCAGGGATATCCTGTAATTTAGCCATTGCTCAATATGGAATGATCCGAGGTATGGTATTACCCATATTGCTATTTCCCGCAGGTGTCTTAACTTCCTTCAGCGAGTTGCTTGTGCCTGAAATTGCAGAACAAAATGCCCGAGGCAATAAAGAAAAGATCAATTACATCACTCACCGCATGTTTAAAGTTGCCCTGCTGTATTCCGTATGTGTGGGGGCTCTATTCTTTGGATTTGCCGACGAATTGGGGCAAGCCATTTACCATAATGCCGAAGTCGGTGTGTTCCTTAAGATTCTTTCCCCTTTGGTGGTGGTCATGTATCTGGATAGCATCGTGGATGGTATTTTAAAAGGTCTCAATCAACAGGCCAGTGTCATGGGAATCAACATTTTGGACATGGGGGTCAGTATCGTAATCTTGTCTTTTCTACTTCCCGTCATCGGTATAAACGGTTACATTGTTTCTATTTATGTGAGCGAGTCTTTGAATAGCATCCTCAGCTTTTGGAGATTGAAAAGCGTAACAAATTTTCAGGTGAATTACTTTGCTTGGATCCTCCTACCCACAGTTTTGATGGGCATTTCCATCTTTGTGGCAAAGACTTTCTTTCAAAATTTTATCATCTCCATGGTCTTTGCCTTACTGTTTTTCTTCACTCTTCTCTTTTTATTAAATGTTTTGGAAAAAAAAGATTTTAAATTTTAATATGATATCAGGGTCAAAAGAAATCTAACACATAATAATGTATTAATTTATTAATAAAACAATATATATAGTATTGTGAATTTTGAATATTTAATAATATTAGGCTTTTTACCCTGGTATCATAATATTTAAAGATTTTTAATTATACTATTTACCCAGATTCTTGAAAATTAGAAAAAACTAAAAGATAATAACATCAATTATTAATTCAGATATTAAAAGTTTTTTTCAAAATATAAAAATTTATAGTTTTTTGTTTCTGTCCTATATAGACTCTAAAAATGAAAAGCATCAAACAAGGATAATTGATTTCCATTGCTATTCTGCTTATAGTGATACACGATATCCTTCATCTGGTATAACAGCCCTAGTCTTTCACACTCTTTTACAAAAAAGGAATAAAGTGTTTTCGCCTTGGGACTTCCACAACTATAGCGATTCCCATACCGCTTCATATATTTCTCCTTTAAGTTTGGGAAATGTGCATCTAATTGTTCATAAAAATATTCCCTTTGAATATCCCGTAGGGTAACCCCAAAGGCAGGATACACGAACCTTGCACCGCTTTCCTTGGCTTGTTGCAAAATTCCACCTACATTTTCTTCCGAGTCGTTGATGAATGGCAAAATAGGCATCAATAACACCCCACAGAAGATTCCCTGCTCTGCCAGAGTCCTTATGGCTTGAAACCTCTCTTTGGTAGAGGCCACATGAGGCTCAAGGATGCTACAGAGTTTCTCATCCATGGTCGTAATGGTCATTTTTACCAAAACAGGAGAATGCTGCCTTATATCAGACAAGATATCCACATCTCTCGTAACCAAATGGCTCTTCGTAGCAATGGAAACCCCAAAATCAAAAGCATTGATAAGCTCTAAAGCGTGGCGAGACAGAAGTAACTTTTGTTCAAAAGGATTATAGGGGTCAGACATGGAACCGGTACCTATGATGCCTTTTTTTACCTTTCGTCTTAAATCATCACGTATGATTTCCAAGGCTCTTTCCTTTGCCCTCACTCGTCCAAAATCTTCCACACCATAGCATTCGCTCCTGCTGTCACAATAAATACATCCGTGACAACAGCCCTTGTAGATATTCATATTGTAGTCTGTTCCGAACCAAGATGTATTCTTTGTACGAATGACTATATTTTTTGCAGGAATGTATTCCATAGGCATCCTCTTTATCTTTTAAGCTTATAACATTTTAATTATTTTAAACTTTTAATCTTTAATATTTTAAATTTTTAATCTTTTAATTCTTATTCGCAGTACATTTTGAATAAGGATTAATGGGCAAAGGCTATAATTTTAACCCACCATATCCTTTTTTGATATTCTCACATAATGACTTTGACCATATTTCCTACGTGTTAAATAAATAAATAATTCCCCAAAGAAACAATATGTTACAGAGTAAAGCTAAAGGAACCAATACCTTAAACCTTCCATGTTTTGTCTTATGGCGAAAGAATCTCATTCCTAAGAATGCACCCAGCCCTCCTAGACACCATGGGACCAAAAGAAGAGTCCTCTCCGAGACTCTCCACCCTCCATTCCTACTCTTCCATTTATCGTAGCCATATAATAAAAAAACTATCAAATTCCAGATAGCCAAGGTAATCCATATATATTTCAAATCATCCATTTTATTTCTTTATACAACCCCGCCACATCTGAAAATCTATGAGCCACTGTAAAATTTCTAAGTTATTTTTCCCCATTCATATTTTACAGGTCAGTTTTCTATTCTTTCTATCATATCTTTAATCTTATAGTTTTAATTAAACATAATGAGTAAACCTATAAGCCGGGTTCTGTATTCGACAATCATCTATCTAAGGC
>CAYWVS010000043.1:0-25597 GCA_964461765.1 uncultured Anaerovorax sp.
AGTCCGAAACTCGTCTTTTAAAAACTTTTTATTTATTATGTAGGAAATATGGTCAAAGACCAGATTGGCTGAATATCAAAGAACGTACCTATCAAACGTTACTTCATAGGGACGACATATGAAAATAAGCAAACTCTGATTTCGTCATTTTCAAATTTTTATTATTTCACGTATTTAGCTAATTCTTTTTCCAATTCCTTAATCCGCTCCTGAGATTCTGCACGACCTTTTTCAATGCCTCGCCCTAAACCTTCTTGGATCCCTTTTTCAATGCCTCGCTCTAAACCTTCTTTATTCCCTGCCTCATAACCCTTCTCATATCCATCTTCCTCCCTAATCCTGCCATATTCTTCATCTGAGATTTCATGAAATATCAAATTTCTCACCTCACATATTTTGCCAGCTCCTCTTTTAACTGTTTGATCAGCTCTTCAGATTTCTTGATTTGCTCTTCAGATTCGGCACGGCCTGCCTCATAACCCTTCTCATATCCATCTTCCTCTCTGATTCTGCCGTATTCCTCATCTGAGAGTTCATGAAATATCATATTCCTCACCTCCGAACCGTGTCTTAATAAAAATTCCCTTAATACTCCCTGCTCAATACAGGTATTCATGGCTTTTTTTATTGCAGTTTCCAATTCTAACCCTTCCTCTGTTTTGAATTTTCTCACCATATGTACAAATCGGCTGTATTCACTCAATGTTTTGCATCTGTTTAAAATAGCAGCATGTTTTTCATAGTTGACATTTAATACTCGTATTTTTAACTCCAAACTGGATTTTCCTGTCCCCTCCAAATACGCATCTGACAATCTGAGTTCTCGTTCTTCAGGAAATTGCCCTTTCCCGTTATAGAGTACATAGAATTCCGGAAAGGGGATCCGTATCAACTTTGTACCGTATAAGTTATGGTTAGTTACGATTTTTTCATAGACTCTGGCTATGTAACTGAGCATTCGAAGAGGCATATTGGGATTTTCAGTGGATTGGTGCTCAATCAAAACCACAAACCGACTATCATCTATGGTAAAGGCTAAATCATTTTTCACTTTGCCAAAGATAGCATCCTCTAATGTCTGAATTTCTAACTTTACACCTGAATCGTAATCTGTGTTTTCCAGAGCATTATATAATTCGATTAGTTTTTCCTTATCACTGAACAAAAGTCGGAAGACACCATCTCTATACTTTTTGTTGGGATTATTAAAAGAATCCATATTGCTACTACTACTGTTGTTACTACTACTTCTATTACTATTACTATTACTGTTATGGTTACAACCATTATTACTTCTTTTATTTTCAGTTTTTGATTTCATTATATGCCTCCCATACTAATTTTTCAATAATATTTGTTGTATCAAATTATTAAATTAAAACAAGTTTAATTGGTTTAAAATATATATAATTACATAATATGGAAGTAAATAACAATTGTCAAGAAAAATTACAATATTTGGAATTTAAATTATAAATAATTATTAGAAATAAAGTATTTATTTAAAAAAATTAATAATATCAAAAAAGGCGAGGCTTAAACTCGCCTTTACCGTACACATATCCATTATTTTAGAAATAACTTATGGAGCTAGTCAAATAATAGTTACAAGTAATTTATGAAATATGAAAAAAATTAATTGAAATACTTTTAATGTTAAGGAATCATTTCACTAAATTAATACTGTTTATATATTACTTTTATTCTGGATACCTGTTTCTTATTTCTTCTTTTGCCACTATTTTCTTGACTATCAGCTCATCTGCTTCAGGTTCTCCCACGTAATACTTTATAACCTCATTACATTCATTAACTATGATCGCTTTCCCTTTATATTCAATGATTTTATCAGTCAGATACGCCCTTTGGCAATTTCTTTCTGGGTAAAAATAATCAGACTTAATTTTCTTTACAAGCTCATCATCTAAGAGCAAATACCTGCCATATTCATCTTGCGGTAAAATGTCATCTGGTTTAAAGAAATGGATATGCTTATACAATGTATATTTTTCAAATATGCGTTTAAGATAATGATAAAAATATCTGTACACAGGAGAAATTATGCAAGGATTAATTTTAGCGGCAGGAATGGGGAAACGATTAGGTGAGTACACCCGCGAAAATACAAAATGCATGGTGCGAGTAAATGAAAAGACCATTATTGAAAGAAGTATCGAAGCATTGCTGACTGCAGGAATCCAAAAAATCGTGATAGTAACGGGATATCAAGATAAACAGCTTACTGACTTTATTGAGTCCAAGTCCTATGATGCAGAGTTTGTCTATGTC
Source organism: uncultured Anaerovorax sp. (assembly GCA_964461765.1). Taxonomy (GTDB): domain Bacteria; phylum Bacillota; class Clostridia; order Peptostreptococcales; family Anaerovoracaceae; genus JAVVUJ01. The sequence continues at coordinate 2,290 of CAYWVS010000043.1, forward strand.
CACAACCCGGATTACAGCATCACAAATAATATTTACTCCTTGTATTTAGCCAAAGATCATTTAAAAGAGGATACAATATTGCTGGAGTCAGATCTCATTTTTGACCATAGAATCCTAGAGAATATTTTAAAGTCAGAATGGGAAAATATCGTAGCAGTTTCTAAGTATCAAAATTGGATGGATGGCACAGTTTCTTTGATTGATTCTGAAAATAATATAGTTGAATTTGTTGAAAAAAGGGCGTTTGACTTTCAAAGGGTAGACGAATACTATAAAACTATCAATATCTATAAATTTAGCAAAGAATTTCTGGAAAGGCAATACATACCCTTTTTAGAAGCCTATATCACCGCTTATGGCACCAATGAATACTATGAGCTGGTTTTAAAAGCCATTGCACATTTGTCCAGATCAGGTTTAAAAGCACTGGAAGTAGGAAATTTAAAATGGTATGAGATTGATGACATTCAAGACTTAGAAATTGCCGAAGTCCTCTTTTCTCAAGGAGAGAGAAAATTAAAATTACTAGAAAACAAATTTGGAGGTTTTTGGCGTTACACAGATATCTTAGACTTTTGTTATTTAGTAAATCCTTACTATCCCGTGAATAAGATGAATTGCCAGATGAAGTATTTTTTTCAACAGTTGATATCTCAATATCCATCAGGAATGAATACTCAAAGAACCTTAGCCGGGAAACTGTTTCACTTAAATAAAGAGCAGATCCTCATTGGAAATGGTGCTGGGGAACTCATCGCTGCTCTGGGTACACAAATCACAGGAAGAGTCATAAGTTTTATCCCCACATTTCATGAATATATTTCTAGATTTCACGAAAGTGATTTACAGTTTATCAATACTTTAGATAAGCCTCATGAACAGGTTTTGAACCAATTAATGAGTACCATTGAGACAGAAGAAATCCATGCGGTAATAATCACAAATCCTGAAAATCCCACAGGTGCTTTTATAAGCTTTAATATAATTAAAAAAATCATAGATCAATGTAATCGTAAGAATATTAAGGTAATCGTTGATGAATCCTTTATAGATTTTGCCGATGAGGACAAGCGGTATACCTTACTGGATAAAGACTTTATACAAGTTTACAAAAATCTTATTATCGTTAAAAGTATTAGTAAATCCTATGGGGTACCGGGACTGAGGTTAGGTCTTATGGCTTCTGCAGATACCCACTTGCTACAGAATATTGCCAAGGTACTTCCAGTATGGAATATCAATTCCTTTGCAGAGTACTTCTTACAGATCGCTAATCTCTATGAAAATGATTATTGGAAATCCTGTAGCTTATTGGCAGAGGAGAGGAGCCGGTTTATTAAGAAACTTTGCCAGGTTCCTTTTTTGGAGGTTTACCCTTCTCAGGGAAATTATGTGATGTGCAAAGTAAAAAAACCTTTTACCGCAAGGAGTATCGCCATAAGGCTGTTAGATGAAGCAAATTGCTTGATCAAGGATTTATCTTCAAAGATAGGTTTTCGTAAAGAGCAATATATTCGCATTGCAGTGAGAAATGAAAAGGATAATGATCAATTAATTAAAGCTCTATTGAAATTGATTAAAGAAGAAGTTTAACAATAGAATAAAAGTATAATTGAAGAACACAAGTAAATCAAAAAGTCTAATTTGAAATAATAATGTTTTGAGCTACCTGTAAAGCCTGAAATTTAATTTTAATTTTTAGTAATGATCACTATCCAAAGTTACATCGATTTGCAAATTGCATCCATCCTGACCTATCGCACAATATTGAATGATCATTATCTAAGGTTACATCGATTTCTAAGAATGATATTTTCCCAATGGGACATACTAAGATTAACTACTCTAATATAACCCCAAAGGAAATAAAATGTATATCAATCAGCGTAACGACTTAATTGAATTAATCAACACCATCGAACAAATGTTAACTTACATTAGATCCAACAATATAAATTCTCAGCTTCCCAAGCAGTTAAATGATTGTGTTGAAGGAATGCAATATGTTAAATCATTTTTGATACAACAAAATATCAATGTAGAAATAATGAATCTAGATCAAGTAATCGAGGTATTACAATTACTTTATACCAACTATAATTTTACAGATTACAAACAAACGATTAAAAAAATTATAAAACAAATAGGGAAAATCAAAAATGAACTATATTATTCTTCACAGTTTCGATATAGGGTTTTGTTTTTGCCATATAAAGCATCCATGTGGACATCTCTGGAAAGTATTTGGATAGCAGCTCTGGAAGATCCCAACTGCGAACCCATAGTGGTTCCCATCCCTTACTACGAGTTGGACAAGCATGGAAACCGAATAAAGATGTGCTATGAGGGTGATCTATATCCTGACTATGTGCCTGTATCCAGTTATTTAAATTATGATATCTCTGCTGTGCAACCGGAGATAATTTATATTCATAACCCCTATGATGACGACAATCGCCTTACACGGATAGATGAAAAATATTTTTCTATAAATTTGAAGAATTATACCCAGTGCTTAGTATATAGCCCATATTTTACTTTTGGTAACTACGGCAAAAATAGCAAAGGAATACAATATCAAACCAAAGCAACCTATATTGTAGATAAAATTGTGGTTCAGTCAAAGCGAGTAGCCGGAATTTTTGAAACTTATAATCACCCTAAGGATCAATTCATTATAGAAGGATCTCCTAAAATTGACGCCATAGTAAAAACAATAAACCGGCCGGTGGAAATACCTGAGGAATGGAAACCTAAGCTTGAGGGAAAGAATATTTTCCTACTCAACACCCATTTATCCTACTTCCCCCAAGGAAGCATTTTGAAAGAAAAATTTGGAAACTATGCAGAGGAAAGACATAGGGAAATCATGGATGCATTTAAAAATCATCCGGAATGTGGACTTATTTGGCGCCCCCACCCGCTACTGAGAAATATGATAGAAAAAAGTTTCCCGGAGTGTTTACCTTTTTTAAATGAATTGGATGAGTATTTTTATGAGTCAGACAATTGCATCATTGATAGAACTGCAGATTACAGCATCGCCTTTCGGCTTTCTAAAGCCATGATATCCACCTATAGCACTTTGGTGAATGAATACATGATTACCGGCAAACCGGTATTAATATTTCAAACATGTCCGAAAGCAGAGGATGCAAAAATAGCCCCTATCAATTATCTATACAACTATTATAGGTTTAAGCCGGACAACTTAACCTTTGAAAAATTTATGGAAAACGTAAATCAAGGCTTAGATCCTAAGAAGGAAGAGCGCATGAGTATGATCAACAAGGCATTTATCAATTTAGATGGCACTGCAGGAGAAAAAATTCATATAGCCACCGTCTCACATATTCTAAAAAATAAAAATATATCTTAAAGAGGATAAAAATGGACTTATACATCTACGGTGCAGGTGGCAATGGACGTGAAATTTATAATATCTTAAAATGGCAACAGAAAATGGATGTTGTTTTTGACAATTTTTATTTTTTAGATAAAAATCTAAAAGGAACTTCTGTAAATAACATTCCTGTTTTCTCCTTAGAAGAGGTAATTGAGAATAGAGAGCTGAAGGATTATCAAGTATTGATTAGCCCCAGCGATCCAAAGGTAAGACTGGAAATGTATCAGCTACTAAAAAAGAATAACATCTCTTTGTTTTCTAACATTCAAAACCCACATGGTTTTTCGTCCTTAGGAGAAGGAGTCGTAGATTGTGGCTGTCATGCCTTTGCAGATGTATCTATTGGAAATGCATGTTTGCTGGGAACTAACGCTGTCATCTCCCATGATGTCAGCATAGGCGAGGGTACCTACATCGGAGTACATTCCTTTATCGGTGGCGGTTGCACCATTGGGTCAGGGGTGATGATCGCACCGGGTGCAGTCATTCGGCACAATATAAAGATAGCAGATGAATCCATCATTGGAATGGGGTCAGTAGTCTTAAAAAATGTACCTGAAAGATCCTTCGTTATGGGTGCATCGGCTTCCGTCATATTAAAAGATAAAAGCCTTAACCATTTTGATTAGTCGTAATAGATGAAGGAGAGGAAACTATGGAAAGCCAAATCAGGAGAATTATAACCGACATCGTATTGGATCCTGAAATTGAAATTAGCCAAGATTTTATTGAGGATGGCTTAATCGACTCATTAGATATCGTTAAGATTGTTATGGCCATAGAAAAAGATTTTAATATTCAAGTTTCAGGAGATCATATCAATAGAAATAACTTTAAAAATGTAGAATCCATTGAAAATATGATTACGAAAATCAAACATTAATGCGGAAAGGGTTTGTCAGATGAAGTCAATCTTTGAATACTTTATAAGAACAGTGAAATTCAACCCTCAAAAAATAGCTGTTGATGATTGCAAAGAGACCTATACCTTTCAACAGCTACAAGATAAGGCATATAGGATAGCCGGTAAAATTGTGTGCAATGGTTTTGAGACAAATCAACCCGTTTTAATTTTTCTGCCTAAAAGTTCAAAAGCCATAGTTGCCATATTAGGAGTAATATTTAGTGGAAATTTTTACGTTCCCATGGACACAAAGCAACCCAAAGAAAGACTAAAAAAAATTATTAAAGTTATAGAAAGCCGCCTCATTATTACAGAAGAAAAATATATTCAGTTGCTGCAAGATATAGGGATAAGCTCAGAACAACTTTTGGTTTATGAAGATGTGATTGCGCAGGATTTTAATAGCAAAGAAGTGGTGAATATTCAATTAAAAATCATGGATATTCAGTCAAAGGTCATCGATACAGATCCACTGTATGTGAAATTTACCTCGGGATCCTTAGGGGAACCCAAGGGAGTGGTTCTACCTCAAAGAGCTGTTATAGATTATATGTTATACTTAAATAGAATTGTTCCTCTAAGCAAACACCATATTTGCGGCAATATTTCTCCCCTATATTTTGACAATTCCGTTCACGATTTATATGAGATGATCCTATTTGGTAGCAAGCTCATATTGATCTCCGAGCATTTTATGTCATTTCCGATGGAGCTGATAGAATTGATCAATGAGAAAAGCATTAATGCACTCTGGTGGCCAACCTCAGCAATCGAATATTTATCAAATTCAAATATTTTTAATCAAATTAAAATTCAAAATAAAATTGAAGTTATCACTAGCATAGGTCAAGTTTTGCAATATAAACATTATAAAAAAATTTTCGATTATATGAAACCGGATGTATTTATAAATTTATACGGGCCAACAGAAACGGCCATTGCAAGCACCTACTATATCATCCCTCCTTCTTTTCCGGAAAATGAAAGCATTCCCATAGGAAAGCCCTTCCCAAATACAGATGTTATGGTGTTAACTGATGAAAACTCATCCGTTCAGGGGCAAGATACCGGAGAACTATGCGTTAGAGGATCCTCTCTTGCCGGAGGATATTACAATAATCTTGAAAAGACAGCAGAAGTATTTGTTCAAAATCCATTAAATCACCATTACCCTGAGTTAATTTACAAAACAGGAGATTTGGTGAAGTACGATGCTGATGGAGAATTAATTTTTATTGGGCGTAAGGACTTTCAGATTAAGCATAGAGGGAATCGCATAGAGTTAGGTGAAATAGAATCTGTAGCAATCAATGACATTGCTCAAATATCCAATTGTTGTGTTTTATATGATCAAGAAAACCAAAAAATAGTGCTTTTTTATATTTCTGAAGAAGAATTAGAACAGCGTGAACTGATGAAATTACTCTTAGAAAGTTTGCCTAAATATATGATTCCGGAAGAAATAATCTATTTAAAAGATTTTCCTAAAAACACCAACGATAAAATAGACCGGGTTGCTTTAAAACAACTTTACGAGGCTAAATATAAGTAAGAAATAATATAAGTTGTAAGCATAACAATAAAATTAACGGTATGTGATTGAACTATTATTAAAAAAGACTTGGAGCAAAAGCTAAATGTTATATGATAATCAGGATTTGCTAACTGTAAAACAATCTGCCATGGGTGAGCGTAGCTTTACCATTGAGGGAAACGAAGTGAAAGCATACACACTTCAAGATTATCAAAATGAAGCGTTGAAAATATTAGAAGAGATTAAGAGGGTGTGCCAGAAGCATCAGATCAGATATTTCCTCATGTATGGCACTCTTCTAGGGGCAGTAAGGCACAAAGGCTTTATCCCTTGGGATGATGATGCAGACATTGTCATGACCAGAGAACAATATGACCTATTTTCAAAAATATGCAAAGATGAACTGAGATTACCATATGAACTTATGGACTATCAAAGAGACAAGGATTACGGTTATATTTTCCCCAGAGTGAGAAACAAGAATTCCGTGTATATGTTAAAGTCCGAGGTCTCTAATGTGAACAGCAATGTAGGAATCTATGTAGACATCATTCTCTTAGATTATTTATCAGAGCATCCCATCATGAAAAAGATTCAAATTAGGTTCTTGTTATATCTTCATAGAATCGTAAGCCCGGGCTTCTTTCAAGGCAAAGTGCATACCACCGCCATGGAAGAAGCTATTCTCAGACTTATGAAAATGTTGATAGGTAAAAAAAATACCTTAAATATAATTATTAAGGTTCTTTCCTGTACGCCTAGAAATAAAACAAGCCAAGTTTTAAGCAACCTGCTGCTTCATAACAGACTGGATTTTTTAATTTACCCTAAGGATCATTTTGAGAGAACTATTTCAGCTATCTTTGAAGGCGTATCCTTTGATATACCCCATAAACCTCTGACATTGTTGAATTTGATGTATGGCAGGGGAATTAAGCGGGCCGGATATGCTTTAGAACCTGAATATGGTGATGAAGAGGCACTGATAGGTGAGAAAAACATTTGGATATTTGATGATTTTCTTTTTATTCCATTGGAAAGGCAGAGGGATAGGCATCTAGAAATATTGTTTGATCCCCAAAGAGGATTGGAGCATTATAGCCATACTTATGTGACCTTATTCGATAAAAGAAAAAATGACAAAAGTGCAAGAAAAGAGCGGCAATATAGAGAAAAAGCATCGAAATATGTTGCCATCATGGAAGCAAACTCTACTTTAGTTGGGATTTCTTGTAAAGAGGTGCAATTAAAAGATTTCCTCAACGATCATATTGATTGGATTGCTGAGAAAATTAAGATCCAAGACTTTACAGAATTAATTAAGAAATTAATAAGCTTTGAACTACTATCTCATAAAGAGACTTCAAAGGATGACTTAAAATTTTGTATGGAGATTTTTATGGAAAGCGGTTTAGCAGTTTATGCATACAGAATCGCTAAAAGGATCCTATTTCTATATCCGGAAAAAGAAAATCAAGACACGGATATAAAAGAATCACTAAGCTTGATTCTGTTACAATTTCAATTTCACTTAAAAATGATACAAAATAAAAAAGCTTTTGAAAGTAAAATTTATAAACTAATTGAAAAAATTTTTTTATTGGAATCACAGTTAAAAAACTCGGTAATCCTGCAGTTAAGAAATACGAAATGCTCTATTTACCAGTATCTATATGAAGGGACAAAGTTATTCTTAAACAAGGATTATGATCGTGCTTTAGCCGTTTTTTCCCAGATAGAGAGGAAAAACAATCATCTCTTTGCCCCCTTTTACTATATGGGATTAATCTATGAGCATAAGAAAGACTACGAACAAGCCTTGAAGTACTTTCAACAATCTTTGAACACCACTACTTTTATGCCTTATTTATCTTTATCCATGGAAAGAATAGAAAACTTGAGATTTATGGAGCAAAACCAATGAACTATAGGAGGTTCATCATGTACGATATATTAATTATAGGTTCAGGGGTTGCCGGTTACACGGCGGCCATCAGAGCAGCCCAAGAAGGGTTTAAGGTGGCTATTGTTGAAAAGAGTTTATTGGGTGGTACTTGCTTAAACCGGGGATGCATTCCAACAAAGTCCCTTCTTTATCAAGCTGCCAAATTTGATGAAGCTAAAAATTTAAATTTTATAGATTTTAATAAGGATTATTTTCAATTAAACTTCAAAAATCTGTTTGGTAATATAAACCAGCAAGTATCACAAATGCGTCAAGGCATTCAGTATTTATTGAAAAGCAGAGGCGTAACCGTGATTGAGGGACATGCTGAATTTATAGACTCTCACCAAGTTCAAGTCCTGTCAAGCTCATGCATACTAGAAGCCAAATTCATCATTATTGCCACTGGAGCCATACCCAAGATTCCCAAGATAAAAGGAACCCAAAGCCACAGTGTAATTTACAGCGACCACATTTTTCATAAAGACTTTGTACCCCCAAACTCCATTACCATAGTAGGGGCAGGATACATCGGATTAGAATTTGCTTTCTTCTTTCAAAAGGTGGGGACAAAGGTATACCTTATAGAATCAAAGAATAGAATCTTAGACAACTTTGATGAAGAAATCTCAACTTATATGCTTAGTGAGTTAAGGAAAATAGAAATTACAGTTGAGCTAAATGCATCTATTGACGAGATTAAAGAGCCCGGAAAATTGATTTACCAAAATCAAAATAAAGAAAGAAAAGAAATACAGTCCGAAAAGATTTTGATCTGCACAGGAAGACAACCTAATTTTAACCAGTTGGGTTTAGAAACCATGGGAATGGCAGTAACAGAAGCGGGTATTTCAGTAGATGATCACTACAGAACCAGTATAAATCATATATTTGCAATAGGCGATGTTATACAGGGATCTCAATTAGCTTATGTGGCTTCAGCCCAGGCTATGACCGTCATCGCTGCTATTCAAAATAAACCATTGCACAGATTATTAAATACCCTTCCTTATTGCATCTTTACCAAACCTGAGATTGCTTGTGTTGGGGAGAATGAGGATTCTGCAAAAAGAAAAGGCTTTCATTTCAATGTAGGCAAATTCTTATTAAGCGCCAATGGGAAGGCTATTATTCAAGATGATACAAAAGGATTTATAAAGATCCTTGTTGAGGATGATACTAATTATATCATTGGAGCATCCATGGTGTGTAATCAGGCCTCTGAATTAATCAACCAAATTACCCTTGCCATTAACAACAGAATTACTATAAATAATTTTATGAAAAGCCTAGCTATCCACCCATCCTACTCAGAGGGCATATGGGAAGCCATAGAATCCATTCATGATAGGTGCATCCATATGATCAGTATCAGCAAATAAGAAGGAATTATACTTATAGTAAATGTAAAATGTATTGAAACGATTATAGAAAAAGAAAGCAACTGGAAAGGATTATAAAATGAAATATATAGAATCCTTACGAAATTCCATAGAAGAAATGATAAAAGAAAACAATCTCTTTGTAATAGGAGAGGATATACAAGATCCCTATGGAGGTGCCTTTAAGGTCACCAGGGGTTTGTCAACCAAATATCCGGATAACATCATTGCCACCCCCATGAGCGAGCAAGGATTTACTTCCATGGGAATCGGTATGGCCATTTTAAATCAAAATGTAATCGTTGAAATTATGTTTGGAGATTTTATCACCCTCATTAGCGACCCACTCATAAATCATGCAGCTAAATTCCACCTCATGTATAATCAAAGCCTGAATTTAGTAATCAGAACACCATCCGGAGGTTATCGAGGATATGGAGCAACCCATTCACAATCCTTGGAAAAAATGTTTTTGGGAATCCCCGGAGTGCAAGTGGTAGCACCATCTATTTTATGCGATCCGGGAAAGCTGTTAAAATCAGCGGTTTTTTCCGGTGTCCCCACATTGTTCGTTGAAAATAAATTGGACTACCCCCTGGAAATGATGGATGGTCAAAATCAATTAGGCAATTTCGAAGATAGCTCATATAATGCAGACTCACTATACTCAGTGGGACATTGTGGTGAAGCTTTTCCCATGAGTAAGGCATGGATCGAAGGAGAGATCCCCGATTGGACATTCATCACTTATGGGGGAATGGTAAGCATAGCAATGGACGCTGCCAAGAAATTATTATTGCAGGATGAAATTATTGTAGAAGTGTTAGGGGTTAGTAATTTATCTAATAGCCCCCACAATTCTGATTTAGAAGACCTTATTAGTACTGAAAGAATTCTAATCATTGAAGAAGGGGTTTTACAATTTGGTTGGGGTTCTGAAGTTGGGTACTCTTTACAGCAAAAAGGCTATAGGGTTCACAGGTTAGGGGCTGAGAGCACCTTTATCCCTTCCGGGGAGCTATCCGAGGAACAAATGCTGGTCATGGAAGAGGATATCATTCAATTGGTTAGAAATGAGGAAGCCCATGAAAATTGAAGAATTATATAGACAATGCTTTTTAATCCGGCAATTTGAGCTAAAAATTGAAAATGAGTTTGAGGCAGGTAATATGCGTGGCACAACCCACGGTTGCATCGGTCAGGAAATTGTTCCTGTTTGTGTTATGAATAAGATCTGTAAAGAGCAGGATTACATTACCGGAACTCATAGATGCCATGGGCAAGTGCTTGCTTACACAGGTGATCCATATGGATTAGCTTGCGAAATGATGGGAAAAAGGGACGGATTTGTTGGTGGAAACGGAGGAAGCCAGCATATTAAGGTTGATGGATATCTTACCAATGGAATCACCGGAGGAATGGTGCCTATTGGAGTGGGTTTGGCTATGGCCATGAAAAAAACCCGCGATCCGGGAATCGTGGTTTCCTTTCTGGGAGATGGAGGGGTTAATGAGGGTTACGTTTTGGAAGCCATAAATCTTTCCAAAATCTACTCCCTTCCCATACTTTTTATTTGTGAAAATAATTTGTATGCCATGTCCACTTTTTCGTCAAACTTCACAGCCGGAAGTATTATGGAGAGAATTCAGTCCTTTGGAATCAAATATTTCCCGGGAAATACCTCGGAGTATGGAAACCTTTACCCCTTAATTTCTAAAGGTTATGACTTGGTAAAGCAAGACAGAATCCCTGTTTTTATAGAGGTAACGGTTAACCGTCTATGTGGTCATTCCAAATCGGATAACATGGAGTACATGACCAAAGAAGAAAAGGCGAGAAATCAAAAAAATGATTACTTGATAAGTATGCGCAAGCTTTTAGGTGAAGAAAAGGCTGTCCAAATTGAAAGAGAAGTCAACAAACAAATAAAAGATACGTTTCAAATGGTAGAAAGCTGTCCAAAGCAAACCTGCATAAATGCAGTTTCTCTATAGCCTATAAAAAATTATATGTGTAAGATCTCACAGGAAAGTTATAATGACTACTTATGCAAAGGGATTAATTTTAAGAATAAGCTAAATGAAGAGTGGAAGGAGGCTATTAAATGTTAGATGTCATATTACCCAATTTTGACGTAAATGATGTAGAAGCTAAGATTACAGATATTTTTGTAGAAGAAGGTCAATTCATCATAGAAGGTTCTCTACTGCTTAAAGTGGAAAATACAAAGGCAATCCATGAAATACACTCCAAAGGTGAAGGTTATATTAAACTATTATTTAAGAAATATGACACAGTAAAAAAAGGTGAAAAGATAGCAGTCATTTTTAAGGACAAGAAATCATATGATGAATTTATAAAGGAAAAACAAGACTTATTATCAAAAAATAATGAGTTTGAAACTCAAAATAAAATAAAACCTTATAACAAAACCCAAGAGCGAGATCCATTGGATTTACAAAGTTTAGGTCAAAATATTATTGTAACAGATAAAGCTTTATCATTAGCTCAACATTTGAATATAAACATGGAATTAGTTAAAAAAATAAAAAAAACAGGTCTAATTAAAGCCAAGGATGTACAAGACTTTTATGATAATCAAAAGTCATCCTCTTTTAATTTAATTAAACCTTTTAATAAATTTGATCGAGAGCGAGTTATGCTAATCGGTGCCGGTAAAGGAGCAGAAATAGTAATAGACATTTTACTGGATGATTACGATAAACACATTGTAGGATTAATCGACACTTACGCAGAAAGCTTTGAAATATACCCCTATCCCTTAATCCGGTGTAATGTTGAAAATTTCCCACAGGAGATTGATGCTAATTCCTATGATTCGGTAATCATTACCTTTGGATCCTCACTAAATACATTTCAGTATAGAAAAAAGATTTTTAAGCTATATGAAGAGCATGAAATCCTATTTTCCAACGCCGTAGAAAAAAACTGTAATTTTAGAAGAAATGTAGGTATAGGTAAGGGAAACATTATTTGTGGTAACTCTTATTTTGGAACGGGAACGGTAATAGGGGATAACAATTTTATCAGCTATGGTGCGAATATTGGACATCACAATTCTATGGGTAGCCATAATTTGATCGCCCCCGGCTTTGCCACCGCAGGGTTTGTGAACATAGGGGATGGATGCATTATTACCACCGGAGTCATCACTCGCAGTAAGCTTTCCATTGGAAACAATGTGGTGCTTCCGTTGGGTTATACGGTTTTAGGGGACATTGAGGATAATGCAATAATTCAGCAAATATCTAATTAATTTTGAGAAATGGAAAAAGAAAGTGGATAAAAATTATTGGGTTGCATATTATGAGAATCATCAAGCACCTATAGCACCATCTGATTTTGCCGTTACATTGTTGGAAGATAATTTGATAAAGCCGGGAGCAAAGCTCTTGGAATTAGGGTGCGGAAATGGAAGGGACAGCATTTATTTTGCAAAGAATGGGGTGACTGTTTCGGCCGTTGACCAAGCAGAAAATGCCATTAGCAGATTACAAGATTCCTTTCCCTATATTCATTTTACTTCCGGGGATTTTATCCATACCAAATTACTTGAAAAAGTAAAGTTTGATTATATTTACAGCCGTTTTACCATCCATACCATCACTTTAGATCAAGAATCAATGTTGTTAAAGAGAGTCTATCAATCCCTCAAGGATGGAGGACTTTTCTTTATCGAAACAAGATGCATAAAAGATTGTATTTTCGGGTTAGGAGAAAAAATAGGATATAACGAGTTTATCTATGAAAACCACTACCGCAGATTCATTGTTAAAGAGGAAATGGAGAAACGCTTAAAACAAGCCGGGTTCCGGATACTTTTATCAGAAGAAAAAACCGGATTTGCAAAGTACGATAAACATGATCCAGTCATTTTGAGAATAATAGCCATTAAGTAAAGATGGAATATTATTATGTAAAAAAATATTTGGTTTTCTCAAATTAACAGTTATTCTCTAAGGTACAGAAAGGTACAGAGCAGGCAAAAAAGGTGAGGGGTGACTCACCTTTTTTGTTTACCACAATGTTTTTTTATAGTAACCAATAAGTACAAACAGCTTGTTTTACCCATGGATCCTAGGTTTGAATACCTCCACACGGTCATTATCTTTCAGTTTGTGTTGGAAGCCCCCCCGGGAGCCATTGATTAAGATGCTAACTCCTATTTTGTGGTTTAGGACATCATTTGCATTAAACTTCTGCATATATAAATTGACGATTTCTTCTACCGTAGCTCCTTCAGGTGCATCTATTTTTACCTTCCGCTTTAAGGGGGAGGTACCGGCTAAGGGAATATGTAAATTTATTTTCATATGAACCATCCTTTCTGTTATTTTTCATTGTAAAAATCATGAATTACGTTTTCTAACCCGCCTAATTCACGAAGCTTTTCCAAGGTTGGAACACCCTCCGGTGACCAGCCCAACTCCTTATAAAGGCTATCAACCATGAGATCAAAGTTTAAAGTTTTATTTTCTAAAGCGGCATCAAAGGATGGGCGAACCATACGATCTGACATTTTTAAATCCTTACGATAGATGCCTTCTCGCAGATTAAAAGCTTGGCGCATGGTAAACATCCTCTGACCTAATTTGTTATAATCATCTTTACTGTAATTAAAACCTGTGACAGCGTTGACATTTGCCTTTATCTCTTCTCCCAATTGGGCATTGGCATATCCAAAGGCACAGGCTCCACTGGAATTCATCAGCTCGCACTCCACTACAGCCTCAACATCGGCAGCCCCCGTATTCAGAAGAGAAGTCTCCGAATCAAAGCCATCGTCAAGGGTGGTGGCTCCAACGGCTCCCTTTACATGGCGACCGGGTGTGGGGTCACATAGATAGGTACGCCCCAGACCGTATATGTATCGTGGGTCATGTTGTGGTTGCTCAATGCCACTGGCTACCACTAAATACTCAAAACCTTCATCTAATATTTCTGCTGCCTTTTGAGACCCCTTGGAAAGAATTGCACCGATGCCTTTATTTTCTCCCATGAGCTTCAGCACCTCTACTATTGCTTCGCCATTTCCCCAATTCAGCTTTATGCCATTTAATTCTTTTCTTAAACGGCTCTCCTCATTGCCTTTTTCATAGCACTCCATAGCCCATGCAATGGTGGAGCCCGTGGAAATGGTATCAAAGCCGTATTGATTGCAGAGTTCATTAGCCATGCATACAGATTCTACATCCTTATTCAACATCAGAGCCCCAAAAGCTCCCATGGTCTCGTACTCAGGACGGGTGGTTTCCAAGGTACCCCATCGCTTCGTTTCCATTCTCATAAAAACACTGCAACCGATATGACAGCTAGAGCAAACGTATTTTTTGGTTTTATATTTTTTTAAAGACTGAGAAGACAAATGCTTAGCATCCTCTACTGTATACAAAAGATTTGTTCCCGTCCAGTTTTTAAAGCCTGTATCACACGATTTTACTGAACCCACATAGGTTCCACCTGTTCCATAAAAGAAAAAATCTCTATGATCTTTAATTTTAATAAAGTTTTTCACCTCTGCAAAGGTAATGGTACGATTTCCCTGGGAAAGCTTTTTAGGATCAGCCACAGGTGTGACAGCGCTGCCCTTTACCACCACAGCCTTTAGTTTTTTGGAACCCATAACTGCACCGGGACCTCCTCGAGCTGTAGCCCGATGCCCATCATTCATAATCGCTGCTATGTAAGACAAATTTTCACCTGCGGGACCGATCAGTGCGATGCTGACAGTATCCCCGTGTTTTTTCTGAAGGAAATCTTCCACCTTTCTGGTTGTCAAACCCCAGAGTTCCGAAGCATCCATGATTTCCGCTTTTCCATCTTCTATCAAGAGGTATACAGGTTTTTCCGATATTCCATTCACAAAGACTCCATCAAATCCGGCTCTTCTGAGCCTTTGACCAAAATATCCTCCTGAATTTGCATCATTCCAACCCCCTGTCACCGGGGACTTTGAAACCACTGTATAGCGCCCGCCAAATAAAGCTTTTGTGTTATTCATAGGACCGCATACAAAACCTATCATACTTTCTGCCCCAAATACATCTGCATGGGCAGGCATTCTGTCATAAAGAATTTTGGCTCCCAACCCCGGACCACCCATAAAATCCTTTGCCACTTGTTCATTAAGGGGTTCTATTTCCTTTTTTCCATTGGTGAGATCCACAAATAGCAGCTTTCCCATGTAACCATACATACCATCATCCTCCTTAAATTCCAGTATTAGTTAAACTATTTTATCAACATCAAAAGCCAAAACATAATTTAAGTGAAGCTTTTGCGCTTGGTACAATTATATGAATTTAGTATTGAAAGTAAGTACTTACAGCAAACAGAGATTGACCGATGTAATAGCAGTATAGACCAAACATATCACGCTTCAGACCTTGTGCGCTTTTATATACTCCATATGCCAACATTGCGTCGGAGATGGCAAAGAGTATGGCTCCCGAAAATATTAAGTACCCATATTTGTTAGAAAAGGGTATGGTAATTGCAAAGCTCACCATAATGGTAATGATCAAACAGTAAACAATGGTGGGTATCAACATTTTACCAAGTTGAAGATGTATTTTACGGGCAATAAAAACGATCGATAGAAATATAATTATAAAGGCGGGAATGCTCCAAAGAATATGTCGAGAAATACGAGTAAATGCCACAATATAGCATAGATGACCTATTGCAAAATAAACCATTCCAAATAAAAAACTCATAGTTGATTTTTGACAGATTACCACATCACCAACCAAACCCAAAACTAGACCTGCGGCGATAAATATGGCATAAATATGAGCATGATCCGGAGACTGAGCAGTTCCAACAATAGCAGCTAAAACCGCGATGACGGTACACGCGGCCTTTATAGCCACTGTTTTGGGGTTATCAACGCCAAATTTGTGCTTTGCCAAAACGAAAAATGCTACTCCCGGAATCAGTAGCAGATACATGATTACTAACACCCACATATAGTACCTCCAAAAAATAAAATTTTAACTATTGAAGAATCTAAAAACGTTGTTTTCATTATATCATAAAGCATTTTTTTTGCATAGATATATAAAAAATTTTATGTAAATTAATCTATAAAATTAAAACTCTTTACAGTATATAAGTATTAGAATAAAATAATTTTAGATATGATGTTTAGGAGTGGAGGTTAAGCTATGGTTAACTGTAATAAAAATACCCTAAGTATTTCTAAAAGTGAGCAGGAGAGTCTAAGACAAAAACGTGTATGCGTGGTAGGTTGCGGCGGCTTAGGTGGGTATATTATTGAAATGTTAACAAGGGCGGGAATTGGTCAGATTACCATAGTAGATGATGATGTTTTCTGTGAAAACAACTTAAATCGTCAACTTTTTTCTATGGAAAGTAATTTAAGCATGGCTAAAGTTTCAACAATCCAAAATCAAATGAAGCATATACACCCTAATACAGTAATTAATCCTATGAAAAAACTTCTGAATAATGAAACTGCCATAGAAATTCTGTGGGGGCATCATGTGGTAGTGGATGCAGTAGACAACATCCCCACTCGATTGGTTCTTGCGGATCATTGTCACAAGCTTTCAATTCCATTAGTTCATGGTGCCATTGGTGGCTGGTATGGACAAGTAACTACTATTTTACCGAAAGACAATACCATTAGACTGATCTATCAAGAACAATGGAAAGAAGGTGCAGACATAGAAGCGGAAGGGGGAAGTCTTTCCTTTGTAGCTGCCACCACGGCTTTTATTCAATGTGGCGAGGTCATAAAGCTGCTGATAGGGAGAGGAGCGGTGCTTTCAAAGCGTCTTTTGCTGATAGATTTATTAGAAAATGATTTTACCACTATTGAGATGGGTTAAACTTGCAGTCACTTGAGTTGCCCAAAGGGGAGCTTGGGCAATGCCTTGAAAATTATTTTCATTAAAAAATGTATAAGATTTAAAGAAAACAAAAATGTAAATATGTGAAAAAGAAAGGAGCCTTATTATGAATAAAATGAAGCCAGGAGATATTTTAATCTTTCAAGCCGGTGACAGTTGGGTGAGCAAGTGCATTGCAAAATTGACCAATTCTGATGTAAGCCATTCGGCTATGATTTATACGGAGGATCGTATTGTGGAGATGAGCCGCAATGGGATCGAACTCAGCTGTTGTTATGATGAAAAGGATGGTGATAAAGCCTATCTTTTACGTATGGAGCCCCCCCGGGATCCGATTCCTCTTATGAATGCGGCAAGGTTTTATTTAGATAAGAAAATAAAGTATAATTTTCCAGATCTAGTGTTGCTGGGAGGATTACTGATCTATCGGAATTTCTTGCCTACACTTCCCTGGAAGAAAATTACTAATCATATTTTGAAGATGGCTTGCTTGGAATTGGATAAACTTATCACTAAGCTGACTCATGAAGAAGGCGCTATGATTTGTTCCCAATTTGTGTACCAGTGTTATCTGGATTGCGGCAAGGAATATGAAATCATTATAAAGGATGGTTTGCTTCAGGTAGGGGTGAGCATGGCCACTAAGGTTTGCCTGGCTGATTTAGTATCAAATATGTTACCAAATGCATCAAATACAGAAATATTGCCCCAGGAACCAAATGAAGATATATTTTTAAAAAAATCTAATGTCGATACCCTGCAAAAGATACCGGAAGCGGAGGTACTGGCTAAAGAGCTATACGATGTTTTAGAAGAGTTCTCCGAAGAGAAGGTAACAGACTTCTTGAGTACAAAGAGCCTAGAAGCTAAGGAATGTCCCGATCCTATTAACAGCAAACTTGAAGTTTTAGGCACTGAGCACTTGGAAGACACCATAAACCTGGCAAAGGGTTTCATGGATTCCTTTAAAAAATTACTGGAAATAAGCGGAGTGGACTTGCCGGTAAAAGCATTATTTGTAACACCTAGTGACCTTCTGGAGCATGCCGTAAACTTAAAGCAATTGGGGATAGTACATATTGTTCGGAGATAGAAGCTAAAAAGAGTAATGGACCAAGAAGACTTTTTGTACAATGATAAATTGGAGTTTCATCTATTGGAGCTAAAGAAGTTACCGGGGGAAGAGGAAAAAGATAAAATATCCATAAACTTTTTCAATTTTATACTTACCGAGAAGTTATCTAAGTGATAGGGGAATGGGACAAGTAGCTGAATTAATCCCCTTACCCTAAAGTCGATATTCTTCAATATTAGGATATAGTTAGCCTAAGCAAATATAATTGAAATTAAAATAACGAAATTAAAATAACATACTTAAAATTAAAATTTAAATTGACAGAATAATTTAATCATGTATAATTGAAACTAAAGTTAGTTACTTTAGTTTCAGTAAATTGAGGTTTGTTATAAATGTTTATAGGACGAAAAAATGAACTACATCTATTAAATCAAACATATCAAAGTGATAAATTTGAAATGCTGATATTATATGGACGTAGGAGAATTGGAAAGACCACCTTAATTTCAGAGTTTTACAAAAATAAAAAAGGAATATTTTATTTTGCACAAGAACGAAATGATCCTTTAAATCTTGCTAATTTTTGTGAAAAAGTCTATAAGTTCTATGGAATTTCAGCAAATTATCCTAAATTTCCGGATTGGAACGCTGCTTTTGAATTTTTAGCGGAAAAGGCTAAGGAAGAAAAGTTGCTGCTTATCATTGACGAATTTCCTTACTTAGCAGAAGAAAATAAATCATTGATGTCTATATTGCAGCATGCCATAGACCATTATTTTTCAAAGACGAAAGCCTTTATAATTCTTTGTGGCAGTTATGTCAGCTTCATGGAAAAGGAAGTGATGGGACAAAAAAGTCCTCTATATGGCAGGAGAACGGCTCAAATTCATTTAAAAGCTTTTAATTACATTGAGAGCACAAAATTTTATGATAAATATGATTCCATAGATAAATTAGTGGCATTTGGCATCTTTGGTGGCATACCTCAGTATTTAACTTTAATTGATGATAATCAATCCATCATAGAAAATATCAATCATTTAATATTTAATCCAAATTCATTAATGTTTAATGAGCCTGAAATGCTTTTAAAAAGTGAGGTGCGAGAAGTTGCAGTCTATAATAGTATCATAGAAGCCATAGCCGGAGGAAGCTCCAAACTGAACCAAATAGCTTCAGCAATTCAGGAAGATACTGCAAAATGTGCAAAATACATCAATGCATTAGAAAACCTCCAGCTAGTAAAAAAAGAGGTACCCTGGGGGGAAAAATTATCTAGTCGCAAAACAATTTACTCAATTAATGACAACTTCTTTAGATTTTGGTATCGCTTTGTGTTTCCCAACAAGGATATGATATCAATGATAGACCCCGTTAACGCCTATGAACTAATAGTAAAAAATCAACTAGATACCTTTATGGGAATCGCTTTTGAAGAAATTTGCAAACAATATCTAATAGAAATGATTAGAAGTGGAAAACTTGAATTTATACCAAAACCAATCGGCAAATGGTGGGGCAACAATAAGATTGAGAAGAGACAAGAAGAAATTGATTTACTCGCCGGTAACCATGTTTTTACCCTATATGGTGAGTGCAAATGGAGAAATGCGCATTTGGATCCGTCAATCCTTCAAGATTTAGAGAGAAAGTCACAAAATATTATTTTTGGGGAGAAAAAAAGATTTTATTTATTTTCTAAATCCGGATTCCACCCATCACTGTGTCAATTAGCAGAAAATAGGGAAGATGTTAATTTAGTTGGCATTGAGGATTTGTTTTGATAAGAATAAATCATTTAATAATATCAAAAAGGGCTGCTGCAACCACATTTGTGGTTTTGCAACAGCCCTTTAACCATGAAAAAAGTGCAAGGATTTTTCAAATAATTATTAAATCTTTGTACTTTTAGAAAAAAGTATAGACTTATTAAATTTAAGCGTTTTTTTAATATTCATTACCCCATTTATGTATTGTTTTTATTCTGGATACCTGTTTCTTATTTTCTCCCTTGCAACGATTTTCTTGGCTATAAGCTCATCTGCCTCAGGTTCTCCAATGTAATATTTAAGAAGTTCATTACATTCATTAACTGTAATCAGCTCTCCTTTATATTCAATGAGTTTATCCGTCAGATACACCCTCTGGCGATTTCTCTCTGGAGAAAAATAATTTGACTTTATTTTGCTTGTAAGCTCTTCATCTAATGGCAAATATCTGCCATATTCATCTTGCGGTAAAATGTCATCTGTGACATATTCATAGGCGTTTTGTGCATATAAACCAGTCACATCTTGGTTGTCGTCATGGGTGGCGATAACATTATTTTCAATTAAAATGTACTTCATAATTTTTGTTTCCTTTCTTTTTAAATAAAGTTTTTTATGGCGCTGAAATATAACTATTACTATTTCCAAGTGTATTTTTAACAGGAGAATATTGTGTCGTAACGTTTGTAAATGTAGGAGGTGTCCATAATGTAATAGTTGAATTCCTATCAGCGAACAATGCTATCGTACAGTTTTTGGCAGATTTATTGAACGATGGATCTCCTGGCAGGTGGTACGTTTCACAAAAATCCGAACATCCATACAAGGACAATGCACGATCTACTTTTACGCCTCCAGTGTTTTCGATATACCAACCAAAAATTTTACAAGATATTCCTGTATTAATATCCAATATAAACATACTTGTTTTTGTAGTATTTGTAACAATTCTAAGATTAATTAGAAAAATATCTGAAAGGTCGTCAAAACCCAATGCGTAAGACGTTAGAGATGTATTGTTGAAATATAAGGTATAACTATTCCAATTAATCAATATAGATATATTTTTTTGTTTAAAAGAATATCCTGATATTCTCACCTGAGATATTTCCGTTACGTCAGACACAAATGTTATCCTTAAACTTAAAATGTCTAATGTTTTTGCATAAGCAATAGCGTCAGATAACTTTTCAAAATCTCCACCTGTTCCAACATTAAGTGTTAAGGTTGGAACACCATCACCTGACTGGTCAACCCATTTTGTATCAAAATCATCATTACTTTGCTTTACCAGTACCTGACCCACATTTCCTCCGGTTGGAACACCAACACCGGGAAGACCAGGTTCGCCGGAATCACCTTTGGACCCTGAAGGTCCCTGCAAACCTTCGGCTTTAACTCCTGTATCAATCCATGCCCCAGTGGTATCATCAAACTGATACCAGTTGCCGTTTTCACCGATGTAAGGGGATTTGCCACTGATTCCACCGCCGCCACCGGAAACCACCTTCCATATTTGTCCATCCAAAGAATATTCGAAATTTCCCAAATTCTCTCGTATGAAGTAAATCTGGTTGGCTACACTTTTCACATAAATCTGACCAGGCTCAGGTGGTTCCGGAGGCACCAAGGCACTGTAACCGCTACTATTAATAATCAGTGTACAAGTGTTGGCTGTGTTAAGACTGCTTCCAAACACGGAAACAAAGCATTTCCCGGGCTGCAACACGGGCATAATCTCTTCCGCTATGGTACCGTCATCCAAAATAGGGCAAGTGTACGCAATACCCGCTGTAACAATAATCGCTGTTTTGCTGATGTCTTCCCAAGCTTCATTAAAGCTAAAGGCAAATTGAATCATGTTTGTACTGTCAGAAACCAAAGTGGGGGTGTTTTGCCGAAATATCATCTGACCGGACACCATAAATTCTTGTTTTACATATGTTTTCATAAGTTGTACCTCCTGTAATTATTATTTAATTTTTTATCTTTCATTTTTCTCCCTTTCTGGCTAATAAATCAATTAGCCTCTCAACTAATTCTAAATTTTACAAACAACCTCCGGACCAAATAGGTTGACCCACCGGCAAAGCTTGAAGATTCAGTAAACCGGTTTGCGCCAATAGAGAGAGAGCTTTGGTGCAGACAATATGGAGTTTGTCTTTACTGCCCCCGTTACATCCCATACGTTCTGTGCATCCGATATTTAAAGAACTGCTAAGATTTCCGGACTTCGTAGAATTTCCGGAGCACCCGTCTATGCCGGAATGGCTTGTAACATAACTGTCATTGGCCAACGATATCCCATTGAAAGCGTAATACTCCACTTGGGCACAAATAGCTTTTTTAAACAAAG
Source organism: uncultured Anaerovorax sp. (assembly GCA_964461765.1). Taxonomy (GTDB): domain Bacteria; phylum Bacillota; class Clostridia; order Peptostreptococcales; family Anaerovoracaceae; genus JAVVUJ01. The sequence continues at coordinate 24,559 of CAYWVS010000043.1, forward strand.
TTTTAGTCAGATCATCTAACTGATCAAAGTTGTCAGTAGATCGGTACCGGATTATGGAGGCAATAGCCTCAGAAGCTCTAGCTAGGTAACGAGGGAAATGGGCTTCATCAATGGGCTCTCCAATGTAATCCTGGATGTAGTAAGCATAATCTACATACATATTGACACCTCCTTTGGTTTCTGAAGAGAGTAAGGAACTTCTGTGCAGTTGCACATATTCCCTGAGGTTGAATTTCGACCATACCTACAGTATGTGACTGTTTTTCCGCTTTTCTCGAAAAACGAGTTGGTCATGTGATTCCATTGTGACATATAAATTACTCCTTTCTGTCACATAAAAATCACACCTTGCACTTGTTTCCAAGGTGTGATTTCTACTAACAAATAATTAATTTTGTGATAGTATTATGTATTTCCACTATCACTCAATAGCACAATACCATACTATGTTGTCCTGTGTGTCCCTCTCTTTATTTTTTTATAAATTTCATTCCTTTTTACTAAAAATATGAGTTCATGATATGTAGTAATGCGAGCCCCAGTCTCGTTTTCCTGATGTTTAAATTTCTTGAGATAAATACTTTATTAGCAAGAGCGTGAAAGGGCCGAACGAGGGCGTGAAAGAGCTATGAAATTGGAGCAACAATTTTTAAAATCTGAGCAAGAACGGAAGGTAGCCGAACGAGAACTCAAGAAAGCTGAGAAAGAAAGTGAGTTGCGACAGGCTCGTATTCAAGAATTGGAAGAACAACTTATTATAAAATAACATTATTAAAAAAACTAAAAGGCGAGCTACAGGCTCGCCTTAAAATATCCATAAACTTTTTCAATTTTATACTACCGAGAAACTTTCTAAGTGATAGGGGAATGGGACAAGTAGCTGAATTAATCCCCTAACCCTAACTCTGCCCATTCCAAGACCTAAACTATCTAAGTAACTGAAGAACGCCCTGAGGGATCTGGTTAGCCTGAGCAAGCATAGATTGAGCAGACTGAGTCAGAATGTTGTTCTTTGTGAAGTTCATCATTTCCTTAGCCA
>CAYWVS010000044.1:0-25546 GCA_964461765.1 uncultured Anaerovorax sp.
GTTCTTTCGTCAATTGAAAGTTCATGTAAACGCCTCCTTATATTATTTCTAACTTTTCACCCTTTCTCAGGTGCAGATGTCTGAATTCTAATTCTAACTTGTTATTCCTACAATTTAGGTTAATATTAACACATAATTTATAAGTGTAACAATGCTTTCGTTAGAATTTTAACAGTACGTAATATAATTTAACTATATTTCAGAAACTTTTGCAACATATTTCTTTTGTAATAACCAAAAAAAATAAAAAAATTTTTAAATATACATCTGAATATTCTGACAATTGTTAAATCTTGTCTATTTATTGAAAAATACTTGTATCTTATCTGAAAATTATGTTAAAATTAATCAAATTCTAAAAAAATTATTTAAATTTTTAGAATAATCTTTATTTAGAGGAGATTCACTATGAATAGATTTTGCAAGAGATTCATTTTGGTCTTAACGATTGCTGCAATGAGCTTGAGCTTATGGGGTTGTTCCAAAAACCCAGAAGAGGAAAAGGTCAATCCTGCCGATGTGGAAGTACCTACTGTGGTTCAAGAGGTAAAGGATAATGTACTGATTATTGCCGCTAATAGCGTTATGGAACTAAATGGTGAATTTGCAGACCACCTTGAAGCACTGCTTCAATCAGGAAAAGGTCAAAACAGTCCAGAATATGGAGAATTAAAATCAGTCTTAGATAACATTCGCCTCTCCACCGGAGCATATTATGTATATATTCTTGTGGATTCTGATCCCCTGGATGATTATTTTGAAATTACCGTGGACGGCTCTCCTGAACCGGATGATTGGATGGCACAATATGAAATAGAAGGTCAGTTTGTGGACGCTTTAAACGGAACTCCTGCAGCTGCCTTATCTGCTTGGGATAATGCGGGAGATTTAAGCGATCCCGTATGGTCTGCGTTTGCCCCGATTTACAACACAGCAGGTGATGTGGTAGGCATATTAGGCGTGGATTATCCTGCTCCTGAAATTTTGGAATACCCTGAATGGAATCGAGATGCTCCTGAATGGAACAAGTTACACTATTAATCATGTGTACAAGTTAAATGAATATGTTCCTTGCAACATTTTACACTTCCCCATTAGGTATGTTCATCCGTGGATTGCGAATATGTTGAACTCACAATAGCTAAAACTTCGCTTAATAAGCGAAGTTTTTTCGTACATTTTCATTTTAATTCATTCTAAATTTTTTCTCATGTTTTCTAGAACTTTTTTTTCGATTCTTGATACCTGAACTTGGGAAATCCCCAGTTGGTTGGCAATGTCTTGTTGAGTTTTGTCCTTAAAGTATCTTAAAACAATAATTTGTCTTTCCTTCTCTTGTAAGCTACTGATGATACTTTTTAATTGAATCATATTCACATGGCTTTCTTCCGTTTCCGTGGCCAATTCTATTCCCTGTTTTTCAACCCTATCCGGATCATCTAGGCTTTCCAGATTGTGCAGAGCATCCTTGGCCTCCATTAGATTGATGATGTTTTCCGGACTGCAATTCATCATGGCTGCCAGCTCGCTGATTTTAGGATACCTACCGTGAAGATTGTAATATTCCTCCTGCATATGCCCCATGAGCTTCATATCTTGCTTAATCTGCCTACCCATTTTAATGCGACCATCATCCCTGAGGTATCTTTTTATTTCCCCCAGAATCATAGGAACTGCATAAGTAGAAAACATTACATCGAATTTTTCATCAAATTTTTCAATGGCTTTTAAAAGACCAATAAAACCTATTTGAAGTAAATCATCCAATTCATAAGAAGAGCTTGCAAATTTTAATGCGATATTTTTAACAAGCCCTGTGTTGGATGCAATCAACTGTTCTTTAGCCTCCTCATCCCCTTCTTGAGCTGCCCTCAGGAGGCTATATGTATCTTCCTTTAACATTGGATTATAACTCATAGGTGCTATCCAATACTTTAATCATGGTCACTTTTGTGCCTTTTCCTACTTCCGATTCTACTATGACCCTATCCATAAAGCTTTCCATTACGGTAAATCCCATACCGGAACGTTCCTCGGCAGGCTTTGACGTATAAAGAGGTGCTTTGGCTTGCTCCACATCCTCAATGCCTGCCCCCACATCTGAAACCACAATCCTTATGTGCCGATTCTCCTCCTCATAACACTCTACCGTTACAATCCCTTCCTCATCATCTTTATAAGCGTGAATGATGCCGTTGCTTACCGCCTCGGAAACGGCAGTTTTAATTTCTGTTATTTCCTCCATGGTGGGGTCTAAATTTGCTACAAAGGATGCTACACAGACTCTTGCAACACTTTCATTTTCAGAGCGGTTTAGAAGTTCTAATTTAATTCTGTTTTTCATTACAGTTTTCCTTTCCCAATCATTCATCTTCTAATCGTATTACTCCCACACCTAATAGTCCCGACAAAGTATGATAAAAAAGCCGATACCACTTGCCACTATTAGGTTCCCAAGTAATATCTATAATTCAGCCATCTCATCCATTAAATCCAACTGTAGCTTGGGTACAATGGTATAAATCCCTGACATTTCTAAAATTCTATCCGCGTAAGCTCCACAGCCATCTACAAAAACTTTGCCTCCTAGCCCTTTCATCTTGTTGTATCTGCCCATGACGATTCCAATGCCTGAGCTGTCCATAAAGGTCACCTCTTCAAAGTTTAAAATCAAAAGCTTACACTTTATTCTATCTATGTATTCATCAATTTCCTCTCTGATTTCCGCAGCAGAATGATGATCGATTTCCCCCTTTAAATATACGACTAAGTATTGTCCCGCATTTTCAAATTTCACTATTTCCCGCTCCTTTCGCTTATATTAACGGCCGTATCAAATATTTCTCTACTTTGAACTGCCGAATAATAACGTAGAAATGACGGAATCAAAGATTTGTATTCCAACTGCGTCCATTAGGACAACCTTTGGTAAACATGTTTCTTTGATATTCCGTCAATACCGTTTTTACGATATTTCCTACATATTAAAAAAACCCCTTTTCTCATATTATACAGCCCATTGGACAAGCTGTCTTTAAGAGAAAAGAGGGAAATTTCACTAATTATGTCGAAAGAATTATTTATGGATACAGGGTAAAGAGCTCCGCCGAATCCACGGCTTCCTTTACCAGTTTTTCCACATCAAGCTTGCTCTCCGATTCTAAAATCTTAGGAAGCTTGGGTTTGGTTACGGGATGCTTTGGTAGAAATACAGTGCAACAATCTTCATAGGGCAAAATGGAAGTCTCATAAGTTCCGATGTTTCTGGCCAAGTCCATAATTTCAACTTTATCCATGGCAATGAGTGGTCTCATAACCGGCATTTGAACGGAATGATCCGTTACCACCAAGGCTTCTGCTGTTTGGCTGGCCACCTGGCCTAAATTTTCCCCTGTGATCAACATCATACATTCTGATTTAATAGCAATCTCTTGAGCTATACGCATCATAAAGCGCCTGACCAATAAGGTGGTTTCCTCCTCCGGACAGTGTTCAACAATCTGCTCCTGAATGGGCAAAAGATTGACGGAATGCATATGAATTCTACCGCAATAAGAGCATAACAGCTTACCCAGATCTTTGACTTTTTCCAAGGCTCTTTCGCTGGTATAGGGATAAGAATGAAAATGCATAGCTTCCAAAAGCATACCCCGCTTAGCCATCATCCAACCTGCCACGGGACTGTCAATTCCCCCGGAAAGAAGTAGCAAGCCTTTTCCGTTGGTTCCCAAAGGCAATCCGCCATAAGCAGAGATCTTTTCTTCATAAATATAGGTTTTATCTCGTCTTACATTGATAAAAAGGTGACAATCCGGCTTATGCACGTCAACCTTCAAAACCTTGCAACCAATAAGAATTTTAGCTCCTATGGTTCTTCCTATTTCAGGAGATTTTACAGGAAAAGTCTTATCCGCTCGACGAGCTTCTACCTTAAAAGTGGAGATATTTCTCTTTTCTAAAATCTTCTGCATATAGGAAACAGCCTCTTCACCGATGATTTCCATGTCAGAATCCACTTCCACGGCTGGGCTGATGGAGGCTACTCCAAAGACCTTGGAGATTTTTCTAATAATGACCTCTTCATTCAAAATTCCCTGACCTCGCACAAAGATCAAGCCTTCATGTCTTTTTACAGTGATCCCGTCAAATTCCTTTAAATTTCTTTTGATTCGCTCAATGAGCATCCTCTCAAAGTAAGGTTTATTGAGACCTTTCAAGGCAACTTCACCGTACCGCACAATTAACAATTCTTTACCATTCGTATTTTCCATCACCTGAAACTCCCTAACTTTCTAAACCGAAATACTGCTTTTTTCACTTTTTCTATGACATAATCCATCTCTTCCACGGTATTTTCATGACTGAGGCTGAATCGTATGGCTCCTTCTATCTCCTTATGGGATTTTCCCATGGCTTTTAATACGTGACTTCCGCCCTTTTTATGGGAAGAACACGCTGATCCTGTGGAAACGTAAATTTCATCCTGCTCCAAAGTATGTAGGAGTACTTCTCCCCGAGTACCCAAAAAGCTTACACTTAAAATATATGGGCTACTCAGCCCAGGATTTTGGTAATCCTCTACCCCATTGAGAGAAACATCCTCAAGTTCGGCAGTAATCCCTTGCCACAAATAGGATTTAAGGCATTTATTATTTACCCTTTGTTGTCCCTGTTTAAAAAGCTCTGCCGCCAACCCAAAGCCAACAATGGCAGGCACGTTTTCCGTTCCTGATCGTAAATTGCCCTCCTGACCCCCTCCGTAGAGGATGGGAGGTATGGAAAGACCATTTTTAAAGACCAGAGCCCCTATTCCCTTTGGACCATACATTTTGTGTCCGCTGATGGTAACCAGATCTGCATGACCTAATGCCTCGAAGTCCTGAGCAGTTTTTGCCTGCACCCCATCAGTATGAAGGATTATTCCTTTTTCAGAATTCATTTTAAGGGTACCTACCATTTGGGATATTTCCTTAATAGGCTGTACCGTACCGACTTCATTGTTTACCGTCATAATAGATATCAAAATTGTCTTTTCATCCAAAGCCGATGAAAGAGCCTTCAAATCTATAAAACCTTCCTTGGTCACAGGCAAGTATTCCACCTGAAAATTCATATTTTCTAACTTTTTACAGGATTCTAACACCGCGGGATGCTCTATCTGAGAAACAATGATCTTATTTCCTAATTTTTTTCGACTTTGAGTTATGCCAAACAAAGCTTGATTATCTCCCTCCGTACCTCCGGAAGTAAAGATTATCCGGTCAAATTGATTGTTTAGCAATTTGCTCACTTGCTCTCGCGCTACTTTGATGGCTTTTTCCCCGGTAAGTCCCATCCTATGGAGGGAGGAGGCATTTCCATAATCCTCTCTCATGTATTGAAGCATCAGCTCTGTTACCCGGTCATTCTGTCTAGTTGTGGCACTATTATCCAAATATACTTTCATTATTGCCCCTTCATATGAATATCAATTTGCTTATAAGGGATGGTGATTCCTTTTTCGTCAAAAGCTAGCTTCACCTGTTCTTCTAAAAAGTACTTTACATCCCAATAGTCGTCCGTAGCACACCAAACCTTAAGATCTATTGCAATCTTGCTTTCATCGTGATTGGCTACACCGATAATGGGGGGCGGGTCGGAAAAAATCTTGCTATTGGACTCTGCCACCTGTTGCAAAACTGACTTTGCCAAAGAAATGTCGTCCTGATAACCTATGCCGAAGGTGCAATCTACTCGTCGGTTTTCAGCTCTGGTAAAGTTAACCACCGTGGAATTTGCCAGTTTTCCGTTGGGAATGGTGATGGTCTTATTGTCAAACGTGGTAAGAGTAGTATAAAGCAGATCAATTTTGTCTACCTTCCCTGATGTTTGATAGTCTTCTATATAGTCTCCCTTGCTGAAAGGTTTTGTCAAAATAATTAAGATTCCTCCCGCAAAATTCCCTAGGCTATCCTTTAATGCCAGTGCAATAGCTACTCCTGCTGCACCGATGGCCGTTAAAAATGCCGTCGGGGGAATTCCCAAGGTACTCAGTGCCGTAACTAATATTAAAACCCAAAGAAAAATTCTCAAGCAGTTGACCCCAAAGGGAATCAAGGCATCATCCACCTTACTTTTACTCAATGCCTTTCTCAAAACCCTGGACAACACATTAATCACAATGTAGCCGATTACTATAATGGCTACTGCAATGCCTGCTTTAATCAGAAATTCTATAGTTTTTTCCGACATATAGGAATCCTCCTTTTATCGATAAAATGAAAGTTTTTATTATCTATTGCAAAGCCAGTTCACAGTTTTAAAAGGTTTTATTTTGTTTTAGAGCAGTTTCACTAAGAGGAAACAAACTGAGTCCTTACAACAGTGTTTCCTCTTTGGAAACTGATATCTCAAACAAAAGTAACCTTTTACAAAACTGCTCAAAGCTTTGCAATTTAGATAATAAAAAGGGATTCTAATCAAGATATTATTTGTATTTTTCAACTTAAAATTTTATCTATTCTGTCTTCTTCTATCTAATTCCTTCAGGTACTTCTTTCGTAGTCTGATATCATCGGGTACCACTTCCACCAGCTCGTCGTCGTTGATAAACTCTAAAGCTTCTTCCAGCGAAAATATTCTGGGTGGTGAAAGCTTAATGGCATCGTCGTTTCCGGCAGAACGCATGTTGGTGCTTTTTTTCGCTTTGCAAGCGTTGACCACCATGTCCTCATTTCTGCTGTTCATACCTACGATCATACCTTCATATACCTTGGTGCCCGCAGGGATAAACAGGGTGGCTCTTTCTCCTATGTTATTTAAGGCGTATGGTGTTGCTACCCCTTCCTCTTGAGCGATTACCGCACCATTGGTTCTCTGGGGAATATCTCCCTTATGAGGTTCAAAGGAATCAAACCGTCTCACCAAGGTACCCTCTCCTCGGGTATCGTTGATAAACTCTGTACGGAAGCCCAAAAGCCCCCTGGTGGGAACTTTATATTCCATACGAACAAAACCTTCCTTGTTGGTCATTCCCGTCATGGTACCTTTTCTTAAATTCAGTTTCGAAATCACCGCTCCGGAATACTCCTCCGGCACTGTTATCACCACTTCCTCCACGGGCTCCACAAGATGTTTCTGGGAGTCCTTATGCATGATAACTTCCGGCTTTGAAACAGCCAACTCGTAGCTTTCTCTACGCATATTTTCAATTAAGATGGAAAGGTGAAGCTCTCCTCTTCCGGATACCTTAAAGCCATCTGTAGTCTCCAAGGGTTCCACCAACAATCCTACGTTAACCTCCAACTCTTTTTCCAGTCTTTCTTTAATATGTCTGGAAGTTACATATTTTCCAACCTTACCGGCAAAGGGCGATTTATTGACCATAAAGTTCATGGAAAGTGTGGGCTCTTCAATATGAATACTATCCATGGGTAATGGCTCCTTATCGTTGCAAAGGGTATCCCCGATGGAAATGTCGGAAATTCCGGCTACCACCACAATATCACCGCTTTCAGCCATGTCCACCGGAACTCTTTTTAATCCTCTATATACAAACAATTGATTCACTTTTCGCTGGGCTATAGTTCCATCGGTTTTGCATAGGGAAACAGACTGACCTGTCTTGATGGTTCCTTTGTAGATTCTTCCGATACCCAATCTGCCAATGTAGTCATCGTAGGCCAAAGTAGATATTTGCAGTTGCAATGGCTCCTGGTTATAATCGGGATAAGGCTCCACATGCTCTATAATGGTATCAAAAAGTGGTGTAATATCGTCGTTGTCATCTTCCAGTTCTGTTCTGGCGATTCCGTGCTTGGCAATACCGTAGAGAATGGGGAAGTCCAACTGTTTGTCGGAAGCGTCTAATTCCATGAAAAGCTCGTAAACCATATCTACCACTTCCTTGGCACGCTGATCCTTCTTGTCCACTTTGTTAATGAGCAAAATGGGGTTAAGGCCAATTTCTAAAGACTTTTGCAACACAAACCTAGTTTGGGGCATTGGTCCTTCGCTTGAGTCTACCAAAAGAATTACCGTGTCTACCGTTCGAATGATTCTCTCCACTTCCGACGAAAAGTCCGCATGTCCCGGAGTGTCTACGATGTTAATTTTAATTCCTTTATGCATAACAGAGCAATTTTTAGAATAAATGGTAATTCCTCGCTCCCTTTCTATATCATTACTATCCATGATGCAAGTGGCTACTTCCTCATTCTCTCGAAAGACCCCGCTTTGAGATAAAAAAGCGTCTACAAGAGTGGATTTTCCTGCATCCACGTGAGCGATTACAGCTAAATTGATGATCTTTTGTTTCATATGATTACTCTCTCCTTCTTTAACCTTGTTATAATACCACAAGAGAAAAAAAAAATCAATGAATTTCAAGGAAAGACTAATATTATAACTGGAAGTTTTTTCTTTTTTTTAAATTTTCTGTTTCAATGATTATCCTAAGGGGTGGCTCATTGCAAGGTATGTTTTTTGCTACCATTGAAAAAGCCTGAATCTTACGATAAGATCCAGGCTTTTATATGATTTCTTAAATTAGTACCAAAGCTTATGGTAAAGCTCCATAATGTCATCTTTGTTTGGCACCCTTCTGGTATTTCCGGGGCTTCCACTGGCCAAAGCATCGTCGGCCATCTTTGGAATCAGTCTTGAGAAGTCATCTCTGTTAATACCGAATTCCGCAGGAGTCTTGATATTCAAGGTTCTTAAAAGAGCTACAGTAGCTACTACAAATGCCTCTGCTCCTTCATCCGCTGTCATACCGGGTCTATAAACGCCGATTTCTTTTGCCAAGTTATTCATTCTGGCAGTTGCACCGGATTTAATGAAAGGAAGACAAACCTTTAACAGCATGGCGTTGGAAAGTCCGTGAGGAACGTGGAAGCATGCACCGATAGGTCTGCTCATACCGTGTACGATGGTTACAGAAGCATTGCTAAATGCAATTCCTGCTTCCAAAGCAGCAATGGCCATTTCTCTTCTTGCCTGTAAATTTTCTCCGTTTGTATAAACTTCATAAATATTTTCAAAGATTCTTTTAACTGCTGATACAGCATAAATGTCACTCATGGAAAATGCTTTGGAGGATGTATAAGCTTCAATGGCATGAGTAAGAGCATCAACACCCGTTGCAGCTGTAACGTGAGGAGGTGAGGTCAATGTAAAAACGGGGTCTACTACTGCTAAGTCTGCCATCAATTTAGGATCGTTAAGCAGCATTTTGACATCTGTATCTGTATTGGTAATGATGGATACCTTAGTGGCCTCAGATCCTGTACCTGCTGTAGTTGGAATGGCTACGATTGGAGGTAAGGTTTTTAAAATAGGCTTACCCATGTATTCCTTGATTTCTCCGCCATTGGCTACTACTGCACCGATGGCCTTAGAGGAATCAAGTGGGCTTCCTCCCCCAATACCTATGAGAAAGTCACATTTTTCTCTTAGATAAATCTCCACACCTTCATCGATCATAGTGTGAGTAGGTTCACTGTTGATTCCATCATAAATATGATATTTAACATTCACACTATCCAAGGCTTCTGTTAATTTGTCCACATTACCCAGTTTCACCATAATTTCGTCTGTTACGATAAGAGCCTTCTCACCAAAAGCCTTGATGTGCTGAGTGCTCATCTGCATCGCATTTTCCCCGGAAACTATGTAGCGAGGAATTGAAAATAAATTTGCCATTTGTCTCTACCTCCAAAATTTTTTAATAGTTAGGAATAACACAATTTAAATAATTATGATATTTCCGAAACATACTTACTTTTAACCAAAGGTTCATTTATTATTCAAATGTTATCATGTAGTTAATTTTTTATCAATATGGTTTTTGATAAAAAATTAACATAATTGTCAGACAATTTATTTACATATAATGCATTGAATTTTGCGAAAAAAAATGGTATTCTATTTCCAATATAACTCTGCAATAACCTATATTTTAAAAAGTGAAAGGAAGTATCCAATATGTATGAAAATCTAAAATATGAAGTCAAGGACGGTATCGCCTATGTTACCGTAAATAGACCAAAAGCCTTGAATGCTCTAAGCAAGGATGTGTTGAATGAGCTTATGAGTGTTTTTACTGAGGTTGACAAGGATCCCGCTGTTCAAGTTGCCATACTTACAGGCGAAGGGAGAGCCTTCGTAGCAGGTGCTGACATTTCTCAAATGGTAAACCTATCAGGAATAGACGGACAGCAAATGATGAAGGATGGAGCCAAGGTTATGGATTTCATCGAAAGCATAGACAAGCCTGTTATCGGTGCCATCAATGGTTTTGCCTTAGGTGGAGGATGCGAGTTAGCTATGGCTTGTGACATGAGAATCGCCTCAGAAGCTGCTAAATTCGGTCAGCCTGAAGTAAATCTTGGAATTATCCCCGGTTTTGGTGGAACTCAAAGACTACCAAGACTTGTAGGAAAAGGCATGGGAAAATATTTAATTATGACAGCCGAGATGATCGATGCCAATGAAGCTTACAGAATTGGTTTGGTTGAAAAGGTAGTTCCAGCCGAAGAATTAATCCCTGCTTGTGAAAAAATTGCCAAGACCATTATGTCAAAGGCACCTTTAGCTATTAAAGCAGCAAAGATTGCCGTAAATAACGGTATCATGTTAGATGTAAAAACAGGTGTAGCCTTAGAAGGTGAAGCTTGTGCCGCACCTTTCTGCTCCGAGGACAGAACAGAAGGCATGACAGCTTTCTTGGAAAAAAGAGCAGCTGAATTTAAAAACAAATAAAACTTATGGGGTAACCCCAACCCAAAACGAGCAGATCATATCCAATGGGGCGGTTCAATTGGAATTCAACAGAAGGGGCGGTTAATACCGCCCCTTCTTCATTATCATTATATTATCCGCCCATTTATATTCCCAAGGATTCAATATCCCTAGCAGTTGACTCCGCCATTTGATTGATGTTTTCCGTTATATTTCGTATTTCTTTAGCACTGAGCTCAGAGCTGTCTACAATGCCACCCACAAGTCCTGCAATTTTTTCAATCCTTTCTATGATTGCATTAAGAGAAGCCGACGTGGCATCAGTTGCCTCAACACCTGAGCGTATGGAGGTGATGGATTCTTGTACCATAGCGGCAGTATCTCTGGCTGCTTCTGCGCTTTTTCCTGCAAGGTTTCGCACCTCATCGGCAACCACTGCAAATCCTTTTCCATGTTCACCGGCTCTTGCAGCTTCTACTGCGGCATTGAGCGCCAATATATTAGTTTGGAAGGCAATATCTTCAATCATCTTTACTATTTTTACGATTTTTTGTGAGGAAGCTTCAATACTGTTCATCGAATTGTGAAGATTTTCCATATTTTTGCCTGATAAGGATACATTTTCCATAGCTTCCTTAGAAAGTTCATTTACCTCAGATGCCCCATGGCGAGTTGTGTTGATATGATTAATAATTGTACCGGTGGTATTGTTGAGCTCATTTGCAGAGCTTGCAAGGGCAGCACTGGTCTGTTGTGTTTGCCTTTGGGTCTGCTTCAAGTGAGTAAGGTCGGTAACTACCTCTACGACTCCACAAACTTGACCGTTATGTAAAATAATGGGTGATCCCATATAGGAAATTTCTAAGTTTAACCCATTGGGATGAGCCTCAACCTCCTTGGTGCAGCTTTGTTTTGTACGCATTGCGATTCCACAGGCACACTCACTCGTACGGCAATGAGGTGTTTTAAACATATTGTAGCAATATTCCCCGATCATTCCTTCCGGCGTGGTGCCACAAACAGCAGCAGCCATTTGGTTAGAATATTGCATTTTATAATCAGTATCCATAATTACGATTGGAGTTGGCAAAACATCTAAGTAATGGTTAAAAATAGAGATTAATTCATTGATATTATCAACTAAATTATGATAATATCCTTTTGCCTCCGGAATATCAATTTTTGTGTTAAGGTTACCACGAATGGCACTATCCACGGCAGCATCCGATTCTACTATGACATTATGTAACTTTCCACTAATGCCTCGGAAACGATTGATTAAATCGCCGATTTCATCGTTTGGTAAACTATCAGTCTTCAAAACTTCTTGAGTTATTAGTTCACCCTGTTCCATAGAATCTCCCAACCGCATTAAAAGTCTCAAAGGATTTACAATGCTTTTGCTAATAAGAATAGCAAACATTGCATTTAAGATGACTAAAATAGCACCTAAAATAGCAATGATAATTTGAGCCGTGGTACCATTGTCCCGGGTTTTCTCCATATCATCTCGTCCACTATCATATTCACTGCTTATGACATCACGAAATTGTTTATCCACATTCTGAGCAATCGAACCAAAAGTTTTGTCAAGAAACTGTAGCGCATCATCATCTTGCCCTGCAGAAAGATATGCTACATAAGTTTGAAATCCGGCGTGGTAGTCTTCATAGCTTTTTTTTAGTGCATCGCCCTCAGGCAGTTTCCCTAATAAATCAGGTAAAGAGGAATAAAAAATATTTTCTTTTTCTATTGCATCCTTTATGGCATTTGCTCGTTCTTGTCCTCTGTGCATAGTTATACCACGGCAGGCAAGACGAATATCAACAAATTGTTCATATCCATTTAAAGCTACCCTAGAGACCTGCCCATAGGAATCAAATGTATTAAATTGCTTATCTGATACCCATTGGAGTACCAATATGCCGGCTACAATAGACATAATCAAAAATACAATTAATGAAAAAAAACCGACCATGATTCTCGTAGGAATCCTCATCCAGCTTATAATAGGAATCGATAGCTTATTTCTCACTGGTAACACCTCTCTAAAATTCATTGTTAAGACATTGATAACCAAATTATCAATAAAATTAATTACATTGCATAGCTAATCTTTTATAAAGAAATAAGCTTTACAAATTTACCATTTTTTATATTTTAATTCTTTTTTAGTAAGATTGCAATTAATATTTATAAATTTTATATCTATAATAGAAAATAATTTTTAAATTTAATATTGTCAATTACTATAACTAAAGTCCCCAAGATGTGCCAGATTACTATAACTATAGTCTCAAGATGTGGAGGATTACCATATCTAAAATTCTTAAGATTTCGCAGGTTACCATAAAACTAAAATCCTTAAGATGTCTCAGATTACCATAAAAGCAAGAAGGAGCGGATATTATCCGCCCCCATTATCATCATATTGTGACTGCCCTATCTTTTATTTCCGGCATATTTCCTTAATTAGAAAGAATATAAGGTTATTTTGAAAGACCCATTAAAGCATCCGTAAAGATTCTTGCATCCATGATTTTAGGTGTTCCATCCATCTTTGGAGTAAATTCCATCAGGTCGATAATTTGCGTTTGAATATCAATGCCGGGAGCCACCTCTATTAGGTAAACCCCATCTTTTCTCAATTCAAATACGGCTCTTTCGGTAATATACATGACCGGTTGGTTTGTTTTAACTGCATATTCTCCACTAAAGGTGATCTGTTCAACCGCCTTGATAAATTTCTTTTCTTTTCCTTCTTGTAAAATGGTCAAGACACCATCCTTGATTTCAGTCTTTAATCCGCCCGCAGTAAAGGTTCCGCAATAAAATACTCTCTTCGCATTTTGTGTAATGTTGATAAAACCGCCACATCCTGCAATTCTTGGACCGAATTTACTTACGTTAATATTTCCATTTTCATCTGCCTGAGCTAACCCTAAGAAAGCATAATCTACACCGCCTCCATCGTAAAAGTCAAATTGCTCGTGCTGAGATAAGATACACTCTGGATTGACAGATGCTCCGAATTGCGAACCGCCGCAAGGTACCCCACCGATTGGACCTGCTTCCACAGTTAAAACCATCCAATCACCGATTCCCTCTTCATTAGCAACGGCTGAAATATACTCAGGAATTCCAATTCCCAAATTGACTACTGTATCCGGTTGAAGCTCCATAGCCGCTCTTCTTCCGATAACTTTTTTAGCACTCAACGGGGGAATTTCAATGCTGTCTACAGGCACTACAAGATCCCCACAGAGAGCAGGATCAAATTGATGATTAAAGCTCTGCTGATGATCTACGGGGTCTTGAGTGATGACCAAAGCATCTACGTAAATCCTTGGGATTTTTACCAGTCTTGGATCTAAGGTTCCGGCTTTTACGATTTTTTCTACTTGTACTACTACTTTACCCCCTGAGTTTTTGGCCGCTTGTGCTAGGGCAGTTACCTCATGGGTTCCAACCTCCCTATGTACGGTTACGTTGCCAAGTTCGTCAGCATAGGATCCACGGATAAAGGAAATATTAATGGGAAATGCCTTGTATAACAGCTTCTCTTCACCTAAGACATCGATGAGCTCCACGATATTTTCCGTAGTAATATCGTTCAATTTTCCCCCTTGATTTCTGGGATCTACAAAGGTATTTAGTCCTACATGAGTAATAGTTCCCGGTTTATGAGCGGCGATATCCCTACAAAGTTGGGATAGAGTACCTTGAGGTAAGTTATACCCTTCAATTTCATTGTTTAATATCAATTGACCCATAGAGGGGGCAGTATTATAATGTCCTGCTATTACTCGCTTTGTCAAACCCTTATGGGCAAGATGCTCGGCACCTCTTCCGTCTCGATTTCCCTGGGATGCAGCATAAAAATAAGTGATATTTTTAGGAGATCCGGTTTCCAAAAATCTTTTTTCCAAAGCCTTGGTCAAGGCTTCAGCACAAGCACTGCCTACAAATCCACTGCTAGCAACAACGTCTCCGTCCTTTACCCAAGATGCCGCTTCCTCTGCGGTAATTACTTTCATATTTCCCATGTGTTCAAGTTCTCCTTTATTCATAAATTTGTTACGCCTTATTTTTATGATACAGGGTCATAGGCCAATATTTTTATAACAATAAAATTTTGTAATTATTGTTGAAAAACATTTTAAAATTTTAACTAGTTTTATATTTTGATCCAATATCATTTCTGTTTAATATGAGTTAGTTTATCACTTTGTTATATTATTGTCAATATCTTGCGTTATGTATACAAAATAATCCGATTAAGAATAATCAATGATTTTAAAAGAAAAATGTGTAATTTAAAATAATTTAAAAGATATTTAATAAAAATCAACTCTATTGCTTTATATTTTCATCTACCGGTGTCAAAAGTAATATTAGCCTTTTGGCCTCATATAATTATGCTAATTTGATCAAATATATTTGTTTTTTTATCGCTAAACAAGGATGCTTGGATATTTAGACCTCAATTAATTTCATCAATTCTTCGGCGGTTTCCTTCCAGTCCCCATAAATACCTATGTCAGCATAATCGAAAATAGGAGCTTTTTTATCTTTATTAATGGCAATGATAAAAGTGGAATCCTTCATGCCTGCCAAATGCTGAACAGCTCCGGAAATACCAAAGGCAATGTAAAACTTGGGTCTCACAGTCTTCCCCGTTTGCCCAATCTGCATTTCATAGGGAGCGGCTCCCCCATCCACTGCGGATCTGGATGCCCCCACCTGAAAGTTTAACTTCCAGGCAAGTTTTTCCAAAAGCCGAAAGTCATTTTGATTCAAAGCCTTACCTCCCACCAAAATACCGGTAGCTTCCAGCAATCCTGTTTGCTTCAACGTTTCTTCTTCAATTAACTGCACCCACTCACTTGTTTTATAGCAAATAGATAGGGCATTTATATTATTATCTGTTGGATTTGCATCGTAATAATCTGTGCCGGCAATGACCGGAGGATCGGGGTAGATATTGGGTCGCACCGTTGCCAGCTGAGGTTTTGTCTTGCACTTAATCTCAGCCAGTTTGGTTTCTCCAAAAGTAGGTCTGATTTGTAAGATGGTTCCATGGGAAAGATACCTGACCTCGGTGCAATCCGCCGTAATTCCCAATGTTTTTTTTGCTGCACAGATGGGAGCTATCGTTCTGCCTCTTACCGTTGCAGGAAAAACCAAAGATTCCAGAGCAATTTGATTCAAAGCCTCTGCTAAGCAACATCCTATGAAATAATCATCTTCTGTAGGTTTAATTCCTAAAAAAATGATTTTTTTCGCTCCTGCCATCATCAGTTTATTTGCCAGCGTTACATCTTCCTTCCCCGTTACCAATGCAAGGGTGTTACACCCGGAAGAATATGCATGGTAAATCAGCTGTAAGGAAGCTTTAACGCTTTCTTCTGCCTCATAGACAAAAATACCATGAAGCCCATGAGGGTTTTCATTAGTATTTACCGCATTAATTCCAATTTCATCATTAAGATTGAGATGAGATTTTATTTCTCTTTTATTTATATGATAAGACTCAGTATTCTTATTATTTTTAAAGTCCATTTGATTATCGCTAAAATTTTCTTCATTATAAATAGATTTGTTGAATTTTGTTTCAGCATAATTCATTTTTCCATTAGACTGTAATGCTCTTGAACTTTCCTTACTATTAATAAGAGTAATGCTTTCTTCCTTATCTGAAACATCAGAGTTTTTTATAAGCTCTAAAATAGCAGCAGCCCCTTCTTGGGGATCATCATAAAAACGAGTGGCTTTTTTCATAGGAGCCACATCCTTTAATGCTACCACCCAGGTGGGAGAACCTATCAGCCCTACCTGATCTATAGGAAGAGCCAATTCTTCATTGGAAATCTTTAAAACAGGCATGGTCTTGGCTCGTTTCATTCCCAAAATGCTGGCCGGTCTCAGCTCATGACCTTGTCCGCCCCCGCAGAGTGTGATTACGGCAGGCAAGGAGACCTGCAAGCTCTGGCGTTTCTGTTCCAACAATCTTAAGCAAGTCACATTCTCTTTTGTAGAAGTATCAACGGAAGTCACATTGGTAAGGGGGGTTCCACTTGTGATGGAGGTTATGTTGGTAATGGAAGTTACGTTGGTGATGCAGGGGATTCCCATAAAAGCGCTGACCTCCGGCCCCACATGCCCCGTCTCTCCATCTATGGCTCGTCTGCCCATGAGAACCAGATCAAATCCTCCCAAATAAGCTGCCGCTGTACTCAAAACTCTCGCCGTAGCCAAGGTATCGGACCCTCGGTAAAGAGGATCCGATACCAAAACCAGTTGAGAAACGGGATAGGATGCAACCCAGCGCAATAAGTTTTCCGCCTTTTCAGGTCCCATGGTAAGTACCGTAATCTCCGCCCCATTCTCACAAGCTTCCTGAATTCTTAAAGCTTGCTCCAAGGCAATGCAATCCGCGGGGTTAATGCCACTCTGAGCCTTTTCTCTATTCAGCACAAAGTCATCACCCAAAGGGTTCCCGGCACCTTCTATGATTTGTTTCATGCAAACCAATATTTTCATCATTTTTCCTTTATGTTTTATTGTAACACCATTAAGCTTGTAAATTTTAATATTGTTTTTATTAAGATAAAAACTCTATATCATAAAAATCTTATAAAATTTATCATTATCCTTATTTAATGTCTATAGATTTAACTACTTCAATAATTTATGATACTGGGTCAAAAACCTATTATTATTAAATATTCGTAACTCATTATACTATATATATTATTTATTAGTAAATTAACCCATTATATTGTGGTCACTTTTATTATTTATATCTTTTAGCCCTGGTATTATAATTTATATATCTCATGTCCAAAAAAATATTTTAGCTTTTAATAATGTAATGTTTTTAACATTTTTAGTGATTTAACTTTTAAATTAATGATTTTAACTTTCAAAGTAATGTTTTTAATTTAAATCACCACTTTATAATTTACGATAAATAGGGGCTAACGCTGCCTGTATTTCCTTATACACTCCAAAACCTTCGTCGTAAACCCTTCTGTTTTCCTCAATCGGATAAACCGTATCTGCTACTTTAGAGCAAATTTCCACGCTTTCCTCAAAGGAGCGGAAAACTCCGGAAGCTACACCCGCCAACATTGCCGCGCCCATAGAGGATTCACTGGTGATCACATTGACCAAAGGAACCTGAAGAGTATCGCAGACGATTTGCCTCCATACAGGGCTTTTGGAACCTCCCCCTATGATTTTTAAAGTGTCATCCATGGGAATCTGCATTTCTTTTAAAACTTCGAAACAATCTCTGAGTGAATAAGCCACGCCCTCCATGACAGCCCTGCTAAAGTGTGCCTTTGTGTGATAGGAGGAAACCCCTGTAAAGCTTGCCCTCAGCTTTGTGTCCTGGTATGGGGTCAATTCTCCCTGTAAATAAGGGTGAAAAAACAATCTGTCTGAACCGGCAGGAATGGTTTGGGCTTGGCTACTGATATATTCAAAGGCGCTCATTCCGTGGGTTTTGCATTCCTCCATCTCAAATTCCCCCAACACGTCTCTGTACCAACGCATGGACTGCGCACAACTCTTTGTCCCCGTTCCAGGATACCAAAGACCCGGGATTACGTGCCTGTAACAATATAAATGGGGACTTGGATAAGCCTTGTCTGTAACGGGGCAAATTCTGCCGGCTGTAGCCAACTTAATGGTGGTATTTCCCACCTTGGCGGACCCGGAAGCATAAACTTCCATGGCGGTATCTCCTGCTCCCGCTGCCACCAGAGTCTTAGTGGACAATCCAGTTTCCTTACCGGCCTCTTCTGTGACGTTCCCAACAATTTCAGAAGGCTCCAAAACAGGAATCATCTGTTCGCGATGTAAACCGCAGAGATTCAGCAGTTGATCGCTCCAATCGTTTTTTCGCTCATCCCGAAACATAGCTCCCATGATTTCGATGGAATCCGTAGACATGGTACCCGTTAAGCGAAATTTAATGTAGTCTTTCAAAAATAAAACCTTATGAATCCTTTTAAAATTTTCCGGTTCATTTTTTCTCAACCACATCATCTGAGGTAAGGTCCAACCCGGAGTAGGCAAGTTATAGGACATGGCCATGATTTCCTCTTTGATGACCTGTAGCTCTTGTGCTTCCTGCACACTTCTGGCATCGGACCAGTAAATGGCGGGGCGAATAATCTCCTGTTTCTCGTCTAACAACACGGCAATATGCGGCCCCCCTGAGAGTGAGAGGGCTACCACGTCCTCAGATGCAACGCCCGTGATGGCCAATATATTGACAATATTCTTTTTAAAGGCGTTGTATACATCGTCCATGTTTTGTTCTACCCATCCATTATTGGGGAAAAGCATGGGGTACTCACAGCTGTCCACTCCTATGACTTGACCGTTTTGATCTATAAGGGTAGCTTTTGAGGAGCTTCCCCCAAAGTCTACTCCTAATAAGTATTTCATTTTTTGCAGACCTCCTTCTTGATTCCTCTTCATTTGTTTTAATTATTTCATTTTACTCTTGAATATACTATTTTTTAATTTTTCAGTTTAAAGTCCTTACTAAAGTTTATATTAACATAACTTCCATTGAGAGGCTATGGAAAAGACCGCCTGTAGAGCGGTCTTTTTCCTACTAACAAGCTTCGTTTAGGAGAAGAAAGATGTCGAATATTTTATAACCTTCGGGAGTTTGGTCACCTAAGATGGTGAAACAGCTAGGGCAAGCAGTTATTAAGTTATTTTGTCCTGCTGAAGTAACGTCTTTCCACCTCGCCTGAGCAGTTTTTTCTGCTATATCCGGATAGTTTTCCTTAAGCACAGCCCCCCCACAACATTTTGTAAGCTTTCTGTTGAGAAATAGTTCCTTTAACTCTACGCCCATAGCCTCCATGATGTAGCGAGCAGGCTCCGTTTCATCTAAATCTCTGGCCAATCTGCAAGGGTCATGATAAGTTGCTTTTATGTTCAATTTCTTTGGATTCAGTTTTTTATTCTGTATCAGCTTTTCCATATAGGCCGTAGCGGTCACTACTTCCTTTGGCATGGGAAGAGACCATTCTTCCCAAACATGCTTCATAAAGGCACAATCTGTTGGATCCAATACCACTAAAGTGTTGGCTTCCGTCTTACTGATGGCTTCCTGACATTGTTTCGCCCTCTGCCTTACATCCTCCACGTATCCCATAAGCTCCCCTAAGTGGGCGCCGCTTTCCGGTTCCTCCTGCAATACGGTAAACTCTACCTTAGCCTTCTCCAAAAGATCCATGTAAGCCACCGCCACGGTCGCACCGCTCCGACGACCCCATGCTCCCACATACAACACCACGGGAGCATGAGCAGGGAGTATCTTAATTCGATCAGCAAAATCCTTGTTTATTTTCTCTTCCACCAAACACCCTGCGGTGGCTCGATCCAACACCTTTTTTACATTTTCAGGCACAAGATCATCCACCACAGCTTTTGTTCTGGCTTCTAAAATATATACCGATGGGTCAAAACCCGTAGCACAATCATTGGTACACGCCTTGCACAAAGCACATTCATACATGACGTTCATAGTATCCACAGTCATAGGCTCATTTCTCTCGTCCATGGAAACCAAAAGTCCCTTTGCCCTTGCATTATTACCTTCTTTGCCCGTTACAAGCCCTACAGGACAAGTATGTCTGCACATCCAGCAGAAGCGACAGGCTTCCGCTATGGTCTTTGCTTTTTCTGTAAACATAGATGATACCTCCTATAGCCCTAATTTATATGGATTCATGATGCCATTGGGATCAAGGCTCTTCTTTAATCCTTCCAAAACCTGCATGGCAGAACCGTATTGTTCTTTCATTAATCTTGATAATTTCAATCCCACACCGTGATGGTCGTTGATGATTCCACCCTGTTCCATGGCGGCTCTCACACCTGCATTCCAAATCTGGTTATTCAGGCGCAATGCTTCTTCGGGATCCTCGGGGGGATTATCGATGATAAATCGATCGTAAATCATAGTACCCCAATCGTACCAATGGGAAAAATGTGCAATAAATGTAGCCTGAGGATAATTGTCCTCCACCGCATGTTTCATGGCCCAATACACATTTTCAATGTTATCGAAGGTGGCAGCCGTATCCATGGTGCCAAACATCTTTGGGTTTTCAATCATGTGTCCGGGGTAGAAGAAGGTAATTCTGTTGTCATACCACTTCTCACCGTATTCAGGTCCTATATTCTTTCCTTCGTTAGCCTGACAAATATCAAGAATGATCTTCATCTCCAGATCCACGATTTCTTTAATACCTTCCACCGCTAAGTTTACAAATACGCCTTTTTCTTCTACGCCGACGATCTTTTTAATGATAGATGCGGTTTCTGCTTCATCGTAGAGCCTGAGAATAGAAGGTTTAATCTTCTGTACGATCTCTCTGCAAGCCTTGATACCCGTGGTAAGATCCTTGAATAAGAATCCTCCAAACTCTCTGCATTCAGGTAACTTCACCAACTTAAAAGTAGCCTTTGTAATGATTCCCAAGGTACCCTCGGAGCCGACGAAGATCTGCAGCAGATCTGGTCCGGCGGCATGCTTTGGCACCGGCAAGGTGTTGATAATATCACCGTTGGGTAGCACTACCTCCAAGCTGATGCACTGGTCATCTATCTTTCCGTATTTGGTGGACATGATGCCGATCCCTCGGTGCGCCAAAGCTCCGCCTACGGTACCACAGGTGAGGCAGCTGGGAATGTGCATAACGGAATATCCCATTTCATTGGCATGCCACTCTAAGGTTTGGAAAATCATCCCACATTCCGCAGTAATGGTATGATCGGTTTCATTGATTTCTATGAGCTGGCACATCCTCTTCATATCCAGGATAATGCCTCCGGCCATGGGAAGAGCACTTCCTTGAGATCCGGAACCTCCGCCCCAAGTATGTACGGGGATCTTATAGTAGTTGGCGATCTTTAGCACCTTAGAAACCTCTTCTGCAGTTTTTGGTCTCACGATAAAATCTGCTTTTGGTGCCTCTCTACCTTTGTCAACCCACATGCGGGCGGTCCAATAATAGTCCACACCGTAGATCAGTTTATCTACCGGGCTTACACTTACATTTTCTGTTCCTACCACATCTTCCAGTTCATGTTGAACCATGTTTACCATAAAAGACTTTATTTCCATAACAACTCCTTTCTAAGCCATTGAATTGTTTTTATCTGTTTTAATTTTTATTTCATTTTAATCATAATATTTTTGAAATAAAGTTTCAAGTATTTTTTAAAAAATTTTTCCCTTTATCTGTTATTGATTTATCATCGCTGTTTCAAGCCCCTTGAGTAAAAGCCTAGAATGCCTAAACCTAAGGTCAATTTCAGAAACTTTCAACTTTTCATTTTATTTTTGTTCTGTTATAATAGTATTATCTAATATGGTTTCCGACTTAAACTTATATTTTTCAACAGAACCCCCCGAGAAATACTTTACATAAATCAATTAAAAGGAGTACCCTATATGAACAATGATTCACACTTACCTTCCCTTTTGTTTCGATTGAATTCTTTACGTGCAACTTTATCTCGTGCTGAAAAGCAAGTTGTAAATTATATTTTAAATAACCCCAACGAGGTCATTCGCTTGTCTGTATCAGAGTTGGCGGAAAACAGCAATGTCAGCGATGCTACCGTTGTGCGAACCTGCCGCAGCATGGGTTTTGACGGCTATCATGACTTTAAAATTACCTTGGCTCAAGATATCATCACCCCTCTGCAAAGCATCAACGAAGAAATCAACTCTGATGATTCCATCGATACCATCATAGATAAGGTTTTTCAAGGTGCACTGCATACCTTAAACTTTACTCACGATACTCTGAAAGCCTCTTCCATTGAAAGCGCAGTAGATTCCATCATGAATGCCAGAAGAATCTATATCGTAGGATTGGGATTATCCCATTCCGTAGCAATTGACTTACAGCATAAGCTTTTGCGCTTAGGGCTTTTGGCTTTTGCTTTCACCGACACTCACCATCAGGCCATGGCGGCTACATACCTTTCCAAAGAGGATGTGCTCATCGCCATCAGCCTTTCCGGAAGCTCTATAGACATCGTAGAATGTGCGAAAATAGCCAAAGCAAACGATGCTACCGTCATATCCTTGACCAACACCGGTAACTCACCTCTCAGTAAAATCAGTGATATCAAGCTTTTTACAGCCAGCAATGAAACCAAGTATCGAATGGTAGGCATGAATTCTCGAATCGCTCAGATGGCCATTATCAATTCTCTATATACCATCATAGCCACAAAAATTCCTACAATTTCCGAAAATTTCCATAAGATTGAAAAGGCAATTGAAACCAAAAAGTATTAACTATAAGTGTGCCGACTAAGGGCACACTTGCTATTAGTCTATGTAGCTACAACATTCTGCCGTCTGCTTCATCAGAGTCCTTTTACTTTTGTATGTCAGCCTATTTCATTAACTATTTCATTTCTGCATCCACTTCTCCGATGGCTTCGTCGATTACCAGCATGGCTTCTTCCAAGGCATCCATAGGAATGGTCAGAGGAGGACAGATCTTCAAGGTAAATCCCGCACCTACAGAAGCGAAGAAGAGAAGTCCTTTTTCAATACATCGGTTGGTTACTGCAAAGGCAAACTCAACATCCCCTTCTTTTTGATTAGGCTTTAGAAGCTCCAAAGCTTGTGCCAGTCCCATGCCACCGATCCAGCCTACTCTGTGAGGATATTTTTCCTTGATCTTTGCCATGCACTCTTCTACGAATTTTCCCTTTTCCTCAGCCGCTTCATCCAGTTTATGATCCACCAGATATTTTATGGATGCCGCCGTAGCCGCTGCTGCCAATGGGGATCCCGAATGGGTAGACGTCATGGTGTTTGGCTCATAGACATCCATCATCTCTCTTTTGCAAAGCACTGCTGACAATGGCAGAGAACCGCTGATTCCTTTTGCACAGGTTACTACATCGGGAATGATGTCATAGTGTTGGAAGGCAAACATCTTGCCCGTACGGCAAAATCCTGCTTGAATTTCATCGATAAATAAGGCAGCATTATATTCATCACAGAAGGCTCTCAACCTTTTGATAAATGGCTTAGGAATTCTGCAACAAGTAGCACCGTGGTAGGCTTCTGTGATAACACCGGCCACGTTCTCAGGCTTTACTCCTGCATTTTCAAGAGTCTGCAGGAAATTATCTAAAATTTTATCCTCTTCGTAGTCAGGATGGTTGGGGTTAGCCCAGTCAAACAAATTTGGATTTGGGAAATCCGCTAAGATAATATCGGGATCCGGATTTTTAATCCA
The DNA here is from genome assembly GCA_964461765.1 of uncultured Anaerovorax sp. Lineage (GTDB taxonomy): Bacteria > Bacillota > Clostridia > Peptostreptococcales > Anaerovoracaceae > JAVVUJ01. The sequence goes on from CAYWVS010000044.1 coordinate 24,027, forward strand.
GGTTTTCAGGTGAGGCATTCCCCCCAACATCTGAGACCCTAAGGATCTTCCGTGAAAAGCTCCGTTAAAAGTTACGATTACATTTTTTTCGGGGTTATATTTCGTATGTGCATAGGTTCTGATTAATTTTAATGCACATTCCACGGCTTCCGTACCGGAGCTCAGCATAAATACCTTAGAATCAGGAATGGGGCATACGCTTAAAATTGCCTCGGCAGCTGCCAATCTTTCTTCAGTGGGGAATAAATAGGTAGCCAAAAGGGGCTTATCTATAACTTTTTGAATAGCATCTCGAATTTCTTTATTGCCATGACCTGCATTGGTAATCATAACACCAGAGGTAAAGTCAATCCATTTATTTCCATATTTATCATAAACATTATAATCCTCTGCGTAATCCCAAACAATAAGGGGTTGACCTGCCATTGACAAAGGCTCAGCCTTTCTCAATCGATCAATAATGTCTGCAGACTCAGGCACCGGTATAGGGGTGCAAATGCATCTGTGCTTGGTATTTACCTTTGGAACATCCTTTGGAATCATTTCATATTTTCTTGCCATTTTTCTTTTTACCGATAAAGTTGAACTAGGTTGCTTACTTAATCGATATTCTCCTTTCTTTTACATTTCTATGGTTTAACGAATATTTAATTTTTACCTGGAAATTTATCCCATTAAAATATCAGGTAGGAATGTGGGAATCCCGGGCAAAAGAATGGATACAAATATAACGGTAATGATAATTCCCATAACCACCAGAAGGTAAGGAATGGCCTCTCCCATTTTGGCTTTGGCTATGGTCATCGAAAGGAACAGGTAAATTCCTACGGGAGGTGTCAATCCCCCTAAAATGGTGCTCATACAGAACACTACGCCGAACTGTACCATATCCACACCCATTCCCTGCAACAAGGGATAGATGATGGGCAGAATAATTGGCATGGCTGCAATGCTCTCCATGAAACAGCCGATGGCGAGCATGAGTACGATCACCATCATCATGATGTAGGTTGGATTATCTGTAATGGATAAAATAAAGTTGCAAACCTTAGGACCAATATTTTCTAAGACCAAAATGTATCCTAAAATGGTTGAGGAACCTATAATCATCATTACTTGACACATGGTAACGGTGGCTTGACTGAAAAGAGGCACCAGATCTCTCACTTTTAAATCTTTATGTACGAAAAATCCGATTAATAGACCGTATACGCAGGCGATGCCTCCTGCCTCTGTGGCAGTAAAGATTCCGCCGATAACGCCTCCGATGATCAATAGAGGCATAATCAAAGCCCACACGGCTTTTTTGAAAGCTACAATCACCTCACGAGGAACAAATTTTCCTCCATAATCAATATCGTGTTTCTTTGCATATAGATAACAGAAGATCATCAAACCTAACCCGATTAAGCATCCGGGCAGAATACCTCCCAAGAACATCTTTCCAACAGACAACCCTGTTATGGATGCAAACACGATCATATCTATACTTGGCGGGATGACCGGTCCCAAAGAACCTC
>CAYWVS010000045.1:0-3085 GCA_964461765.1 uncultured Anaerovorax sp.
ACCTTTTTTGATATTCCAGAAATATCGCAAGCGATATTTCCTACATAATAAAAAGTGATCTTAAAGATCACTTTTTATTTATCTTAGTAATTGTTTTATTTTAATAAAGGTTAGCAAAGATTTCTCTAATTTCTTCATCGCTGAGTGGAACGTAGTTATTTGCAAGAAGTCTCTGTTGATTATCTACAGTGGACTTAGTGAACTCATCGATTTGCGCCTCAGTCATTCCATACTCTCTCAAAGGCTTCTTCTGGATCAGTTTGTTTAAGAAGGTTTCCAACTCGCCGTAAACGTCTGCTCCTTCGTCACATCCTAAAGCATCAGCAAATATTTTTGTAGCCTGAGTGATTTTTCCTGTAGGATTCTTCCTCATGTACATTTTAAATACTTCTGTGAAGAACTGATAGTTGGCCTCACCGTGAGGTACGTGGAATGCTCCACCAATGGAATAAGAAAGTGCATGAACTGCTGCACATCCTGCATTTCCAAAAGCGATACCTGCATAGTTAGAAGCAAGAACAAATTCTTTTAAATAATTAAATCTTTCCTCTTCTCCCTTTTCAACGATTTCTTTATATCCTGCCATGATCATTTCAATAGCATGCAAGGAATACATTTCTGTGAAAGGAGAAGCCTTTGGAGAAAGGTAAGATTCGATAGCGTGAATCAAAGCATCTACAGAGCTTGTTACAAAGAATTTATAGGGAAGTCCTTTTACTGTTTCAGGTACTAATACAGCAAAATCTGCATAGGTTTCATCTACAGCAAGACCCTTTTTTGTATGTAAGGACTTCAACTCTGCTATGGTTACATTGGTGACCTCAGAGCCTGTACCGCAAGTGGTAGGTACTACAACCAACTCTTTTATCTTGTTAGGAGCTACCACACCGGTGAAAAGGTCAATGGATTTAGCCGGAACATCTAGTGCTAATATCTTACAGATGTCAACAATTGTACCACCACCAAAAGCTATGATTCTTTTAAAATCGTACTTCTTCATTTCTTCTGCCATGGCGTCGATCATCTCATCGGATGGTTCCCCGGCTCCAAATTTTTCTTGATAGATTACGTTTGTTTGAATTCCCAAGGGAGCTACATATGGCGTAAATAGCCATTCATTAGTCACCAATAAATCGTCCTTGCCTACTTTGAATTCATCATTAAATTCCTTAAAGGTTTCGAAATAAAAAACCTTCGGTACCAGTCTTAGTGCTTGCATTTTTTCCTCCTTAAAACTCAGCGTTAAAACGCTTTTTAAAATCTTCTTTAAGCTCTTCTCTGAAATCAGGATGAGCAATGTTAATCAATGCTCTGGCACGATCTTTTAATGTCTTACCCTTTAGTAGCGCTACCCCATATTCCGTTACGATATAATGAACATCGTGCCTTGAAGTGGTAACAGCAGCTCCGTGGTCAATATAAGGTATGATCTTTGAAATCATGGATCCATCCTTTTTCTTTGCCACGGAAGGCATTGCTATGATATTTTTTGCCTTTCCATCTATACTCATGGCAGCACCTCGGCAGAAATCTACTTGACCACCAACACCTGAAAATTGTTTAATTCCAATAGAGTCTGAAACGACTTGACCCATAAAGTCCACAGCCAAACAGGAATTAATGCAAACCATATTTGTACATTTGGCTACAACCATAGGATCATTGACATAATCAACGGTTCTTAACTCAACAATAGGATTATTCGCAGCAAAATCGTAGAGTCTTTTAGTGCCCATTAGGAAGGTTACTATCATTTTGCCCGGATCCAACCCTTTTTTAGAGCAATTGATAACACCCGCCTCATAGAGATCTACAACTCCATCGGAGATCATTTCAGAGTGAATACCCAAATCCTTTTTGTCCTTTAAAGATTGTAATACCGCGTCGGGGATGGCACCAATGCCCAATTGCAAAGTACAACCATCATCTACTAGGCTAGCACAATTTTTCCCGATAGCGAGCTCTGTCTCTCCTATGTTGGGTAACCCTAACTCAGGAAGAGGATGAGACGTTTCCACAAATCTGTCAATTTCACTTACATGGATAAAGGCATCTCCGTATACTGTAGGTACTTGGTCATTTACTTCAGCTAAGACGATCTTTGCAGATTTTATCCCTTGTACGCTGTAGTCTGCGGATACACCGATACAGCAATATCCGTGCTCATCAGGAGGACCAACCATCACCATAAATACATCAATGGGAAAGATTCCCTTTCTAATAAATGAGGGCACTTCATGAAAGAATACCGGAGTAAAGTCTCCATGTCCATCGGCCAAGGAGTTTCTGGTTGCCGGGCTTGTGAACCATCCGTTAAAGTGAAAGTTATCTTTCAGCTCTGCTTTTGTATATTCACCTTTTCCTAAGGTTACCATGTGGCTAACCATGACATCTTTATAGGCAGCAGCATTTTTTACCATTGCATCTACCAGCACAGGAGGCTCTGCCACCGCATGTGCAAACACCACCCGATCTCCGGATTTAATTAGCTGCACAGCCTCTTCTGCTGTACATAGACGATCCTGATAAATTTTTTTCCAATCCAAATTTCATTCCTCCTTGCAACTATTTTCTATTTTCTCAATGACTTCGTTCAGATGTTCTTCATCCCAAAGCCTGAAAATGGTTTGATAATGATATTGCTCGTACGAAGCACAGCAGTTGGTGCATCCACCTATGACCAAAAGGATATCATATGCATGATTCTCCTCCGCTATCTCAAAGTCAATGCACTGAACAAAATATTTTTTTAAGGCTTCCAGAGCTTTGCCTCTATCATATCTGGGGTTACAGCCACCACAAAATTTAATGCCGCACTTCACAGTAAAATCCTCACTTCATATTATCTTTATTAATTATGCTATAAAGACCGTCGAATTAAATTCGACGGCCTAAGAGCCATTACTGACTTAATTTATTTAATTCCTACGATTTCCTTAGCAAGAGCTTTTTTCATTTCCAAGTTACCCTGTCTAGAGATCATGATTCTTTGAGCCTGTGGTGACCCTGCTCCATGCATGGATTCGGTTCTGTATCCAACAGCAGAAGAACCTAAGCAGATGTTTTCAAGGAATCTCAATACCTT
>CAYWVS010000045.1:3185-6225 GCA_964461765.1 uncultured Anaerovorax sp.
CAGAAGAACCTAAGCAGATGTTTTCAAGGAATCTCAATACCTTCATTCTGTCTTCAGTGCTTACTCCGGGAGCCGCTGCAAAGAACTTATTGCACCATTCTCCTACAGTCATATCTCCCTTTCCTGCTTTTACCTTGGACTGGAAGTCTGCATAGGAAGGCATAGTAACCATTAATCCGCCGGCAATATCTTCTGCCAATCTAACGATTTCATATGGGAATCTGGTTACGTTTTGCTTACAAACATTTGCAAGAAGTAAGTCTATTTGATAATTTCCTGCTTTAGTCTGCCATCCTTCTGAAGAACATGCAATACCGCAGCAGTATAAGGTTTCGTTTAAGTGAGTCATTTCGATGAGCTTATCTTTAATGTGAGAAGCTTTAGATGCTCCATTGTAATCAGCAGCTAATGCAGTAGCACCGATTACCACGTCACCTACTCCAACCTTACATCCACCGTAAGATTGTCTGTGATATCCGGCAAATCTTTCAACCATCATTGTTGCGAATTCATACTCTTCACACATGAAAACTCTTTCATTTGGAATAAATACATCGTCAAATACTACTAATGCTTCTTGACCACCAAACTTAGGATTACCTACATCAAATCCTGCTTCCTTTTCCATTTTTCTGGTATCGCAAGATTGTCTACCGTAAATCATGAAGATTCCTTCTTCGTCAGTTTTAACACCGAAGGATACTGCAAATGCCTTATCATCTTCACCCATTGCCATGGTAGGCATAATTAAATGCTCGTGGGAGTTGATGGTTCCGGTCTGGTGAGCTTTAGCTCCTCTAACTACAATTCCGTCTTCTCTCTTTTCAACGATATGCATAAACATATCCTTGTCTGCTTGCTTATGAGGAGGTAAATTTCTATCTCCCTTAGGATCTGTCATAGCACCGTCTACTGTAAGGTCATTCTCCTGACAATACTCAACGTATTTTTTAAAACGCTCATGATAGGATGTACCATATTTTTGATCAATTTCAAAGGTTGTGGAATAAACAGCATTAAAAGCATCCATTCCTACGCATCTCTGGAAACAAGAAGCAGTCTTTTGTCCTAACAATCTTTGCATCTTTACTTTTTTTACCAAATCACCGGCATCCTGATGAAGATGTGTGAATCTATTTACAGTCTTACCTGTAAGGTTTGACTTTGCCGTCATTAAGTCAGCATACTGAGGATCGTTTGCTAAATCGTATGTAACTGCAAGACAATCGATAGAAGGTCTAATAATTGGATGATCTACCCAATTCTTTACTTCTTCTCCAAACATGTACACTTTTGTGTTTAACTTTCTTAAGCTCTCGATATATTGAGCTCCTGTCATTAATGCCATAATACAACTCTCCTTTTTTCATATTTCATGGACTCGATCTTTTACAGCCTTATTGCCGTTGAAAATTCTCGTCCAGTTTGAACTACTTAAATTTAAATGCAATTTACATGCCAATTTGTAAACTTTTAATTTTTATCTTTTTTTAGAATACTACGAGCCATATCCAATAATTCATCACTGACGGAAGTGTCTAATTGAACGTCTTCAAGCTCAGGAATCTCATCTAAAATAGCAGTTTTAATCACATCCTCCAAAGTAAATTGTGAAGATGGACATCCCCCACAAGCACCGGTTAATCTCACAAATGCAATACCATTCTCAATTCTGGAAAGTACAGCTCCCCCTAAATGAGAATTTAAAACAGGGTTTACCTTCTCTTCTAAAATCTTCTGTATTTCTTCTTCCATATAACAGTTCCTCCCAATAGAAATTATTTAAATCTATTTAATATTTCTGTCTAAATTTCAAATAATTTTTTGTTATGTTAAGTTGTAATTTAAGTATATTGTATATTATGAATTTAATCAAGGGGTAAAGTTTTGATTTTATGGTAATTAAAAATTTAACAATTATTAGCTTGAAAATTTAAAAAATTCTAAAATTTAGATATTTAGTTTAAATTTTTAATTTATTAACTAATAGATATATTCCATATTGTCTTTTGATTAAAACACTTTAGATTTATCCAAATTTAGTATTAAGTTAAATATTAGGTAGCATTTAAACTTAAATAATGTTATTATAACTTCAGAAAAAATTTAACTAAAAGGAGCTTATTTATGACAGAATATAAAACTGATACAATATGTGTGCAAGCAGGCTATAGCCCTAAAAATGGTGAGCCACGAATATTGCCCATTTACCAATCCACAACCTTTAAGTATGAATCCGGTGAACATATGGCAAAGCTCTTCGATCTCCAAGAAAGCGGCTATTTTTATACCAGACTGCAAAATCCTACTAATCAAGCCGTGGCAGAGAAAATCGCCGCTTTGGAAGGTGGTGTAGGGGCAATTCTGACTTCCTCCGGTCAAGCTGCTGTATTTTATTCACTTTTTAACATTTGCAGTGCGGGAGATCATATTGTCAGTTCTTCTTGCATCTACGGTGGAAGCTTCAATCTCTTAGGAGTGACCATGAAAAGGATGGGAATCGAAGTAACCTTTGTTCATCCTGATGCTTCCATAGAGGAAATTGAAAGTGCCTTTAAAGAAAATACCAAAGTGGTTTATGCTGAAAGCTTAAGTAATCCTTCCTTGATAGTCTTAGATATTGAGAAATTTGCTCAAATAGCACACAGTCATGGAGTACCACTCATTGTGGATAACACATTACCCACGCCAATTAACTGCAAGCCCTTTGATTTTGGTGCAGATATCGTGGTGCATTCTACTACAAAATATATGGATGGTCATGCTACCAGCGTGGGAGGAGCCATCGTGGATAGTGGCAACTTCGATTGGCTCAAGCATGGAAATAAATTTCCGGGTCTTACGGAGCCTGACAACTCTTATCACGGCCTTCGTTACGCACAGGATTTGGGCAAGGGAGCTTATATTACCAAGGCTACAGTGCAATTAATGAGGGATCTGGGATCCACCCCCTCACCCAACAACTCTTTTTTATTAAATATAGGTTTGGAAACTTTAAGCTTAAGAATGAAAAAACATTCTAAAAATGCACTAAAGATTG
>CAYWVS010000045.1:6325-24543 GCA_964461765.1 uncultured Anaerovorax sp.
AGAATGAAAAAACATTCTAAAAATGCACTAAAGATTGCAAATTATTTACAAAATTCTCCCCAAGTATCCTGGATTCACTTCCCGGGTTTGGAAAATAACAAATATTTCTCTTTATCAAAAAAATACATGCCCTCCGGTACTTCAGGTGTTATTTCCTTTGGTGTAAAGGGTGGTCGCGAAGCTGCTACCAAATTTATGGACGGTCTAAAATTAGCTGCTATTGTGACTCATGTGGCAGACTCTAGAACCTGCGTTTTACATCCTGCAAGCACCACTCATCGGCAGCTTTCAGAAGAGCAGTTGGAAGCCTGTGGTGTGTTAAGCGATATGGTTCGTTTTTCTGTAGGCATTGAAAATGCTGAAGATATTATAGCTGATTTGCAACAGTCTTTTGATCAATTATAGGCATATTTATGGTAAGAGGAGTAAAAGAACGCTGTGTCATCATTACTGCATTTTTACAAGGCTCTATCCCAAATTTTTTGCAATTTACGGAAGAGGATTATATCATATGTGCGGATGGAGGTTATCATTTGGCTATTGCCGAAGGTATACATCCCCACTTATTGATCGGTGATTTTGACTCGGCCAATTCAGAGGGATTTTTTAAATGTCCCGTTTTACAGGCTTCCGCTGAAAAGGATGAGACGGATACCCTTCTTTGCTTGCGGCATGGCATTGATATAGGGTACAAGCACTTTGTCATAGTAGGCGGTATAGGAGGTCGATTTGACCATACCTTAGCCAATGTTCAAATGCTTTCGTATTTTATGGATTGCATGACAGAAGAAACGGATCCTTATTCTATTTGGATGTTAGATGAACAACATCATATTACAATAATAGAAAACTCTTCCATAACCATAAATAAAAAAGAATTTATTCATTCTTCAAAGACGGTAAAACAAAAACTATATTTTTCCATTTTTTCCCTAACAGAGGAGTGCAACGGCATTACCATCACCGGGGCAAAATATCCCTTAGAGAATGCAACCTTGAACAGCTCCTTTCCACTGGGAGTCAGCAATACTTTCTTAGAAGATCAAGTACAAATCAGCTGCACCAAAGGGAAGCTTCTCATTATGATAGTTAAAGAAAAAAAGTGATTTCCTTAAATCACTTTTTCTTTTCTCTTTAGAGAGTTGACCAACGCAATGGGAAGACCACTCGTCGTCAAATGGGTGGTCACAACTTAACCATAAATTTATCAATAACTGATCTTTGCAATATTAACATCTTGAGCTAAATTCATAAAACTATAAAGTATAATCACTTGATCGTAGCTTTTTTCTTTGATAAACTCACTCATTTTTTTATTGAGGGATCTTAAATCCACCACTACCACTTCATCAAAGCTATATGTGAGATAAGGGGCAAAGCTGTTTCCATAAGAATCCTTAATAAGCAATACTCTGGTTTTGCTTACGTACTCAGTATCCAATACGCCTTCTTCAGTATTTTCAACCTCAGGGACATCAGTCACCTCACCCGCATCGGCGTAATTTAAGATTTGAGACTCATTCTTAATCTTATTTTCGCTTTTTATTACAGTGACTCCATTGTTTCCATGAAGGAACATACTATATTTATCCTGCTCCTTTAATTTGCTTAAATCATATAACCCATCTACCATTTTTCCATCTATGACCATCTCGGTAATGGGTATTTCAAAATACCGAAGGATATCCGGTACTGCATTAAATGCTTTTGATTTTGTAAAATACGTTCCGTAAAAATCGTTGACATCTACAAGCCCTAAGGTCCCTCGTTGCTCATCCCCCAGAATTCCTCTTTCCAGAGGCACATAGGGTTTGCCTAACATTTCCATCATTTCTGCGTATGCCTTATATGCTCCCAAAGTGGTCCAGTGATGATCCGTCTTATAATATTCTAAGTCCGTGTTTTTTAGGCTTACCACATTGACATATTCTCCTGAGCTCGTCAGAGTATTCATGAGTTTTTCATTAATCTTATCCATGTAGGGATACTGGTTTAAATTTTGTAACCCTATGGGTAAATCATCGGAGAGCTTCATATAGGAACTGGGCACAATGCCAACTATTACTTTCCCCTGATAACCCTTTATAAAATTTCGAATAAACTCCACATTTTTCTGAAGCCTTTCTTCGTTGGTTTTGAAATATTTTTCAAACATATAATCGTTTTTTCCATATACAATCCCGTTGTTTTCGATTTTACCCAGAGCAAACTCTACACGGGATTTTACATCAATCCAAAGGTCTCTCATGAAAAATTGATCATCTATATAGGTCTCGTATTGCATGGAAAATTCATTCTTTAATAGTTTTTCCTTTGTAAGCTTAGGAGCTTGCTGCAAGCTTCTGTTTTCAAGCTGAGAAAAGCTTTTATTCGCCTCAGCTACATCGGCAATGCTAATTCCAAATAATACAATAGCAAAAAGTATAATTAACTTATAGTTTTTAAATTTGTTCATGTATTTCACCCAATTCTTCTACCCTTTCTATATAATCTACTAAAATCTGAAATATAAGAAAGGATTGTAAGAAGAATCCACTATATATGCCACAGATATCAAAAACAATATCATTAAAATTACAGTCTTTACAAGTCCGTTTTTATCTAACCTTTCCCAACGTTTTTTAAATATGGGGGTTGAGAATATTATAGCAAAAACAAATATTACAATATAATTTCTTAAATAATAAATAATGTCTAGGCTCAAATCTCCTGCAAAAAGCTTTTGGAAGAAAAGTTGAAGTTGGCTCATATCTGTAATGGCAAATATGGCCCAACCCAAGATGGTTAGGGGTATAAAATAAAGTCTGGAGAAAACCTTACTGAGAAAGTGATCTGCTTCCAAAACCTTGTGCAGAAATTGCTTCTCTAAGCTGATCAACACGAAATAAAATAGTCCCCACAAAATAAAATTCCAGCTGGCTCCGTGCCAAAACCCGGTGGCCGCCCATACGATAAATAAATTTATGTACGTTCTAACCCGACCCTTTCTACTTCCGCCTAAAGGAAAATATAGATATTCTTTAAACCAAGATCCTAACGTAATGTGCCACCTTCTCCAAAACTCTGTCATGCTTCTGGACACATAAGGATAATTAAAGTTTTGTGGAAAATAAAACCCTAAAATTCTGCCCAATCCGATGGCCATAAGAGAATAGCCACTAAAATCAAAATAAATTTGGAAAGAAAAAGCAATGATTCCAAACCAAGCTAAAGGTGTGGAGATATAGTCAAAACCCAATTCTTGAACTTCCTTCCAAAGAGCTCCCATGGAGTTTGCAAGCAATACTTTACAGGTCAATCCCAAGATAAATAGCTCTATTCCATCTCTAATCATATCGTAACTCAGATACCGATTTTTCAACTTCCTCTTAATGTCCGTATAGCGTACAATGGGTCCTGCGATCAGTTGTGGAAACATGGCTACAAAGGCACCAAACGCAAAGAAATTCTTCTCTGCTTCAATCTTTCCCCTATATACATCAATAGTATAGGACATGGTCTGAAATGTGTAAAAGCTAATGCCTAAAGGTAAAGAAAGCCCTAATAAAGGGATGGTGATAGGTAAGAGCTGATTGATATTGCTGATAAAAAAGTCAGCATACTTAAAAACGCATAATAAGCCTAAATTTGTTGTAATGGAAGCTACTAAAAGCCACTTACATATTTTCAAGTTTTCTTTGTTTTTTTGGATTAAATTAGAGACAACGTAATCTACCACCACGGAAGTCAATAATATAGGTAAAAAACGGATTTCACCCCACGCATAAAACAGTAGGCTTAATAAAAACAACATGAAGTTCTTAAACTTCTTAGGTGTAAAAAAATAAATTATTAAAGCTACCGGTAAAAATCTAAAAATAAATATTAAACTGCTAAAAACCATGGTTCACCTATTTGATAAAACTGTCTATTATGTCTTTTGTTTTTTGGACATCCCCTGTAAAGTCATAGGGACCTTCCGGTTGATCCTCGGGCACAATACCTATTACTATTAGGAATACACAATCTCCTACTACATATACCTCACCGGTATCCGCTCTTTCTTTAGAACCCATTACAGGATATTGCTCAAATTGTGCTTGTAAATCCGCCAATCTCGTCTCTAATGCACTTTTAATCTCTTCTACCTTGCCAGGCTTTGCTCTTACTCCTAAAAATACATCCGAGTTCGTCATAGTCATAGACATTTGACCACCAAAATCCTGTACGGTATCCAGAGGGATCCCCATAAGATCTTGAATCATAGCATCATCAAAGTCCATACCCATAGTGATAGCGGGGTAATCTCCAAAGCTGTCATTAACCTCTACAAAAATATCCCTCATGGACACTGTTTCGGGAATCTTAGCTTGTCCACTTCCACCTTCTCCGGCACAACCCGTAAAGATCAGAAGAGCTATCATCAATGATATACCTATTTTTATATTCCAATGTTTTTCCGTCATTATCATTCTCCTTATGATCGTCATATAGTCTATCCATAGTATACCATATTCTATATAAAATTAACACATTTTCTTATATAACATATACTGTATGAATTGAAGAAATTTCATATTACGCGTTAACAGCTATCCGTGGCAACAGAGTTCAACAGAATAAGGAGGTGTAAATTTGGCAAAGGTTTTTTTAAGCCCTTCTGCACAAAAGGATTCACTCTTTGTAAATGGCGGTGACGAAAGTTATTATATGAATTTGATTGTAGATGCCATGATTCCCTATTTAGGTGCAAGTAACATACAATTTCATCGAAATACTCCGGGTGATTCACTCTTAAGTATTTTAGAACAATCCAATTCCCTAATTCATCATTTACATTTAGCCATTCAAACCAACATTGCCCCCGAAGAGCAAACAGGTATTCTTCAAGGGTGTATCATATTTTATTCTCAGTCATCGTTGAAATCTAAAAAGGCAGCTACCATATTTCAAAGTCATTTACTTGGGATTTATCCAAGCCCTGAGAAAGTTAAAACCCTAGAAGATAGCCGCTTCTCAGAATTAAAAAAGGTAAATGCACCAGCTCTTTTGGTAAGTTTGGCTTACCATGATAACAGAGAGGATGCAAAATGGTTATGCGATCATATCAATGGAATCGCCAAAACCTTATCACAATCTATTGCAGATTTCTTTCATATGCCATTTACAGACCCTTACGAAACCCCATACCAGTAATCTTTTAGTTTATTTTTTTGAATAGCTATTGATGATTTCCTTTGCTTTATCTGAATCTGCCGATACGCAAAGGACTACATAAGGTCCCGTTCTTACCAAAGCTGCTTCTTGTAGTTTGATCACCTCATCAGGAATATAGTTTTCCATGACGGATATTTGATCCTTAAGCCTCACCTTCACCATATCCTCTACAGCTATGGCATCATCATCGCTATTGCAGAAGAAAATGCCAATTTCATCAGCACTGCCGCCGGAAGACATAAAAACTTTATACTCTTTCAGCAGGGTACTTTCGATTCCGTACATGGAGTAGAACAATTGATCATCAATTTCTGCCAATTCATCATCAAAAACGCCCTTTTGAATTAAGTCCGTTGCCAAAGGATCCGTAAAGTCCTCCCATTGTTTTGCAGACTTCTCACTTCCACATCCTACCAAAGCAAAGCAAAAAGTAATTAGAATTAATATAACAACAAATGGTTTTCTAAATCTGCATCTAATTTCTGAAATTTTTAACATTTTTCTTCCTTCCTATTTATATTCTTCTATAGACTCCTTAATATCAATTAACCATTCCTTACAGAAATCACTCTTCAGATGAATTCCATCCTTTGCTGTTCCTTCAGGAGGTAAAAAGCCATTTTCATCGGCAAGCTTAGGAGCTACATCAATATAACGAACTCCCTGTTCATCAGCCACTTCTTTTATCAAAGAGTTAAACTCGGAGATTCTGGGATTATTATATACGCTACCATCTGACGACTTTGCTTGGGTGACCGGTAAAATGGCGTGGAGGTAAATCTCAGCCTGAGGTTGTGCTTCTTTTACTGTGGCTACAAACTCACCGTACCTTTCCTTGAAAAGCTCTGTGCTTCTCCATCCTAATTCGTTCATTCCCAGTTTTATAATAATCCGATCAAAGGTTTGTCCTAACCTTAAGGCTTGTGGAATGGTCAGTTGACTTCCTTGATTCCAAATAAAGGCTTTGGTGACAGCTCCTGTAACGTCCAATCCTTTTTCGGTATAACCCGTTCCCGTAGTTCCTGAATAGATCATCAAACCTTGCATCCTAGAATCACCAATAAAAAGTGAGGCATCAAAAAAATTGCCCACTTCAGGGTTTGCAGGATTAGCTTCAGGTGTATCTGAAGGCTGTAAAGCTAAAATAGTGCCTGCGGTAATGGCACTCTCTATTTTCTTTCTCCCAATAGTACCTGCCTTAAATGCACCCACTTCCTTCAGTTCCGAAGTTTGTGATTCTGATTTATTTTCTGCGACAGCTTTACCCAATAAAGGTTCTCCAAAGTGATTGTCATTACCGGAAGAAAAGTAGTAACCTAACGTGATTACAATAGATATGAACAAAAAACTACTCAAGCCTATCATTAATCTTTTTTTGCCTTTTTCATTGATTCTATATCTTTTACGTTTCATAAGCTAAACTCCAAATCCTACTGCTAATCTTTTATGTAAATTTAATCTTCAATTTTCCACTGAATCATTTTTCCTTGCTGTTTTAGAAACTTATTGGCTAAGGAGAAATGCTTGCACCCATGAAATCCTCGATGTGCCGATAAAGGACTTGGGTGTGCTGCTTGCAACACTAAGTGTTTATTGTTGGTTATGAGCTCTTTTTTTTCCTTTGCATTGGATCCCCATAAGAAAAATACAATGCCTTCCTCCTTATCATTTAAGTGTCGAATAATACAATCTGTTAATTGTTCCCATCCCTTCTGTCTGTGTGAGTTGGCCTCTCCCATCCTCACGGTTAAAACAGTATTGAGCAGTAGCACTCCTTCTTTTGCCCAAGACTCAAGGCATCCGTGATTGATAGGTGCTATACCTAAATCATCATTTAATTCTTTATAAATATTGACTAAGGATGGAGGAATCCTTATGCCCTTCTTTACAGAAAAACATAGTCCATGAGCTTGATTTGGCTCATGATAGGGATCTTGTCCCAAAATGACAGCCTTGACATCCTTATACGCTGTATATTTTAAGCAGTTAAAGATGTCATGCATTGAGGGAAAAATGGTTCTTGTTTTATATTCGTCAATTAAAAAGCTTCTAAGTTTTAAATAATAATCTTTTCTAAATTCTTCTGATAAGATTTCATCCCAATCATTTCCTATTTTAACCATAACACTTCCTCGTTGTCAATACTCAGGGATTTACTATTCCAAAAAATAAATATTATTTCCAATATTATACTGAATTCTTATAAACATTTAAGTAGCTAACTCAAAGGTATTGCTTTGAGTTAGCTATCTTTATAAGAGTTTTATTAATTTTTAGATATAATTTATTGTCTTCTTGCTAAGCCCTAATATTTTCCATCCGAATAGTCATCCTTGCTGTAAGAAGGAGTTGCAGGAGCAGGAGCCGGAGCCGGAGTGGACACATAATAATCGTCATTCTCCAATGAATAGGTATCCATTGCCTGAGGTGAATAGGAGTTATTATCCAACGCCTGAGAGGAAGATGAATAAGGGTCTGCTTCCTGTGGGGAATATGAATACTGATCCATTACCGAAGGAGAATAAGCTGTGTTGTTTATATTTTTAACTTTAAACTTGGATATTAGCTCTCTCATGAGTGTGGCTTGACCGGAAAGCTCCTCACTGGCAGCTGCACTTTCTTCACTGGTAGCCGAGTTGGTTTGAACTACGGAGGAAATCTGCTCTATGCCTTGATTGATTTGAGCAATGGAAACAGCCTGCTCATTGGACGCTTGTGTAACCTCTCCAATCAATTGTGTGGTTGCACTGGTGCCATCTACTATTCCTAACAGTTCTTTTGCAGTTTCCTCGGCTAATCTGGTGCCGTTATCAACTGCAGCAATGGACCCTTCAATTAATTCTGTAGTATTTTTAGCGGCCTCTCCACTCTTACTGGCCAAATTTCTCACTTCATCGGCTACTACTGCAAATCCTTTTCCTGCCGCTCCTGCTCGAGCAGCTTCAACTGCAGCATTTAAGGCCAAAATATTTGTTTGGAACGCGATATCCTCAATGGTCTTAATGATTTTACCAATCTGTCCTGATTTATCATTAATTTCGTTCATTGCGCTCATCAGCTTCTGCATCTGAGTATTGCTGCTCTCAACTGCATTAGCAGCTTTGTTAGCCATTTCTTTAGCTTTATTCGAATTGGCTGCATTTAATTTTACCTGTTCTGAGATTTCTGCAATGGAAGCTGATAGCTGCTGTACTGAGGATGCTTGCTCCGTGGCACCTTGTGCCAAAGCTTGAGCACCGCTAGAAACCTGCTCAGAACCATTTGAAACCTGCATAGCAGCCATGTTGATTTGAGTAAGGGTATCAGAAATACTTACAATAAATGAAGAGATAGAATTTTCTATACTTTTGAAATCGCCAATGAAGGGTTCGGAAGGTGCCAAATCAAAATTGCCCTTCGCCATTTCACCCATAGCTTTGTCAATATCCTTAATATATGCTACAATTTTTGTAATGGCCTCATTCATACTGCTTGACAATTCCCCAGCCTCATCCCTACTTTCAATGTGAGGTAATGGAGATTTTAAATCTCCCTGAGCCAATAGACGCAAACGATCCACACACTGATTGATAGGTCCGGAAATATTTCTAGCTGCAAGGAGAGCTAACACGACTATAACAATTGCCACAGCCACACCTATACCGATTAGAATCAACATAGTTCTATTAGAAGTTTGGTTTGCGTCATCTATAAAAGCTTGACTTTCTTTATCTGCAGTATCCCCAATCTTAACTAACAGTTGGATAATTTTATCTAGTTCAGGGGCGTACTTCTGCTTCATTAATGCATAAGCCTCCGCATTTTGATTTTTACCAGCCAAATCTAAAACCGCTACCCTGTACTGTCTGGCATTCTGGGCAATAGCAATGGCACTGTCAATATCTGCTTCAGCTGATGGCATATACTTTTTTAAGTCAGTTAATTTAGCATTGAAATCCTCTGCATTCTTTTGTGCATCTGCAATAATTGCAGCAGTGGCCTGAAGATCAGGTTCTGCCATGGCATGGTAAATATCTGCTTCTAAGTAGCGAATATCCCTTCTGACTTCCCATGCAGTAGTTGCCGCCTTGTAGGAAGTATCATAGAATTCTTCCATATGTGAAGATACATTCTTTAAGCTGTCTAAAGAAAGGAAAATCAACCCTACTACCATAATCATAACAATTGAAAAGGTTACAATCAATTTCATTCGAATTCTTAAATTTTTTAACATTTACGCCTCCCTTGCTTACATTTAATTTGATAACATAAACATTCCATGTATTAACCTTGTATTTATAAACTGCACTTATATGGTATATGCTATCTCAAAGTATGTCAAGTCATTACTTGGTAATTTTGACCATTTCTCTCATTTTTATTAATATAAATGAAAATTTCTACATAATTGACCTACTATTTCTTTCGCTTTTTCCTTAGAGGACGGATCCTCCGGTTGGTTTATGATCAGAGAAATAGCTTCTGCAACTTTACAAAACTCTTCTTCTTTAAATCCTCTGGTAGTCATAGCCGGTGTACCCAACCTCAGACCACTGGTTACAAAAGGTCCTCTGGGATCTTCAGGAATGGTGTTTTTATTGGTGGTAATTCCTACTGCATCCAATAACTTTTCTGCATCCTTTCCGGAAATATTATTTTGGGTTAGGTTCATTAAGATTAAATGGTTATCCGTTCCTCCTGACACCAACTGAAATCCCCTTTCCATCAAAGCTTTTCCAAATGCCTTGGCGTTAGAAAGGACTTGTTCTTGATATAATTTGAACTCAGGTTTAGCGGCTTCAGCAAAGCAAACTGCTTTTCCGGCAATAATATGCATCAATGGACCCCCCTGAATACCAGGGAAAATAGCTTTATCAATCTTTTGAGCAAATTCTTTCCTACATAAAATGGCACCACCCCTAGGTCCTCTTAAGGTTTTATGAGTAGTAGTGGTTACCACGTCTGCGAATTCTACAGGATTGGGATGGACGCCTGCTGCAACCAATCCTGCAAAATGAGCCATATCCACCATGAGTAAGGCTCCTACCTCATCTGCAATTTTTCTGAATTCCTCTGACTGAATGATTCTGGGATAAGCACTGGCTCCCGCCACAATCATCTTCGGCTTATGCTCCTTAGCAAGCTTCTGAACCTGATCAAAATCAATCCTTTCAGTGGAAGGGTCTACACCATAGGAAATAAAGTTAAAATATTTGCCCGACATATTTACAGGGCTTCCATGGGTTAAATGTCCTCCGTTGGAAAGATCCATTCCCAAAACTGTATCACCGGGCTCTAATAACGCAAAGTAAGTGGCAATGTTGGCATTGGATCCGGAGTGAGGCTGTACATTTGCATGCTCAGCCCCGTATAAAGCCTTTAGCCTTTCTATTGCCAATACTTCTACTTCATCTACACACTCGCATCCACCATAATACCTTTTATGTGGATAACCCTCTGCATATTTGTTGGTTAAAGCGCTTCCGCAAGCTTCCATAACCGCTTCACTGGTAAAATTCTCAGAAGCAATCAATTCTATGTTGTTCTCCTGCCGATTCATTTCTGCTTTTATTGCATTTACCATTTTTACATCCATTTTTTCCATTGCAGTGAAGTTCATTTTTACTTGTCCTTTCTTTTTTAAACATTTATAATAAATCTGATAATAATCTTGAAATAGATTCTTTAAATTTTATAACTAAATTTCTATTTTTATATGCTACCTCAGTTAAGTTAGTACAGCTCTGAATATCTTCCTCAAACAGATCCTCAAGCTCCTTTGCGATTTCCATATCATAAATAAAGGCATTAACTTCAAAGTTTAGCTTAAAGCTTCTAATATCGAAGTTGGCGGATCCTACGGAAGCCACCTCACTGTCTACGGTTATGGTCTTGGCATGTAAAAATCCCGAATTATAAATATAGACCTTTGCTCCCGTCTCTAGTAAAAGCCCCACGTAAGAATAGGTTGCCCAATAAACAAACATGTGATCAGGCTTGCAAGGAATCATGATCCGAACATCTACACCCGACAAACAAGCGGTTTTAAGGGCATCTAGGATGCTGGCATCCGGTACAAAGTATGGGGTCTGTATATAAATATTCTTCTTTGCAGAGCTGATCATCTTTAAATAACCGTGCTTGATCTCTTCTTTTAGAGAATCCGGTCCCGAGGAAATGATCTGCAAACCCGTTTCCCCTTCATTCTTAGGTTGATTGTAGTAGGCTTCAGTCATGATGATGTTCTCTTTGGCTGCAAACCTCCAGTCTAAAATAAACCTTGCGAATAAATCTTGAACCCCTGCTCCCACTAAGCGAATATGGGTGTCCCGCCAATATCCAAACCTCTTTACCTTTCCTAAATATTCGTTTCCGATATTAAATCCCCCTAAATATCCTACCTTTCCATCAATGACAACCAGCTTTCTATGATTTCTATAGTTCAATTTCATATTTAAAAATTTAAACTTTGGCTGAAAGAAGAATGCGTAATCCCCTCCTGCATACTTGAAGGCCTCTAAACGTTTATCATTGATTTGCCTGCTTCCTAAGGAATCTAACAGCAGTCGTACTCTAACACCTTGCCTTGCTTTTTCTGTGATAGCATCTAAAAACTCCTTGCCGGTTTCATCATTTTTAATAATGTAGTACATGATTTGGATTGACTCCGTAGCATTTTGAATATCTTCAATAAGGCGCTTCAACATTTGTTTTCCATCATTGAGTATGATTATTTTATTGGTTTCTGTAAAAAAAGCATTGGCATATGCTTGATTCATAAAAATCATATCATGCCACTTCTCACTAACTGCTTTGGTGAAATGATATGTACCATCTTTCATAGCATGAATTTGTTGGTTCAAAGCTTCTCTTAAGATGGATGCCTCATAGTTATTCATTTTAAAGATTTTTTTTCTGGCAATATTTTGAGAAAAAAGAAAGTAAAAAACTATTCCTAACAATGGTATTAGAAATAGAATCATAATCCACGCCAAGGTAGCTGATGGGTTCTTCCTTTCCAAAAAAATGATGGATAGAGCTATAATAATATTTACTATAAACAATCCTGTAATAAGGAGTGAAATGTTAAATAAATTAGTAGTTATCATGATTTCCTTTTAAAGAAAAAGCGGCAATAACACCGCTTAACTTCTGTTTTAACGCTTTTAAATTAATGCTTCTATCTTCGCTTCCAGTTCATTTTGAGACAATGCACCCACGACTCTTTCTTTCACTTCTCCATCCTTTATAAAAAGGAGTGTGGGAATGCTCATTACTTTATTTGCGATAGCTAATTTTCTTTGTTGGTCAACATTTATTTTGCAAATTTTGGCTTTTCCTTCATATTTCCCTGCCATTTCCGTTAGAATAGGGCCTACGGATTTACATGGTCCACACCAATCTGCGTAAAAATCCACGATAACAGGTATCTCAGATTTCATGGCTTCTGTGTCAAATGTGTCTTCTGTTAAATTTATCATTAGTTACCTCCTGTTGATTATCTTAGCATACATACTATTATAATCAATTTTGAATATCTTAACATTGTTTTATTACTCTTTCTTCTAAATAATGTCAACAAATGCCCATAGAAGTTGGTACTATATGGTGTAGAGTAACAATGAGGTTATTATACATGAAGATGGCTATGAAGTCAATGAAAACTCCAATTGCTAAAAACAAAAAAATTGCTTATAATATAAAAGACTTTATAGGTAAAAGTAATGGTAATGGTAATAGTAAAAATAAATAATAAAAACGTCAATTGATAAAAAGGATTAAATTAAATAATAAAAACGTCAATTGATAAAAAAGATTAAATAAAATTAAATAAACGAATAAAAAATAATTTTGATAAAAGGAAATAACAAACATGACAGATCACAATCTCAATGCCCAAAAAGCCGCCTTATATGTAGCTATGGTAACTGCCTTTATCACCACCTTTAACGGTAGTGCTTTAAATTTAGCCATTCCTTCCATCGGTGAGGAGTTTCACAGCAGCGCAGATCTTTTAGGTTGGATCGTCACTGCATATATGCTTGCCTCAGCGGTTTTATCGGTTCCTTTTGGACGGTATGCCGACATTAACGGAAGAACAAAAATATTAAAAATTGGGATTTTAATTTTTATGCTTTCTTCTCTATTGTCCACCTTTTCTCCCAATATGCCTATATTATTAGGCTTTCGAGTTTTACAAGGCATTGGAGGAGCCATGATCTTTGCAACCAACACCGCTATTCTCATCAGCAGCTTTCCTCCGGAAAAAAAGGGAAAGGTACTAGGCTATTCTGTGGCGGCTACTTATACGGGTTTAACAGCAGGACCTGTAGCGGGAGGTTTTTTAAACCATTGGCTTGGATGGCGTTCTATTTTTCTCTTTTCCTTTTTTGTAGGACTTCTGATTTTTATTATAGCTTTAAGAAGATTACAAAAAGAAACATTATTAGAGAAAAAAATGGGTACAGACTTTTTAGGAAACGTACTATATATCACTGCTATCACAGCAGTCATGTATGGCTTATCTTCTCTTTCCACCAACACTTATGCAAAGTTTATTATTATTATGGGTCTCATCCTGTCCCTTTTATTTGTTCGCCATGAGCTTAAGGTAAAGCATCCTATTATAGACATTATGCTTTTTAAGAAAAATTTAGCATTTACTTTATCCAATTTAGCTGCTCTCATGAATTACGGAGCAACCTTTGCACTGGGGTATTTGCTTTCTATTTACTTACAAACAGTGCAGGGATACAGCTCTCAAGCTGCCGGCTTCATCCTCATCAGCCAACCCCTCATCATGGCCATTCTATCACCATATGCCGGGAAGCTCTCGGATAATATTTCACCTTTTAAATTGGCCTCCGGGGGCATGGCAATATCCGCCATAGGACTATGTATTTTTATCTTTATCAAAGAATCCACATCTCTTTGGGTGATCATTCCTACACTGATGTTTATCGGCGCAGGCTTTGCTTTCTTTTCCTCCCCAAATACCAATGCGGTTATGTCTTGCGTGGAGCAAAAGGATTACGGCGTAGCCTCTTCTATTTTGGCTACCATGAGAAGCATGGGGCACACCACCAGCATGGTGATCGTTACCCTTATTGTTTCCATGCAAATGAGCAATACTCAATTGTCTCAGGCCACACCTGCACAGATCATTAACACAATGAAAGTATCTTTTATCGTATTTACCATTATTTGCTTTTTAGGAGTATTTTTCTCATTGAAGAGAAACAACAAGAAAAAGAACTAGACTAAAGAAAGAACCTCTTTCGGCTAAAATCATTGGGAAATAGTCTCGGATTCTTCCTGTAACTTAACATCTAATTTGGTATTCCTAATATGTAAGGCAGTATCCACGGACACTAAAACCAGGTTCAACACGTAAAAATAAACCACATAATCCAACCCATTGATAAATTTGTTGATGATACCGAAAATGTAACCAACTAAGAGAATGATTAGAAAGGTAAGGCTTTTACCTTTACTGGTTCTGGATTTTATGGATTTATAGATGGATATAGGCCATGCAAATCCAAAACATAATAACATCAAAGCTTCAAAGATACTATTCATTTTCCCTCCATATTAATACAAAAATTTATTAATTTATTTAACTATAACTCTATGCTTTACCTTATTTTTTACATTTTTATTGGGAAATCCAATACCTATCCTTCCCAAATTTTTTTGCTTTATATGCCGCTTCATCAGCTCTTGCGTACAATTCTACATAGGATAGCCCATTCTGAGGATAGATGGAAATTCCCATACTCACCGATATGATTCCTTCCACATCTCCTTCACGATGAGTTTTCCTCACAGCTTTGCAAAACTGTGCTGCCTTATCCCTAATAAAATCTATGTCAGGGATATCTTTAACAAATACAATAAATTCATCACCACCAAAGCGCCCCAAAATATCAGTGGATCGAAACATCTTTTTCATTGTTGTCGCTATATCTGATAGCACACTGTCGCCAAACAAATGCCCAAAGGAATCATTTATATATTTAAAGTCATCAAGATCTATACAAATCAAAGCATGCATGTGATTCTCATTAGCACCTGAGAGAGTTTCAGTAATAAAATACTCCGTAGCCTTTTTATTAAGTAGCTTCGTCAAGCTGTCAGTTTGACCCTCCGCACGCAAACTTTCCTCACGGCGTACCTGTTCGTCAATATTCTCTATAGTGGCTATAGCCTTATAGACTTTTCCATTCTTATGTTTAACAACAGTTGCGTGAAATTCACACCAGCGGTATTCTCCCATACCATCAAGCATTCTAAAACATACACCGTTGATATCATTGCCCTTGTAAATTTCACCAAACATATTTCGAACAGTTTGTATATCATCACTGTAAATGATTCCTGTTTCAACCGATTGTCCATCGTCCATGACGTCAATGGTAATATCACGTCCAAAGACTGATTTAAAATTATGTGAAACTTTAATATGTTTTGTATCAAAGTCCCATTCATAGATAACCTTTCCCGATTGTTCTGCAAGTGCTCGTAAGTATTCTTCGTCTAACTCTGCTTTATCGCGACTCTTTTTTTGCATTATGTAAACATATGCAAACATGATGAGTAAAATGAGAACAATCACAATCAATAAAGTGCCTGTGTAACCAATGCTTTTATTGGCCTGTGCACGAACCACTTTTTCCGGGATTAAAACCAATGACATCCAGTTATTAATTTTTACAGGTTCATAATAAACATAAGCTAATATGCCTTCAGATTCAAACATTGAATTTCCTGAAGTATGTAATTTAAAGTCTTGGTTTATTTGATTACGAGAATATCCTTTTTCATAAGAATTTTTTTCAATATTTTCAAAGAAATTTTCTGTATAATAATCGTTGCCGGAGCGAGAATCAAAAATGACATAACGACCGTTGCCGTCCAAGATATAAAAATAACCTTCACCGGAATATAATGAATTTTTTAGAAGCTCCTCCAGAGTTTCAGTGGCAATTGCTGCTCTCAATGCAGCTACGGGAACCCCATTATTATCATATATGGGTACATGAATGTTTATAATAGGAGTTCCATCAATGAGAGCATCCCTCACATCGTCTATGGTGATCTTTCCGGAGACAATATCCTCCATGCCACCAATGGAGCTAAAGTCAACAATTTGACCATCTGAAGTATAGCTTATACCATCGGGAAAATTGATGGCCATACGCTCAAAGCCCTCATTTACTGAAATATCTCTTAGCAAGGCAGAAACTTCCTCCGATCTCAGGTTGGGGTTACCTTTGAGAGAAAGGGCAATATCCTCCAGTAATTTTATATAGCTATTAAAGCTTGAGCTAACCGTTTCAGCGTTACTCTTTGCTGTATTTTGAATGTGTTCTCGAACTTGGTTATATTCACTTTCTGTAACTCGCCCCATAAAAATTAAAACTGCTATAACTGCTGCAGCAATCAAAAATAGAGCTCCCATTAAAGGAAAAATGTATTTATTTTCTATCCTCGGCTTCATATGGAATCGGCTCCTCATTTACTTTATTTGAAATTAATATCATTAATTTTATTTTAATACCCACCATATTAAGCCTTCATTTTTGTGAAAAGGGATAGATTAAGTATATCATAATATTCGGTTCTTCATCAAGTGAAATAATTTGAAAAGCTGCTGTCCTTAGTTCTTCCACCTTTGGACAACAGCCTTTTTAATTTTCTCCACAATTTTTATAGAATAATACAGATATAATAATCCTTACCTTCATCAGAGATCTTCTGAAGGGATTTTCTCACCTTATGGCGAATATTTTCTGGCACATTGGATAGCTTACTTTCCATCTGTTCGGTAACCATTTCGTAGAGAGATTTTCCAAAAATGTTGGTATCCCAAATCTTTGATGGGTCATTCTCAAACTCTGTAAGCAGGTATTTAATCAAATCCTCGCTCTGCCGTTCGCTTCCTACCACCGGTGAAACCTCTGTGGTAATATCCGTCTTTATAATGTGAAGGCTGGGAGCCTTGGCACGTAATCTGACCCCAAACTTGTTTCCTTGCTTGAAGATTTCCGGCTCCTCCAGAATCATTTCCGAAAGCTTTGGTTGAACGATTCCATATCCCGTTTCTTCTACTTGTTCCATGGCCACCTTTAACTTGTCATAAGCCTTTTTATCTCTGGAGAATTCTTTAATGAGCTTAAAGAATTGATAATCGTTCTTCACCTCTTCACCCATGATCTCTTCGATTACTTTGTAATAAAGCCCATTGACCATGGATACTTCCACATCGATGACCCCTGTTCCCAAGTCCATGTTGTTGATCATCAGTTGGTGAACGATTTCCCCATCCTCCAAAACTCGAATGGAACTGGAAATATCTTTGATGGTTTCAAAGGTTTCACTCCACTTTTTAATATTGCTCATGATGGTGGTCTTGATCCAATGCTCCGTGGGAAGACCTTCCACAAACCCAGGCAGGTGGAAATTAATCTGGGATGCAGGGAATTGATACAGTGTGTCCCCTAAAATATTGCTAATGGTATCCGAATTCATAGTGGCACAGTTGGTGGAAATAACGGGAACATTGTATTTGTCCTCTAACTTGCATTTTAAATCCTGAGTCATTTCAGCTTCGGGATCCACTGCATTTAAAACAATCACAAAGGGTTTGTTTAACTCTTTTAGCTCTCGAGCCACCCTCTCTTCCGCTTGCACATAGCTGTCCCTTTGAATTTCACCGATGGAGCCATCAGTTGTGACCAGTATTCCTATAGTTGAATGCTCTGCAATGACTTTTCTGGTACCGATTTCTGCTGCTTCCTCGAAGGATATCTGCTCTTGATGCCAAGGGGTATTGACCATTCTCGCCTTTCCATCTTCTGTATGACCTATGGCACCGTTTACTATGTAACCTACACAATCTACCATACGAACCTTAAAATGAAGATTTCCGTTGATTTCCAAAGCTACTGCTTCTGATGGCACAAATTTCGGTTCTGTGGTAGTGATGGTTCTGCCGGATCCACTTTGTGGCAATTCATCGTTAATTCTTTCCCTGACGT
>CAYWVS010000046.1:0-24447 GCA_964461765.1 uncultured Anaerovorax sp.
AGAGAAAAGTAGAAGTTAACGAGCATTGGGATGAAATTAATGAAGCGTTAGATAGCAAGGAATTTGTGGATGCTAAGGTAGTAAAAGAAGTAAAGGGCGGGGTGATCGCAGTTTACAAGGAAGTATCCGGATTTATTCCTTTATCTCAGCTTTCCGATAAATTTGTTGAGAGCGCAGAGGGATTTGTAGGTAAGACTCTTCCTGTAAGAGTTACCAGAGTAGATCAAAGAAGAAACAAAGCTGTATTCTCACACAAAGCATATTTGAATGAAGAAAAGAGCAAGAAGATTCAGGAAGTTTGGTCAGGCTTAAATGTTGGCGATATTGTAGAAGGTACAGTAATGAGATTTACTGATTATGGTGCATTTGTTGATATAGGCGGCTTAGACGGATTACTTCACATTTCAGAAATTTCATGGGGTAAATTGAGACATCCTCAGGAAATCCTGAAAATCGGCGAAAAGATTGAAGTGAAAATTCTTTCTATGAATACAGAGAAAGGTAAGATCTCACTTGGATTGAAACAGAATCAGCCGGAACCATGGAGCATTATTGATGAAAAGTACAAGGTTGGTCAGGTGATCTCCGGAAAAGTGGTACAGATTAAAGATTACGGTGCATTTATTGAATTAGAGCCTGGTTTAGATGGTCTTGTGCACATTTCTGAAATTGCCTATAAGAGAGTAACCAATATCTCTGAAGAAATCAATGTTGGTCAAGAAGTTCAAGCAAAGATCTTAGAAATCGATAAAGATAGAAAGAGAATTAGCTTGAGCATAAAGGAAACTTTAGAGCCACCAATCTTTGAGGAAGGTGAAGGGGCAGCTGAAGCAAAAGGTGATTCTGCTGAAGTTGCAGCGGAAGAAGCTCAAGAAACTCCTGATTTATCAATAGAAGTTTCTGAAGGTGTTGTAGAAGTAGATGTAGAAGAAGTTGCAACTGAAGATACAGCAGCAGAAGAAGCAGAATAAGTGCAATTATTAGTTTAAATTTAAAAGTGCAAGATTCTTTTAGGATGAATGCACTTTTATTTATTTAGAAGTTATAAAAAGTAAAACATAAAAGTTCTTATATTTATTTATGTTTACGTTAAATTATATTTTTTATAAAAACTTACAAATAATCAATATATAAACTTTTAAAATTGTTTCCTTTTTTTACATAGGTTATTTCTATTTTATAAAAGAAATAATAATACTGTAAAATAAAAGAGAGGAGATGATTTATTTGAAAAAGCTTATATTAGTGGCATTATTGGTATTTTCTGTATTTTTATTTGCTGCTTGTAGTTCTAACGAACCTGAAATGTATGATGAGTATGACAATGGTACTACAAAAAACAATACCCTTACAGATAATAATAACGGGACTGATAAAAATACAACAAATAACGGAACCAATAAGAATACCACGAATAATAACACAACAAATCCTAATAACACAACCAATCCTAACACTACGACCAACAACATGAACAAAGACATCAACAATGGAATCAATGATGTAAAGCGTAATGCCAATGATATGGTTGAAGACACAACTGAATGGATGAATGGAACACCTGCTTCTAATGGTGCAATCAGTCGTTAATTAGAAATTATGGGCACGAGATAATTATCTTAGTGCTCTTCTATTTTTTGTGATATACTATAATAATACAGCATATTTGAAGAAAGAAGAATTGAGTATAAATGGATAATAAAAAAATAGAAAAAGTTTATAGTAAAAAGGTAGAAAAAGTTTCGGGTAAAAAGCATAAAAAAGATTTTACAAAGAAAACATCAAAAGACGAAGGAAAATATAAAATTAATAATAACATGACTAAAAACAATAAAGGTAAGAGCAAAAGCAACGATATCATTATCGGTATTTTCAGTAAGCATAAAAAAGGTTTTGGGTTTGTAATTCCTGTGGAGAAAGGTGAAAAGGATATTTTTATTCCTCCAAACCACGTAAATGGCGCCATGAGTGGTGATAAAGTAGCGGTTACTCTTATTCTTAACGAGGATTCTATAAAGAAGCGAGAAGGCTCCATATCTGTCATATTGGAAAGAGCCATCAAAGAAGTCGTAGGCATTTTGGAGGTTCAAGAAAAGTTTGGTTTTGTTATACCCGGTGATAAAAAAATCGGTGAAGATATTTTTATTCATAAAAGAAATTTTAATGGTGGGAGAAACGGAGATCATGTGGTAGCCACCATATTTAGATGGCCTGAAAATGGCAACAGCGCAGAAGGGAAAATTACAGAAATCATTAGCAGAAAAGGAGAAACGGGGGGAGATATTAAAAGTCTCATTAGACAATTTGGTTTAAATCAAGATTTTCCTTTAAAAGTAAGAGCAGAAGCCGACCAAATTTCCGAAACCATCAGAGAAGAAGAAATTGTTAATAGAAGGGATCTGCGAAATAAGATTATCTTTACAATCGATGGAGAAGACTCTAAGGACTTTGACGACGCTGTTTCCATTGAAGTGCTGGAAAACGGAAACTACTTGTTAGGAGTTCATATTGCCGATGTGAGTCATTACGTAACACACCGAAGTAAATTGGATCAAGAAGCCCTGAAACGTGGAAATAGCGTTTATTTGATCGACCAGGTTATACCCATGCTTCCCGAGGTACTATCTAATGGTATTTGCAGCCTTAATCCAAAGGTAGATCGGCTTACCCTTTCTGTAGATATGGAGATAGATAAACGTGGAAGTCTGTGTAATCATGAAATTTATGAAAGTGTTATCTGTTCTTTAGAACGATTGGTTTATACGGATATTTCCGATATTTTGGAGAATCAAGATCAGGACCTAATAGAAAAGTATCAGCATATTTATCCAGAATTGCAAAGGATGAATGAACTTGCCATCATCTTAGGAAAAGCCAGAGAGAAGAGAGGAAGCCTAGATTTTGATATAGATGAAGCTCATATTACCTTAAATAAAAAGGGAATTCCCACTTCCATCGTAACTGCGGAAAGAAGAACTGCCAACAAGCTGATAGAAGAATTCATGTTAAAGGCTAATGAAACCATAGCGGAGCATTTTTTCTGGTTGGAGGCTCCTTTTGTCTATCGTATTCACGAAAAGCCAGATATGGAAAAAATGGAGGAATTCAAAACATTTTTAGGTAGCTTTGGATTACATCTAAAGGGTAAAACAGATAACGTGCACCCTAAATCTTTAGGTGAAATTATCTCCAATATCCAAGGAAGACCTGAGGAAAGCATCATTAATTCCGTCATGCTTCGTTCCATGAAAAAGGCCTTTTACTCCGGTGAATGTGGTGGACATTTTGGACTGGCTCTTACTTATTACTGCCATTTTACCTCTCCAATACGTCGTTATCCTGATTTGATAGTTCACCGTATTATCAAAGCTTTTTTGAAGGAAAAGCCGGAGGCTGAAACCATTATATCTCTAAGAAAACAAGTGGTAGAGGCTTCAGAAATTTGCTCTAAGACGGAACGACTGGCATTGGATTTAGAAAGGGAAGTGGAGAAGCTAAAGAAAGCTGAATATATGTGGTATCACATAGGGGAAGTTTATGATGGTATCATCAGCGGTGTTATGCAGTTTGGTTTTTTTGTAGAGTTACAAAATACCATTGAAGGAATGGTACCTGTGGATACTTTAGAAGATGATTATTATGAATATGAAGCGGCTAAATATAGATTAATAGGACAAAGAACCCGTAAAACTTACAGATTAGGAGACCCGGTAAAAATTCGGGTAGAATCTGTGGATATTCATAATCGAGAGATTAATTTTGTAATAGGTGAATGTGAAGAATAATTGTTTAACTAAATGTACATTTAAGATTATTGAAAAAGTCTTAAAAAATTGGTTTAAATAAATTCTGGCATAATTTGTTGATTTGTTGATTTGTCGATTGATTAATTGGATTGTTTATTTGTTTGTTTATTTATTTATTTATTTATTTATTTATTTATTTATTTATTTATTTATTTGTTTGTTTGTTTGTTTGTTTGTTTGTTTGTTTGTTTATTTGTTTATCGGTGTTGCAAATATTTTTATCAAAAACAAATAATATCAAATTACTTTTATTAGATTTTGAGAAATACTTTAGATTATTTGCCGGATAATTAACACTTGTGAGTTAACTTAAAGTTGTTATTTTTGAGATTGCCGATAAAGCATCCCCTGCTTCATCTATATAAAGCTTTTTACGTGCAATATCTGCCAAAGCCAACATACCCACAAGTTTGCCGTTTTCCGCTACTGGAAGTCGACGAACTTGATATTTTGACAAAAGAAGAGCCGCATCGTGAGAATCCATATTTGGGGTGGCACAGATAACATTTTGAGTCATAATATCCTTAGCAGTTTGATTCATCATTTTATTGCTGACGGATCTCAAAACAATATCTCGATCGGATACCACACCTAAAATATTTCCACTATCTGTACAGATAGGTAAAAGACCCACATTTTCTGTCTTCATTTGCTTTGCTAATATATCAATGGGTGTTTCCGGTCTGGCACAGACCACGGAAGTAGACATCATATCCTTTACTTTCATAAAATCCTCCAATGCATTCCAACATTTAACTTTTATCACTTACATTTCATTCATACTACTCCTTATATTTCCCCAAAAATAAAATTTCATAAATAGAAAATCAAATATTTCAGATATTTTAATGATAAAATTAGAATTTAAATAATGAAAAATTATAATTCAAATTCCATCAGAAAGATTGATAGGATTTTAAATCTAAAACCTAACCTTAACCCTAAACCTAAACCTTAGTATTTCTATAAGGCAACCAGAAGCTGGGAGTCAGAATCAGAACGATGGTAAAGAGCTCCAATCTGCCTGCTAGCATGACAAAAGAAAGATATAATCGCATGAAAGGAGAGAAGATTTCAAAGCTTCCACCGGGCCCCACTAACCCCAATCCCATGCCTGTGTTGGATAATGCAGCAGCAGAGGCGCTGATAGTGGTGGTCAAATCATAATTATCCAGAGATAAGACTACGGCACTCACCACAAATATAGCAAAATACATCAGTAAAAAATTTGTAATACTGGAAATTCTGTCTGCGGGAATGGTTTTTCCGGAAAGCTTCACAGGCACTACGGCAGAAGGGTGAAGCCGTTTTAATATTCCTCTCACAATCAGCTTTAAGAAAATGACGATTCGTATGACCTTGATTGAGCCGCAGGTAGAAGCAGAGCATCCCCCGATAAACAAAAGAATAAATAGTATGCTTTGACTGAAAACAGGCCAGAAGGAATAGTTAGCCGTATAATATCCGGCAGTGGACATAAAGGCAGATGCCTGAAAGAAAGCATGTCTTAATGAGGAACCAAAGGTGGCATAAGTATCTGTCAACCATAAGTTAAGAGTAATCAGAACTACTACGCCTAATAACATGATGATAAATGCTTTTAGCTCCGCATCGTTAATAACATCTCTCCAATGCCCTTTGATAAGATAACTATATAACACAAAATTTATAGAGGCCAACAAGCTGAAAATGGTGACGATGGTTTCCACATAAAGACTGTCAAAATAGGCCACACCGTTGGTATAAGTGGACAAACCCCCAGTACCCATACTGCTGAAAGCATGAACAAAGGTGTCTAAAAAATTCATTCCACTGATTTTTAATAAAATAATTGCAAGAACTGTAAAAACCACATACATCAAATATAAAATCTTAGCAGAATCGGACATTCTTGTTGAAATTTTTTCTACGGTAGGTCCCGGAGCTTCCGCCTTTGCAATCCTTTGACCGCCAATGCCTAAAGCCGGTAAAATGGATATGGCAAATATGAGAATACCCATGCCTCCCAACCAATGAGCAAAAGAGCGGAAGAACAATAATCCCTTGGGCAAGGAAGTAACATCTGTTAAAATACTGATTCCTGTGGTAGTAAAACCGGAGGTGGATTCAAAGAAAGCATCTATAAAGTTGGTCAAAGTACCTGAAAAAATATAGGGCAAGGCGCCGATTATACAGGCTAAAAGCCAACATAAAGAAACGATTAAATAACCTTCTCTTATCCTTAACTTGCTGGTATCCGCAGTACCCTTAAGCATTAGCAATATACTTAAACCCACTATCAGGCAAAGGATCAGAGTCCAAAGAAAGCCTTTGGCCACATGGGTTTCCTGATAAGTCAAGGAAACAAACAAGGGGAATACCATAATTAATCCCATGATTGTAATGACTACACCTGATATTTTTATAATAGTAACTCCATTTAATGACATACTAACCTCATTTACTTATCCTGATTCCAAAATTGGGGAGTGAACAAAAGCATAATCGTAAACAGCTCCAATCGACCTGCAATCATGAGCAAGGATAGGAAAAGCTTTGATGCATCTGAAAATATACTAAAGTTCAGGGTAGGACCAACCAAGGAAAACCCCGGTCCGATATTGCCCAAACACGCAGCAACAGCACTAAAACTCGTGAGGAAATCAAAATTTTCTAAGGAAATCAATAAAGTTCCTAAAAATTGGACACCCATAAACAGGAAGAAAAAGCTTCCAATGGCTGAAATAGTATCAGCAGGCAGTGCCTTTCCATCAATTTTAATAGAGACTACAGCCTGAGGATGCAATCTCATGATGATGCCTCTTTTAATCATCTTAAACAAAACCAGAATCCTAATAACCTTCATGGAACCTGAGGTGGAAGAAGAACAACCCCCGGTAAACATTAAGAGAAACAATAAGATTTTACTAAAAGTAGGCCAAAGATCGAAGTCTGTCGTGGCAAAACCGGTGGTAGTCATAATGGAGGCAACTTGAAAAGCACTGTCCAGTAAAGATTCCGAAGGATTTTCAAAATGATTGGTAAAAGCTAAATTAAAAGCGATTAGTAAAGTCACAATAGACAAAATCAATAAATAAGCTTTAAATTCAGAATCTATGACAAAGTCCTTAAAACCGCTGCGAATAAAGGAATGATATAGAGCGAAGTTGGTTCCTGCTAAAATCATGAATATGGTGATGATAACTCTCACATAGGTACTGCTGAAATGTGCCACACTATCACCATAATTGGAAAAACCACCGGTACCAACCGTACCGAAGGTATGAATTAAGGAATCATATAAGTTCACATCCCCCAACATCAAAAGCAATACCTGGGCAACAGTAAATGTAAGATATATTTTATACAATATTTTAGCCGTATCGGTCATTTTCGGAGAGACCTTTTCTAAAGTAGGACCAGTGGTTTCTGCACCGGCAATACGGTTTCCGCTGATTCCCAAAGTAGGTAAAAAGGCAATGGCAAAGACCAATATCCCCATACCGCCCAACCAATGGGTGAAGGAACGCCAAAATAAAAGCCCCTTTGGCAGTGCTTCAATATCCGTCAAAATGGAAGCTCCCGTGGTGCTAAATCCGGAGGATGTTTCAAAGAATGCATCTGCAAAGTTGGGTATGTCTCCTGTCAGCATAAAGGGAATGGCACCTAAGAGAGAAGAAAGTATCCAACATAAGGATACTATGGCATATCCATCACGTATGCGAAGGTGATGAGTTTTGGGCTTCATCAAAGCTATGGTTAGTAAACCCAATATAAAAAGGGACACGATGGTCAAGGCAAAGGCGTTTACAGTCTCATATTCTTTATAAAGAAATGAAACAAAAAGTGAGGGTAGCATAGCCAATGAAATGACGATAGTAATTAATCCGGCCATACGCATGATGAGTATATTGTTTAATAACATTTCTTTTCCTTACCTAAATAAACCTGTTTTTTCACTCTTTAAAAGCTTTTCCAGTGATGGAATATCTGAAAGTAGACAGATGATGATTACTCTATCATCCTCCTCAATAATGGTATTTCCATTAGGAATAATGACCTTGGTTCCCCTGTGAATGGCACCGATAATCACTCCATTGGGCAAATGGAGATTCTTGATAGGTTTTCTCAGTAACTTCATATTTTCGTCTGCAATAATTTCGATAATCTCTGCTTGCCCTTGTATGAGTTGAGAGGACAAAACCCTTTTAGATCCTTGAATAAATCGAAGAACGTTGGTACAAGTCATGTCTAAAGGATTGAGGGCAACATCGATGCCCATGCCTTCGATTAAGGTGGCATAGCTTTCTCGGCTAACCTTAGCTATTACATCTTCAATTCCACGTTTTTTCGCCATTAATGCCAGAAGGAGATTCTCCTCATCATAGCCGGTGGCTGTAACAAAGGCATCCATTTCATCGATATTTTCCTCTTCCAAGAGGTTGATATCTGTGGCATCAGCATGTAAAACCAAAACATCGTCCAGATGAGAGGATAGATATTGACACCTTGCTTTATTTACCTCTACCACTTTAACGGCTATTCCAAATTCTGATAATCTTTTTGCTAAATATAATCCGGTTTTGCCTCCTCCGATAATCATTACTCGCTGAAGATTAGTATATTTTTTATTTTCATGTACTATTTTATTTAACTCTACAACAGGTTGTTTTTCACCGATAACATAAAGGCTGTCGTGTTCATGTATGATTTCTTCTTTTTCGGGTATTATAATTTTTCCGTTGCGAGAAATAGCTATTATCAACATATTTTGAAATAAGTGGCTTAATTCTGCTAAGGATTTACCTAATAAGATTGGGTATCTTTCTGAAAGAAATTCTATGATGGCTATTTTTCCGCTAGAGTATATACCGTTGCTGAGGGTGTACTTTTCTACCAGGTATTTATAGATTTCCATAGTAATGGATAGATCAGGGTTCATGATATAATCAATATCAAAGTTTTCTTTTATAAAATCGAATTGATTCATATGTTCTGGGTCGCGTACTCTAGCCAGTACTTTAGAACATCCTAATCTTTTGGCAAAGGTACACATGACCATATTTTTTTCATCAGAATCCGTGCATGCTAAAAAATAGTCATAAGTTGAAATCTCGATGTCTTGCAAGAGAGTCACTTGCTTTGCATTGCCAAATACCGTCATGATATCCATTTGAGAGGCTAACTTCTGCAATAGTGCCTCATTTTTATCAATCAAAGTAACCGAATTATCTCCCCCGACCAATGCTTCTGCAATCTTTACACCTAACTTACCGGCACCGGCAATAGCTATTTTCATGGAGTTTCACATTTCCTTCCTTTATGCTTAATTTTACCATACCTATTGTACCACTATTATTTATTTTGGCAACTAAAATTTTGTTAAATTTCATAAAGCAAATTTTAAACAAATTTATAAATTTTAATCAAATTTATAAATTAGCGGCTATTGAATAACTCCATTCCAAGTAATAAGAAGTTATTTCGTGGATAAATCCATATAATCTCAGTAAAGATTCATTGATTGCACTGGATTCAGCCTAATTACTGACGGACATACATTCATAATTACTGAACGAGTAAGTTCAAAGAAGTTGTTGAGATGCTATCCAACTGACATACATAAATGCATTCTTAATTACTGGACTGATAACATACATTCATATTGATTCATTTAGAAAAAATAGATATAATAAAATAACAAAAAATTAAGGAGAGTTAGGCAATGAATATAAAAAGATTTATCGGTGGAGCATTGGAAAGCAACGGTTTTGTAATCTATGATAAAGAAGGTGGAGAGGCGTTTATTCTGGATCCCGGATACGAACCCAACAAGTTTATAGAAGAAGCACAGAGGCTAGGGCTAAAAGTAAAGGGAATTTTATTGACCCATCATCACTATGATCACGTAGGAGGAGTGGATAAAATTCGGAACTTTTTTGATTGCCCAGTCTATATTCACATGGGTGATACTAGGATGTATAAGGCTGAGGCTGAGTGGATTGAAGAAGGACAGGAATTTTTCATCGGAGAAGAAAAGATCGTTACTATTCACACTCCGGGGCATTCCAAAGGAAGTGTCTGTTACTTTTCTGAGAAAAGCAAATTATCCTTCACGGGAGATACCATATTTAATGTAGACATAGGAAGAACAGATCTCCCTGGAGGCAGCCAAAGAGAGATGGAAGAATCCATTCATAAGCTCAACGGGCTATGGTCAAATGAAATCATCATCTATCCCGGTCACGGGGATTCCTGCAACATGAAGTATGTGAGAAATCATAATCAAGAGTTTTTGGATATTATTAATGATTAAAACATAAAAATTTAACTTAAAGTCGAAAATCTAAATAAATTCTAAAAAAATTAATTTTGGATTGTATTTATTGAATATAAGAAATAGCAATTACAACTTATCACCTCAGCATTAAATCTCCACTTAATAGATAAACTCCATATTAGTTAAGCTCAATAAAAATATTTGTTGAGCTTTTTATTATGTAGGAAATATCGCTTGCGATATTTGTGGAATATCAAAAAAGGTCACCACTTAAAACTGCGTCCATCGCAAGCACCAACGTGAGTAGTCACTCTTGTTTTTCTCCACTGTAACTGATCGTTCCATGTATCCCAAACAATAACGTGTGAATCTATCTATAAATATGTAAAATATATACAAATTTGATAAAAATTTAAAATAAAACTTGACATCTTAAAATATTAATTGTAAAATTATGTAAAATGGTTGAAGGGGATGAATGCACTGTGCTGTACTGTACACATGTAAGTCATATTGACGACAACTTGTAAAAAGTTGTGCTGCCAATAGTAAAAAAGAAAGGACTAACATTAATTGCAGGAAGAAAATAAAAAAGAAATTGGGCAGGTGGGGGAAAGCTACGCTCAGCGTTACTTAGAAAAAAGAGGATTTCAAATCCTTGAAAAGAATTTTAGATGTAAATTTGGCGAGATGGATTTAATCATTTCAAAGGATAATATCATCGTATTTATAGAAGTAAAATTTCGGAGAAGTTTAATTTACGGATTGCCTTGCGAAGCAATTAATTCCTATAAAATTCACCATTTGAGGAGATTGGCAAGCTATTATATGGCCAAATTTCAAAGTCAATATCCGGAAAGGGCTAAAGAGATGGAGTTTCGAATAGATGTCATAGAGGTTCTGGAAATTCAAAATCAATGTTACATACGCCATATAAAAAATGCCATATGAAATTTTAAACGTTCAGTTATAGGTAAAAGGATTAATGTTTTTTATTAAATTTAAAATTATTAAAGCCTAAATTAAAATTACTTTATATTTTTAAGTAAATCAATTTTACATATCCATATATAAAGGAAGGAAAAACATGCTTACAAAAGTGCTGACAGGAACCGTCCTAGGAATCGATTCCAACTTAGTATCCGTGGAAACGGATCTCTCTCCCGGATTACCTAATCTGATTATCGTTGGATTGCCCGATGCCACTGTGAAGGAATCCAAGGATCGTGTAAGATCTGCCATATTAAATTCCGGTGAAAGGTTTCCTGCCAAAAGAATCACCATT
This sequence comes from uncultured Anaerovorax sp., assembly GCA_964461765.1. Classification (GTDB taxonomy): domain Bacteria; phylum Bacillota; class Clostridia; order Peptostreptococcales; family Anaerovoracaceae; genus JAVVUJ01. The sequence continues at coordinate 11,351 of CAYWVS010000046.1, forward strand.
AATCTTTCACCGGCAAGCACGAGAAAAGAAGGAACATACTTTGATTTACCTATGGCCATAGGAATCCTAAGCGCCTCGGGAGTGATCAACAATAGAAATATCAAATCCTTTGCCTACTTTGGAGAGTTGTCTTTGGATGGAAGCATTCATGGCATCCATGGCATTGTACCTTTAATTATCGGAGTTCGGAAAAATGGAGTCCAAAAGATCATATTACCCAAAGCCAATCTCAAGGAGGCAGCCATTATCAAGGATGTGCAATTATATCCTGTGGAAAGCCTTAGGGATGTGATAGATTACTTTGCCGGGAAAAGGACACTTCAATCTGTACAGGGGATAGGAATGGAAAAAAACACAGGGTCGGTGGATTGTGAGGATTTTTCTGATGTGGCAGGTCAAGAAATGGTAAAAAGAGCGTTGCAAATCAGCGCTGCAGGTTGTCACGGACTTTTGATGATTGGCCCACCGGGGGCCGGAAAAACCATGATGGCACAAAGGGTTCCTTCCATACTTCCTAAAATGACTTATGAAGAAACCCTAGAGCTTACGAAAATTTACAGTGTTGTAGGATTGCTTTCCGATGAAGCCCCCATGATTACGGGACGACCCTTCAGGGCTCCCCATCATTCCATATCACCTGTGGCATTGGTGGGGGGAGGAAGAATACCCATGCCTGGAGAAATCTCTTTAGCCCACTTGGGAGTATTATTTTTAGATGAGCTTGCTGAGTTTCAGCGAAATGTAATTGAGCTTTTGCGTCAACCCCTAGAGGAAGAAAAAATTACCATAAGCAGAGCCCGGGGCACTGTGGTTTTTCCCAGTAAAATTATGCTTATTGCTGCTATGAACCCATGTCCCTGTGGGTTTTATGGTGATAATACTCATGAATGTACATGCACTTCTCACCAAATCAGTCAATATTTTTCCAAGGTTTCAGGTCCTTTTTTGGATAGAATAGACATGCACATTGAAATATTGCCTGTACCCTACAAGGATTTAACTGCCGAAGAACCACCCAGAAATATTTCTTCCTCTAAGAATATGCGGTTGCAAGTGGAAAGCGCCAGAGAGGTTCAATTAAAGCGATATGAAAACATGAAGATAAAATATAATTCTCAGCTAAATGCTTCCGCCTTAAAGAAGTTTTGCAAATTGGATAAAGGTTCCCAAGAATTATTAGAGGAGGCTTTTCATAAATTCGCGTTGAGCGCCAGAGCTTATACAAAGATTCTCCGCCTATCCAGAACCATTGCAGATATGGATCAGAGTGACAACATCCGTATGGAGCATGTGGCAGAAGCCATACAGTACAGAGGATTGGATCACTTTGTTCGTGCTGCAAAGCTATAAATAATAAAATATTTATGAATATTAAATTTTTAAACATTATCAGTAAGCTCTAATTTAGCCTGTAAGAAATGTAGCAATAGTATGAAAAACATGGAGGAAACGTTGACTGTAAAAATCGGTATAACAAGAATTGGGGATTCCGACTATCCCAGACTTCTGAAATTGATTAAACGCCCCCCGGAGGTGTTGTATTATAGAGGGGATATTACCTTAGCCTCTCAACCGGCAGTGGCCATAGTGGGAACTAGGAAAGCCTCCGGTTATGGAAAGTGGGCGGCATATGAACTGGCCGGACGATTGGCGGATTATGGAGTTGTGTCTGTCAGCGGAATGGCCCTAGGCATCGATTCACTCTGCCATAAAGGCTCCTTGGATCATCATGGCAAAACCATTGCTGTATTAGGATCCGGCGTTGATATCTGTTACCCGGCTTCCAATAAAAATTTGATGGAAAGAATCCTTCAATCAGGATTGATTCTGTCAGAGCAAGAGCCGGAAACTCACCCTTTGCCTTACATGTTCCCCTTGAGAAATCGCATTATTAGCGGTATCTCATTATCTACAACCGTAATAGAAGCAGGGCTTGACAGTGGGTCATTGATCACAGCGGAATATGCCATGGAACAAGGTAGGAATATTTATGCGGTACCTGGGAATATAAATAGCATATACAGCATTGGGACAAACAAATTAATCCGGGATGGAGCAATGCCCATCACCACCCTAGACGATATCATAGAGGATTTAGGCATAGAAAAAATTGTTTCAAAAAATGAAGTTGGAATGCTATCGGATGAAGAGAGAGCCATTTATGAAATAGTAGGGCAAAACGGGGAAATGACTAAGGAAATGCTTTGTTTTATCACACAGAAAAAGCCTACAGAGATGAATGTTCTCATAACAATATTAGAGATGAAAGGATTTTTACAAACAGCATTAGGAAAAATTTATGTTGCAAAATAACACATTAGGAAATATAATCTCTTTTTGTAATAGAAGTGCGAAATAAATTTGACTGCATCAAAGATGATAAAGGAGGCTAAATATATGGCCCAAAAAAATTTAGTAATTGTAGAATCACCCTCTAAGGCGAAAACCATTGGGAAATTTCTCGGATCTAATTACAAAGTAGTGGCGTCTGTGGGACATATTCGAGATTTACCAAAAAGCAAATTGGGAATTAATATAGAAAATGATTTTGAGCCGGAATACATTGCCATCAGAGGAAAAGGCGATGTGATCAAAGCCATGAAAAAGGAAGCGAAAAATGCCAATAAAATATTTCTGGCAACTGACCCGGATCGTGAAGGAGAGGCTATCTCTTGGCATATCGCATACCTATTGGGAATTGATGAAAACCTTCCCTGCAGAATAGTATTTAATGAAATTACGAAATCTGCCATTCAAAATGCTGTAAAAAAACCTAGAGTCATTGATAAAAAGCTGGTGGATGCGCAACAAGCCAGGAGAGTGCTGGATCGATTGGTAGGTTATCAGATCAGTCCATTGCTTTGGAGAAAGGTTCGCAGAGGTCTCAGTGCAGGAAGAGTGCAATCTGCAGCTTTAAAAATTATCTGCGACCGTGAAAAATTGATTCAGGCTTTTGTTCCTGTGGAATATTGGAATATTACCGCTGCCCTTAGCACCAAAAATAAAAGTTTTTTAGCTAAGCTCAATGAATATAAAGGAAAGAAAATTACCGTTTCCAATAAAGAAGAAGCTGATAAGATTCTTTCAGAAATAAAGCCGGAGAATTTTTATGTCTCTAAAATTGATAAAAAAGAGAGAAATCGAAATCCCTATGCACCATTTACCACTAGCAGTTTGCAGCAAGAGGCTTCCAACAAGCTAAACTTTGCTACGAAAAAAACCATGCTCATTGCCCAACAGCTCTATGAGGGGATTGATATTAAAGGTCATGGTACAGTAGGATTGGTCACTTATATCAGAACGGACTCCGTTAGAATTTCTTCAGAAGCGGAGGAGGCTGTAAAAGACTTCATCATTAATCATTACAGTGAAACCTATTTGGGTAAAAATACCTTTTCCAATAAGAAAAAGGATATTCAGGATGCCCATGAGGCCATCAGACCTTCTGATGTAACCCTTACCCCTGAAGCCATCAAGGAATCACTCAGCAAGGATCAATACAATTTATATAAAATCATCTGGTCCCGCTTCGTAGCCAGCCGCATGAAACCCGCTATTTATGACAGCGTTGCAGTTGAAATACAAAACGGAGACTATGAATTTAAGGCTAATGGATCAAAGCTAAAGTTTGACGGATATTTAAAGGTTTACAATAATATCTCTGATGAGGAAAACGAAAAAATGTTGCCGGAGCTGAAAGAGGGAGAAAACCTTCTTCTAAAAGAAATGCTCAGCGAGCAGAACTTTACACAACCGCCCTCTCGGTTTACAGAAGCTAGCCTGGTGAAGGATCTGGAAGAAAAAAATATTGGGCGACCCAGCACCTATGCTCCCATTATCGGAACATTAATGGAGAGAAAATACATTGGCAAAGAGAAAAAAAGTTTGGTGCCCACAGAATTAGGCTTTATCATTACAGATCTCATGGAATCCTACTTTAAAGAAATTGTAGATGTAGGGTTTACCGCCAACTTAGAGGATAAATTGGATGATGTGGAATCCAAGAATCTCTATTGGAAGGGAATTATTAAAGACTTTTACAGCATTTTGGAAAAAGAGTTGGAGATCGCCGATCAGGCTATTGAGAAAGTAGTAATCGAAGATGAATTGACAGATGAAATCTGTGAGCTATGCGGAAAGCAGATGGTGAAAAAACATGGTCGGTTTGGAGAATTTTTAGCATGCTCAGGTTATCCGGATTGTAAGCATACCAAACCAATCGTCACAAAAATTGCGGTGAAATGTCCTAAATGCGGTAAAGATATTGTAGCCAGAAAGAGCAAAAAGGGCAGACTTTTCTATGGATGTAGCGGTTATCCCGAGTGCAACCAGATTTACTGGTATAAACCTGTAGAGCAGAAATGTCCCAAGTGCCAAAGCCTTATGACAAAAAAACCTACCAAAACTACAAAATTATTGTGTTCAAATCCAGAATGTGGGTATAAAGAATAAATAGACATTTCATGGACTAGAAAAGACAAAAGTTATGAAATAATAAAAGCAAAAGTTATCTATAATTCAAGAGAGAAGTTATCCATAAATAAAAAAGAGAGAAGTTATCCATAAGTAAAGATGAAAAAGTGAGATTAATTAAAAATCAAGGATAAAAAAGGGAGAAATAATCAATAATCAAGGATGAAAAAGGGAGGAAGGTAAAAATGGTTAATTTTCATGCGACTACCATTGTTGCAGTTAGGAAAGGCAAGGATGTCTGTATCGGCGGAGATGGTCAAGTCACCATGGGTGAAAAAGCTATCATGAAGAATTCTGCCAAAAAGGTTCGCAAAATATATAAAAATTCAGTAGTTACAGGATTTGCGGGTTCTGTTTCCGATGCATTTGCCTTAACAGAAAAATTTGAAAAAAAGCTGGAGGAGCACTCAGGAAATTTAAAAAGAGCTGCGGTAGCCTTGGCTCAAACCTGGAGATCAGATAAAGTCATGAGAAACTTAGAAGCATTGATGTTAGCTGCGGATAAAGAGAATCTTCTTTTAATATCAGGAAACGGCGAAGTTATAGAACCGGACGAAAACTGTGTGGCAATTGGCTCCGGCGGAAACTATGCATATGCCGCAGCCTATGCACTTTTTAAGCATACAGACATGACAGCAGAAGAAATCGTTAGAGAATCTTTAACGATTGCTTCTAATATTTGCGTATATACTAATGACCATATTTCTATAGAAAAATTATAGGAGGCTTTCAAAATGAGTTCACTTTATAATATGACACCAAGAGAAATCGTGGGAGAGTTAGACAAATACATTATTGGACAGGAACAAGCAAAAAAATCTGTAGCAATCGCACTGAGAAATCGCTATAGAAGAAGCTTACTTCCCGAGGAGATGAGAGAGGAAATCAGTCCTAAGAATATTTTGATGATGGGACCCACCGGGGTTGGAAAAACTGAAATTGCCAGAAGATTGGCGAAGCTGATGGACGCTCCTTTCGTAAAGGTAGAGGCTACAAAATTCACAGAAGTAGGATATGTGGGACGAGATGTGGATTCCATGGTAAGAGATTTAGTGGAAGCTTCCATCCGTCTTGTGAAACAAAACAGGCTTCAAGAAAAATATGCAATTGCAGAAGAAATTGCCGAGGAAAAAATCATAGAAGCCATTATTCCGGGGAAGAAAAAATCCAGTACTTCTTCAGGAGGTGGGATAAAGGGACCCTTTGACTTTATACTGGGAGGAGGCTTCCAACAGCAGTTTCAACAACAAAAGCAAAGTGCAGATGAGGAAGCCAAGGATCAGATGAACGCTTCTGATATAGAATTGGCGAGGGATCAAGTGAGGCAACAGCTTCAAGGTGGTCTTTTAGAAGAACAATTTATTGAGATTGAAGTTATTGATGCACCAAAAGGAAATCAGCTTGATTTAAGCAATGAAGGTATGAGTATTGCCATAGGTAATATCTTTGGGGATATGATGCCTCAAAAGAAAAAGAAAAAGAAAGTACGTGTTAAGGATGCACGTAAAATTTTACGTGAGCAGGAGGCCCAAAATCTCATAGATATGGATCAGGTTACCACAGAAGCCTTGGAAAATGCAGAACAAAACGGAATAATCTTCATCGATGAAATTGACAAGATCGCCTCAGGAAGCAGCTATCGCTCCGGCGCTGACGTTTCTAGGGAAGGCGTTCAGAGAGATATTCTGCCCATCGTAGAGGGTAGTGTGGTTAATACAAAATATGGTCCTGTCAAGACTGATCACGTATTGTTTATCGGTGCAGGGGCATTCCATATTGCAAAACCTACAGACTTGATTCCGGAGCTTCAGGGACGATTCCCTATTCGTGTTGAATTAGAGAACCTGACCAAAGAGGCATTTGTACAAATTTTAACAGTTCCGGAAAATGCTTTATTAAAACAGCATAAAATGTTGTTGGAAACGGAAAATGTAAAAATTACATTCACCGATGATGCGGTCAATGAAATTGCCACTATGGCGTATTTAACTAACGAACAGACAGAAAATATTGGAGCCAGACGCCTCCACACCATAATGGAAAAGCTATTAGAAGACATCTCATTTAATATTCCGGATCAAGACCAAGAGGAAATCATTATAGATGATCAATATGTTAAAGAAAAATTTATGGATAGAATCCATGCTGACGATATTGACAGGTTTATCCTGTAATCTCTAATTAAAACTCATTAAGAAACATGGTTAAGAGGCTTAAGGACTTCCAAAAATGGCTAAACTTAAGCCTTTTACTGTGCAAATCATAAAATAAAACTTAAAGTATAAAAATTCAGAAAAATTTAAAAATAACAAAAAATTTATAAAAAATTGCTTTTAAATTTATATGAACTAGGGTATAATTGATAAGTATTTTGTTATCACTTTTTAAAATGAGGAAAACAACAGTATAAACTCTATATAGATATCTATAAAGAAAGAGAGGAAGTAATGCAAAAAACTATTTTACAGAAAGTCAGAAAATTAAATTGGGTTTTAAAAGAAAGCAGCTCCGGAGTTTTTTCATTTCATGATCTTTGTGAAATTTTAAGCGATTTGATGAATGCGAATGTTTATATTGTAAATGTTAGGGGTAGGGTGTTAGGGGTTCATTATAAGATAAAATCCGACAGTGCCGCCATAACCGATCCTGAAACCGGCAATGAGCAATTTCCCCACGAATACAACGAAGCACTTTTGGAGGTCTTGGATACTGAAGCTAACCTGAAGGGCGACGATGCATTAAAGATATTCAAGTATGATTACGACACCTATGATAAGCTTCATACCATTATCCCCATTACTTGCGGTGGTCAAAGATTGGGAACCTTAGCCCTCACCAGATATGAACCTGAATTCGATGATGAGGATCTGGCTCTGGGTGAATATGGTGCCACTGTGGTAGGTCTGGAAATTCAAAGGAGAAAGACTCTGGAGATGGAGGATGATCACAGAAAGAGAAGCGTGGTGCAGATGGCTATCGGTACTTTATCCTACTCTGAGATTGAGGCCGTATACCAGATTTTCGGAGAACTGGAAGGCAACGAAGGGCTATTGGTGGCAAGTAAAATCGCAGATAGAAGCGGAATCACTCGTTCGGTAATCGTTAATGCCTTGAGAAAATTGGAAAGTGCAGGAGTTATAGAATCTCGTTCCTTAGGAATGAAGGGTACTCATATTAAGATTATCAACGATAAATTTATCGAAGAGCTTGATAAGCAAAAGGATGGCATCTAAACAAGTATAGTCATCTAATAATTAAAGAGTGTTTAACATAACTTTATAGATAATTAGCTTTATGGAAGTGGATGATTCTACTTCCTATTTTGGTATACATATTTTTATGGAACATACACTTTATTCATGTTTACTGCATATAGTAATACATTGAGGAAAAGATTATGTACATAAATAAAAATAGAAAATTTAATAAAAGTCCAAAATTAAAATGGTTTATTTTAATGATAATAAACTGCATTTTATTTTATTATGGTGTCAAATATATTGATGATATTATAAAACCAAATATCGAGTCTATAGCAGAAGTAAAAATGAAATCTGTCATTACTCAAATCATCAATGAATCAATTCAGGAAGAATTTATTTCAGAATTTGATTTTAACAATTTGATTAATATTGTCAAAGACAATGAAGGCAACATTGTATACGTGGAAGCAAACGCTATATCCATGAATCGACTGGCTTCTGATCTGGTAAATGCTACTCAATCCAGATTTAACGATATGAAACCCATTGTAATGAACGTTTCTATGGGCTCTATGATTGGAAGTACCGTCTTATCCCAGATGGGACCAAACTTAACCTTTAAAATTAAGCCCATCGGCATGTCTAAGGTTAGCTTTGACACGGTATTTGAGTCTGCCGGAATCAATCAGACGAAATACAAGGTCTTTTTAAACTTTGACAGTCAAGCCAAAGTAATCGTTCCCTTTACATTAAACATCGTAGAAGTAAACAATACCATTTTAATTGCGGAAGCTATTATCGTAGGCAGGGTTCCCCAATCTTATGTAAATGTTCCTGAAAACAAATTGACAGATTTTATTCGTTTACCTATTTCTAATGAAGTTAATTAAATGATTTAAAATTAATTTTTTACATAATAAAGTTTCTGTCTCATAAACTGTTTTATAAAGTTTAGGAGGACAGAACATGACTTTGTACGTTAATATCTTGTTATTTATTATAGGCTTTATTCTCATTACCAAGTGTGGGGATCTTTTTGTTTCAGGGGCTAGCTTTATAGCAGAATCTACGGGGATTCCCAAGTTTATCATTGGAGCCACCATCGTAAGCATGGCCACCACCTTGCCGGAATTTTTGGTATCCACCTATGCTGTGTATCGAGGCAGTACCGCATTAGCCATAGGTAACAGTATAGGCTCTGTGATTTGTAATACAAGTATGATTTTAGGCATTTGCCTACTTTTTATGGGTAAAAGAGTAGATAATAAGGAATTTGCGGGAAAAAGCAAGCTTCTAATCCTATGTTTGTTGGCTATCTTTTACTGTATTTCAGATTTTCAATTAACCACTACAGAAAGCTTTTGCTTGCTATTGCTATTATTTTATTTTTTATATCTTAATATTTCACAGTCTTTATCCAATACTAGAAATACTGTGAGACCAAGCGTAACTAAGGGCCAATGGCAATTTAATATTGCCATATTTATAGTAGGTACTGCAGGTGTTTTAGCAGGGGCTCAGCTTTTGGTGGATAATGGAGTTGAGATCGCCAGAGCATTTCAAATCTCAGAAGCAGTCATCGGAATCAGCGTAATCGCCATAGGAACCTCCCTGCCGGAGTTGGTCACCACCATTAACGCTATTGCAAAAAAAGAATCGGCAATGTCGGTAGGCAACATTATCGGAGCTAACATTCTAAACTTAGTACTCATATTACCAACCTGTTCATTTTTATCTGAGGGTGGTCTGATTATCCAAAAAAGGGTGCTTTATACGGATACCCCTGTAATGATGTTGGCTATAGGGATGGCCTTTATTCCCCCATTAATCACAGGAAGATTCTATAGGATCCAAGGAGTGGTCTTGCTCCTCATATATGCTACATATCTTTATCAGCTGATATGACGGATTTATGCCCTGCCTTTATAACAACTGACATAATATTGTATGATGCATCTCTATATCAACTGACATAATATATGTATGATGCATCACTATATCAACTGACATAATATATGTATGATGCATCTCTATATCAACTGCCACAACATAAGTATGCTGTTTCTCAATATTAACTGATATAACGTATGTACGCCACGATCAGCAGCAATGTACCGGACACATAAGCTAAATATCGATCCATAGTAAAAGATGTAGTTAATAAATCATTTTTATAAAATATCTTTTTGATTTTATCAGTAAATTTATGACCGGATAATTGACCTAAAATTAAAAACAAGGGTTGGGTTATACCGGAAACCACAGCAAAGATAATTCCACCACCGGACATGGCAAAGGCTGTTCCCGCAGAAAGCATATCGATGGATAGAGCAAATGCCAACAAGAATGCCTCTTTGGTTTCTATGGTACCGGATGAATTTAAGTCACAGTCATTGGGATTTAAAATAATTCTAAAGGTTACTCCGAATATTTTTAAATTGATTAGACATTTTTCAAAGCCTGTGTCATTATAAAACACACCTCTGAATAAGATAATGCAGACCCCCATGAGACCCAGTATAATGCTTCCTGCAAGTTTAAAACTATTCCCGCCTATGGCTAAAAGAGCCTGCCCAAACAAAATGGATATGCAAGCCATCAGACCTGAAGTGAAAGCAATGATTAAAATTTGTTTTAGGGGGATTTTTACCTGCCTAACACCGTAGGAAAGCCCGGCACTGAAGGCATCCACGCTGAGGGAAAGTGCCAATAATGTATTAATCATAATGATCCTCCGCTTGCTAAAATTGTCATAACCTTATTATCATATGCCAGCTTTTTAAAATTGGTGAAAAGGGTGGAATCGTTATTTGTAGTTTAAGAAAAGAAATGGACCTCCATTGGTTCAAAAATATTCTAATAAAAATACAATCTTGATATTAGAGAATATAAGCTATTAAAAAGTAAAGATAAGAAAAATATATTGCATATTTAAAAAATAATCCATATAATCAACCTTAGAATTAGGCAAAATAAAAATGTAAAGCTTAGTTAAAAAATATTTATAATGAAATTATAAAATGATACCGGTCAAAAGCCTAAGATTATTAAATAATCATAAATCACTACGCCATTATATTATTTAATTTCATAATTGACCATGCTATTATATTATTAAATAATGATAATTCACCATGCTATTACATTATTAAATAATGATAATTGACCATGCTATTATTTTATTTAATAATCATAATTCCATGCTATTACATTATTATATTAATAAATTCCAAAAAAAATATTATGTAAACAATCTTTAAAAGTAATCGTGCAGAAGGTAAAAAAACAAAAGACGAAAGGAGATGTAAGTCTGAGTACAAGAATTCAGCTTACAAAGTATATATGATTCGATTTGATGAAAATAACCAAGTGGTGACAGTCTACGAGTATAACGCCATTCTGGTGGGCTTGGAGATGAATGAGGATCTTTCCTATTATATGGAAGAGCTGGCAGGCTTGGCAGAAGCCGCAGGAGTCAAAGTCTTAGGGCAGATGATTCAGAAGGCTGAAAGACCAAATAACGCCACATACATTGGAAAGGGCAAAGTAGAAGAGCTCAGTGAATATTGTGAAAATATGGAATGTGATTTAGTCATTTTTAACGACGAATTAACCGGAATCCAAATTAGAAATTTAGAAGAGCGTTTGGATTTAAGAGTTATTGATAGAACCATTTTAATTTTAGATATTTTTGCATCTAGAGCTGTTACCAAAGAAGGGAAGTTGCAGGTTGAGCTGGCTCAGCTTCAATATAGGATGCCGAGGCTCACGGGTTTTGGAAAATCTTTAGCCAAGCTGAGAGCCGGTGTGGGAGCCAGAGGACCTGGGGAAAAAAAGCTGGAGACAGACAGACGACATATTGTGGGCAGAATGGATGAAATTAAAAAGGAAATTGCTGAGATCAAACATACGAGAAGCACCCAAAGAGCAAGGAGGCAGAAGTCGGAAATACCAGTGGTAGCTTTGGTAGGATATACCAACTCAGGAAAATCAGCCTTGATGAACCGTTTTCTCAGAATGTCAGATCGGGAAGAAAAGACCGTATTTGAAAAGGACATGCTCTTCGCTTCCTTAGATACTTTTCAAAGAAAGATCAAATTAGACAATAAAAAGGAATTTGTATTAATCGATACAGTTGGTTTTGTAAGCAAATTGCCACATTCTTTAGTTCAGGCTTTTAAATCAACTTTAGAAGAAGTAGTATTTGCAGACTTATTGTTGCATGTAGTGGATGCCTCTTTTGAGGGCAGGGGTTTTCATATGAAGACCACAAACCAGGTTTTAAAGGAAATCGGCGCAGAAGATAAGGAAAAAATAATTGTTTATAATAAAATGGATTTGGTAGAGAATTTGGAAGATCACCTGCCTGATGGCCATGAGGCAGTTTATGTTTCTGCGAAAACAGGCTTACACATAAAAGAACTCCAACAGGAAATAGTTAAAAAAATCTTTTCTCAAACTGTAAAAGCAGAAATGTTGATTCCCTATAACAGAGGGGATATTTCATCCTATTTTTGTGGTAAATATACTACAGATGCCATGGAATACAGGGAAGAAGGGACTTATATGATGTTGGAGCTATCTCAATCTGATTTTCAAAAATATGAAGAATTTTCAATATAAGGGTATAGAATAGATGATATATTACAAAACTATAATGGGTCAGGGTTTCTCAGAACAAGTCATAGAAAGATCCAAATTTTTATGCCATGCTATACCTGTGGAGACCAAGGAGGAAGCTGACTCATTTTTTTCGGAGATACGAAGGAAATATAAGGATGCCACCCATAATGTGCCGGCATTGGTCTGTGGCGACAAAATGCAGATGCAATGGGCCAGTGATGACGGTGAGCCTCAGGGTACGGCGGGAGCACCCATTGTACAGATGCTGGCAAAAGAAGAAATGACTAATATTGCACTCGTGGTTACAAGATATTTTGGCGGTGTAAAATTGGGAACGGGAGGGTTAGTAAGGGCATATACTTCCACTGCAAAGTTGGCAGTGGAAAACGCAATTCCCTGTGCTGTGACGGAGCAGTTGCTGATGCAAATTAAGGTAGAATATACATACCTTGGAAAGCTGCAAAACAAGTCACAGGAAGGAATATACAGGATTGTGAAAGAGGAGTTTTTGGACAAGGTTATGCTCAGTATTGCCTGTGAGCCTCAAAATAAACAACACTTTGAAGAACTCATTTCCGATATTACTTCGGGTAGTTATTTAACATTGTCAGAAAATTCTGAGCTTGTAAAAACACCATTATAAAATTTACTTGAAAAAATATTGGTTAAAATTTCTAAATTATTTGTTGACAAGAAAGGTGAGGTTGTGTTAATATAATTTTCGATTCACAAAACAAGAGATTGTTCCAAGGTAGCTCAACGGTGGAGCACTCGGCTGTTAACCGATAGGTTGTGGGT
>CAYWVS010000047.1:0-24308 GCA_964461765.1 uncultured Anaerovorax sp.
TGACAGCTTGTCTATATTAACAAATCCTTTCTTTCCTGTCAACACTTTTTTCCAAGTTTTTTTTATTTATTTTTCTTTTTTTTTGGTTCTTAAACTTTATCGTTGAAATTTCAACATTTTACATTCCTAATTTTTAAATATAAAAGATGGAAAAATCACTAATCCAAAATTAAAACATACTTTTATTCTTCCATAATTAGTTAATATTATTGTTAACTCTATCCAATTAAATTATTCATCTTCTTTTAAATTATAAATTTAACTTTATCATAAAACAATGATATCAGTGCCAAAAGCATAATATTATTAAATATTTGTAATTCACCTTACTATATATATATCATTATATCTTAAAATATCTTATTAATAAATTAACCATTATATTGTAGGCAGATTTATTATTTATATCTTTTGATCCAGGCATCATATAATCTAATTATTTATAGCTGAAGTTTCTCCCTACATACGTTTAATTTATTTGACAATAACTTTCCTACTATTATATAATAAAATTATAATCTTCGGGTTATGTATTTATTTCTATTATTTTTAGGAGGTAGAATTATGGGAAGAAAAATACCCATGTGGCAGATTGCGATTGTTATGATATTCACATTATCTGCTCTAATTTATTCCATCGGCTTTACTGATTATGGAGAATTACATATTCCTCTGATCTGCAGTGCCATACTCGCTGCTATAGTAGCAATTGCCAATGGATTTAAATGGTCATTTTTAGAAAAAGGTATTATTTCAAGTATTTCAAGGTCCATGCAGGCAATCTTAATATTAATGGTAGTAGGTATGCTCATCGGAGCATGGATTGCCGGAGGTATTGTCCCTGCAATGATTTATTATGGTCTCAAAATTTTAAGCCCCGGAATTTTCTTAGTAGCAAGTTGCGTCATTTGTGCTATCGTAGCATTGGCAACGGGTAGCTCTTGGACTACCGCAGGAACCATCGGTGTAGCAATCATCGGGGTTGGTATGGGTTTGGGACTTAGTCCTGCAATGACAGCAGGTGCCATCGTTTCCGGAGCATACTTTGGGGATAAAATGTCACCTCTTTCTGATACAACAAATTTAGCTCCTGCCGTAGCAGGTTCCAACTTATTTGACCATATTAAGCATATGGTATTCACAGTTACCCCTTCCATCGTCATTGCATTAATCATTTATGCAATACTAGGTATGAGTGCAGACACAAACAATGTGGATACTTCCATTATTACATTGTTAAGTGATGGGATCTTAGCCAATTATTATATTTCTCCCATTTTATTGGTTCCCCCTGTGTTGGTAATCGTAATTGTAGCCTTGAGGATTCCTGCATTGCCCGGTCTAATCGGCGGGACTGCCTTAGGTGTCATTTGTTGCGGTGTATTCCAGGGAATTTCTGTGGGAGAATATTTCTCAATTCTGCATTATGGTTGGGAATCCACCACTGGGTTACCTCCTTTCGTAACAGAAGTGGAAGGGGCAGCGGCAATGATTACTGCGGATATTGTCGATGAGAGCAGTATCTCTGCCATTGATAATCTCCTTTCAAAGGGCGGCTTACACTCTATGCTTTGGACGGTTTCGCTAATCATGTGCGCCATGACCTTTGGCGGGATTATGGATGCATCAGAAATGCTCAAGACTTTAGCAGAAGCTTTATTAAAAGTTGCAAAAAGCACCGGATCTCTCGTATTAGTCACTGTATTTTCTTGCATCTTTGTAAACATCATCGCTTCCGACCAATACTTATCTATCATCCTTCCCGGACGTATGTACAAAGAAGCCTTTGAAGATAAACGTCTAAAAGGCAAAAACCTCTCCAGATGCTTGGAAGACTCCGGAACCATTACTTCACCATTGGTTCCATGGAATACCTGTGGGGCTACCATGTCCGGTTTCTTGGGTGTCAACACAGTAGCGTATTTACCCTATGCATATTTAAATATAATCAACCCACTCGTCTCCATCTTCTATGGATATACGGGATTGACCATGGAGAAAATGACTGAGGATGAGTATAAGGCTATTTTAAAACAACGTGAGTTGGATGCAAAACTGGCCTTAGGGCAATTGGAATAGTATATATCTTTGCATTTGATGAATTGTAAAAACATGTATATACCTTACCTAAAATATTGAGTATCGAAAAAACAAATATAAGCAAATGTAAGGGCTGTAGAAAATGATTTCTACAGCCCTTATTATTAAACAATGATCAATAAAAAAATAAAAGATATTAGAAAATCCGGCAAGGTTAACCTTTGCCGGATTTTCAATTTAACTTTTATAGGCCAATTATTTAATATTTATAGTTTTATTTATTCAGCCAGTCTTTTGTAAGACTCATATCGATCCTTTGCGTTTTCTTCAGCAAGTTCAAAGAGCTTATCTGCAACATCAGGGAATTCCTGTAACAATGAAGAATATCTCACTTGTCCCATCAGATAATCCTTAAAGTTAGTAGTAGGCGCCTTAGAATCTAAGGTAAACGGATTCTTTCCTTCATTCTTCAATTCAGGATTAAATCTGTATAAGTGCCAATATCCGGCTTCCACAGCATCCTTAATGTCTTCCTGAGTTTTTCCCATACCTTTTCTTAAGCCGTGGTTAATACATGGTGCATAGCAGATGATAATAGATGGTCCATCATACTTTTCAGCTTCCAGCACTGCCTTCATAAACTGGTTTTTGTCAGCTCCCATACCAACTTGTGCTACATACACATATCCATAGGACATGGCCATCATACCTAAGTCTTTTTTCTTAATTCTCTTGCCTGAAGCAGCAAACTTAGCGATAGCCGCAACAGGGGTAGCCTTTGAGGCCTGACCACCTGTATTGGAATACACTTCGGTATCGAATACTAGGATATTGATATTCTCACCGGATGCCAAAACGTGATCCAATCCGCCATAACCGATATCGTAAGCCCATCCGTCACCACCTACAGCCCATACGGACTTCTTCACGAAGTAGTCTTTTCTGGCCATTACCTCGTCAACTAATGTCTTTACCTCGGCATCTTCCAAGTTAGCATTTGTTAATGCTGATTCTAAAAGCTCACTAACCTCTCGGGTCTTACTTCCATCATCTTTATAGGTCATCCAATTGTTGATAGCATCCTTTAATTCGCTGCTAATATTTTTTTCAAGTAATAAATTTACGTTTTTCTCTATGTTTTGTCTCATTTGTGTATTTGCTAATGCCATACCGTAAGCATATTCAGCATTGTCCTCAAATAGAGAGTTTGCCCAAGAAGGTCCTCTGCCTTTATCATCCTTGCAATAAGGAATGGATGGTGCAGATGCACCCCAAATGGAGGAACATCCTGTAGCGTTAGCAATCATCATACGATCTCCGAAAAGCTGAGTGATTACCTTGATATATGGGGTTTCACCGCAACCGGAGCAAGCACCTGAGAACTCTATATAAGGCTTAGCAAACTGGCTCCCCTTAACAGTTTCTTTGGACATAACGTGATCCTTTGTAGAAACTGTAGTTGCAAAGTTCCAATTTTCCTCTTCTGAAACTAAGTCTGCAAAATCTTTCATAACCAAAGCTTTGTTTTTTGCCGGGCAGATATCTGCACAGTTGCCGCATCCCATACAATCCATTGGTGTTATCTGAATTCTGTAAGACAATCCTTCCAGACCTTTTCCTGTGGCCTTAATGGTAGTGAAGCCTTCCGGTGCAGACTGTTTTTCTTCATCATTCAGTAAGATAGGTCTGATGGTAGCGTGAGGACAGATGAAGGAACACTGGTTGCACTGAATACAGTTGCCTTCAATCCACTCAGGAAGCTGGATAGCAACACCTCTCTTTTCATAGGCAGATGTACCCGGTGGGAAAGTTCCGTCTTCTATTCCGTTAAAGGCACTGACAGGAAGGCTGTCTCCCTCTTGTCTGTTCATAGGAATCAGAATATTTTCGATGAATTCAGGAAGCTCTAATTTAATTTCTGATTTATCCTCAGCGTTTACCCACTCTTTAGGAACTTCAATCTCAACGATCTCAGCAATTCCCTTATCTACTGCTGCGCAGTTCATGTCTACAACTTTCTGCCCTTTTTTGCCGTAAGAATGTTCAATACCTTCTTTTAAATATTTAACAGCATCTTCTAAAGGCATTACTTTTGACAGTTTGAAGAAAGCAGCCTGCATTACCATATTAATTCTGTTGCCTAATCCAAGGTTTACAGCAATATCGGTAGCATTGATGATATAAAACTTTAATTTTTTAACTGCAATTTGCTTCTTTACTTTAGCAGGGATATTTTGATCTAACTCTTCCTTTGACCAGATGCAGTTCAAAAGGAAGGTTCCACCTTCTTTTACATCTTTAACCATATCATACTGTGTCAGGTATGCTTGATTATGACATGCCACAAAGTCAGCTTTGCTGATCAGGTAAGAGGATTGAATTGGGCTGTCTCCAAATCTCAAGTGAGAAATGGTTACCCCGCCGGATTTCTTTGAGTCATATGCAAAATAACCTTGTGCATATTTATCTGTCTTATCCCCGATGATTTTTATAGCTGTTTTATTTGCACCAACGGTTCCGTCAGCTCCCAATCCCCAGAACTTACACTTAATGGTACCTGCTGGTTCTGTTTCAATATCCTCATTGTAGGATAAAGAAGTGCCCATTACGTCGTCGTTAATTCCTATGGTAAAGTGGTTCTTAGGTTCTGCTTGATCCAAGTTGTCATAGATAGCAACGACCATTCCGGGAGTAGTGTCCTTAGAGCCTAATCCATATCGTCCTCCATAGACCTTTGGTGCATTGTCTTCTGTGTAAAGTAAAGTCTTAACATCTTGGTATAGTGGCTCACCTAAGGCACCCGGCTCTTTTGTTCTATCTAACACGGCAATTTTCTTTACAGTTTTAGGCAGTACATCTAAGAAAAACTCAGATACGAAGGGTCTATACAGTCTAACCTTAATCAGACCGATTTTTCTTCCTTCAGGAACCAATTTGTTTAATGTTTCTTCGATAGTATCACAAACGGAACCCATAGCCACAATGATGTTCTCGGCATCAGGTGCTCCTACATAATCGAAAGGCTTATATTTCCTGCCTGTCAATTCTCCGATCTTGTCCATGTATTCTACTACGATGCCCGGTAATGCTTCATAAAATTTATTGGAAGCTTCTCTCGCTTGGAAGTAGATATCAGGGTTTTGGGCCGTTCCTCTGGTTACAGGATGATTGGGGCTTAGAGCATTATCTCTAAATGCCTGCACCGCATCCATGTCCACCATTTTAGCGTAGTCGTCGTATTCGATTACCTCAACCTTCTGAACCTCATGGGAAGTTCTGAAACCGTCAAAGAAATGTAGGAAAGGAATTCTGGATTTGATGGATGCTAAATGGGCAATACCTCCCAAATCCATAACTTCTTGTACAGAACTGGATGCCAAAAGGGCAAATCCTGTCTGCCTGGTAGCCATTACATCAGAATGATCCCCAAAGATACAAAGTGCTTGAGCTGCCAATGCTCTTGCACTAACATGAAATACACCGGGTAACAGTTCACCCGATACTTTATACATGTTTGGAATCATGAGTAATAATCCTTGTGAGGCAGTATAAGTTGTGGTCAAAGCACCTGCTGCCAAAGAGCCGTGGAAGGTTCCTGCTGCTCCTGCTTCAGATTGCATTTCTGCGATTCTTACTGTTTGACCGAAAATGTTCTTTCTTCCATACGCAGCCCATTCATCCACTACTTCAGCCATGGTGGAAGATGGAGTGATTGGATAGATTGCCGCAACATCTGTAAAAGCATATGAAACATGCGCTGCCGCGGTGTTTCCATCCATAGTTTTCTTTACTTTTTGAGTCATTTTTACCTCCATTATATTATTTAATTAGATAAGGCTAATAATTAATTTGCAATAACGCAAAAGGGATAATAATGTAGTAATATGCTAATAATAATTTACTTCCTTATAAGGGAATAGTCAAACCTTTTATTGGCAAAATTATATTATCATTAATTAATATAAAATACAATATACAAAATACATAAATTAAACTTAATATTCTAATTATTATGTCAATTACAATAGTTTATTTTATATATTACCATACCTTTACTATTTATTCTATTTGCACACTTGTTATTTACATAATGTTTGTATATAATATTATTTCGGTACCTAAATAGTAGCAAGTTTTACCCGCTACTTAATGCCAGGGGAGTACCATGTATTGAAAAGGAGTTGATATGATGAATCAATTTAAAAGCTATATAAAGGATCGAAAGCTACTGAAGCTTTGTTTATATGTTCTTGTTACGGCCACCTTGGTCTATGCATCATATCTTATTTTGGGAAATATACCGTTAATTATATCCTTTACAGTACATGTTTTAGGGAATTTTTTATCTGCCCTTTCGCCTATAATCATCGGGCTGATTTTGGCCTATCTCATTACACCTATGGTGGAGACCATCGATCAAAAGGTCATGTCTCGTGTGATTTTCAGACTTCCTACGGATCCTATAAAATTAGAAAAGAGACTATCTCTCAGAAGAACCCTCAGCATTCTCATTACCTTTTTAATCATCATACTTTCCATTTGCGCCATCATCTATGCCTTTGCGGTATTAATCGTGGGGCAATTGGTCTTTACCAGCCTAGACGGCATGATTACCAGTATTATTGAGTATTTTAAGCAATACGAAGCAACCATTATTCAATGGGCAAAATCACTTCCTGCTAATGGTCTGGATGGAAAAATTGAAGAATTTATCGATACTATACTTGTTTGGTTCAGCCAAAACTTCAGCACCAGTGCCATCATTGACTTCATTGCAGGAATTGGCGGAAGCTTAGTCAACCTAGTCTTAGGTGCTGTGGTCAGCGTTTATTTAATTAAAGATAGAGACTATTTTAAAAGACTTTGGAGAAAAACACTACATTTAATTTTACCACAAAAAACAAATGCCATGGTGGTAGAAACTCTACATGACGTCAATGGAGTGCTATCTCTTTTTGTAAGAGGACAACTATTGGATGCTCTGATTATTGCTATCGTTTCTTCCATCGGCTTGTCCCTGATTGGGTTAGATTTCGCCGTTTTTATAGGTGTTTTCGCCGGTATGGCTAATGTCATTCCTTACTTTGGTCCAATCATTGGAATGATTCCTGCGGCCCTCATCGGACTTTTTACCGGAGGACCCTTCCAGGCAGTTTTAGCCGTGGCCGTCCTTTTGGTAATACAGCAAATAGACGGTAATATCATCTACCCTAAGATTGTAGGCTCCAGCGTGGGTCTTCACCCGGTCTTTGTCTTAATCGCAGTCACCTTGGGAGGTTATTACGGGGGCATTATCGGAATGTTGGTAGGTGTTCCCATCGCTGCCATACTTCGAGTTTTTATCGTGAGAAAGATGGATGCACTAGACAATGACCCAACTTCAACCATCTCCGATTAAGAAAAGAATTAATTTGCTATTTTTTTATAATCAATTTGCTGTGTTTTTTAAATGTAACTAGTTTACTTTTTTATTTTTCTTTACCTCCTTAAATAATCTTTATATACTTTTATTAAATATCAAAGCTAAAACATATTTTTCTTGCAGTTTATATTAAATGCTCAGATATTAATTTCTAAATCAGATATTAATTTCTAAATTACGTTCAGTAAATTTATTTATCCTATCTTCTCAAAACATAGGTGTAGATAAGTATCGTTAGTTAAAAAGGAGGTTCAAATGGAATCCAAGATGAATTCCAACTGTTGTAATTGTAGCAGCAATCAAGAAAGTTCCACTGATTTCACCATTCTTAAACCGGTATTGGATCAATACAAAAACATGCCGGGCAGCCTGATTATTATCCTTCAAAAGGCACAGGAAATTTATGGTTATCTTTCCAGAGATGTCATTCAGTACATATCTAAGGAAACTCAAATTACCCAGGCAAAAATTTACGGGGTAGCCACTTTTTATACGCAATTCCGCTTAAAACCAATCGGCAAAAACCTAATCATGCTTTGTCAGGGCACTGCATGTCACGTTAACGGTTCCAAAGAAATCGAAGATGCCATCTGTGCGGAATTAGGGATTCAAGACGGTGAAACATCTGAAGATGGACTTTTCACCTTAAACAATGTGGCTTGCCTAGGGTGTTGCAGTTTGGCACCTGTAATGATGGTTAGTTCTTCTGATGGTGAAGAAACCTATGGGAATCTAACCAAGGACAGTGTCAGAGAAGTTCTTAAAAAAATTAAGTCTCAAGCTATTATAGGGGGTGCCTATGAAGCTTCATCCATAGGAGGTGCCATATGAGAATCTTAGTTGGTCAAGGTAGCTGCGGAATCGCATCCGGTGCTAAAAAAACAGCCATTGAATTTCAAAAACAAATAGAAGAAAAAGGACTGAACATTCCTGTAGATGTTACGGGTTGCATAGGAATATGTTATTTAGAGCCTATTGTAGATATCATAGATGATAAGAAAAAGGTTACTCGTTATGTAAAGGTTCAACCTGACATGGTATCAGAAATCGTGGAATCTCACCTGATTCAAGGTAAAGCAGTTTCACAATATAAAATCCCAAAGTCCGGTGAAGAATTTTTAAATAAGCAAACAAGAATCGCTTTAAAGAATTGTGGGATTATCAATCCGGAAAACATTGATGATTACATAGCTGCCGGCGGATATAAGGCTTTAAAAAAGGCATTATTAAAAATGTCAGGAGATGCAATCTGTTCTGAAATCAGCGACTCCAACTTGCGTGGCAGAGGGGGCGGCGGATTTCCTACAGGCAGAAAATGGGTTCAGGTTCGAAGTCAGTCAGAACCTATAAAGTATGTGGTATGTAATGCAGATGAAGGGGATCCCGGTGCTTTTATGGACAGAAGCATCATGGAAGGTGATCCTCATAAGATGTTGGAGGGCATGATTATTGCCGGAGTAGCTACAGGGGCTCAGGAAGCTTATATTTATGTTCGTGCAGAGTACCCTTTAGCAGTTCATCGTCTGAGAATAGCCATTGAACAAGCGGAAAAAGCTGGATTTTTAGGAAAAAACATACTGGGAACAGACTTTGATTTTGAAATTAAGATCAATTTGGGAGCAGGAGCCTTCGTTTGTGGAGAAGGAAGTGCTTTGACCAGCTCTATAGAGGGAAATCGCGGTACCCCCAGAGTAAAGCCCCCTCGCACGGTAGAACAAGGTTTATTTGGCAAACCAACGGTTTTAAATAATGTTGAAACCTTTGCAAATGTTCCTGATATCATCATGATGGGAGCGGCAAAATATAAATCTATCGGTCCTTCTAACAGTCCAGGAACCAAGGCATTTGCCTTAACCGGTAATGTAAACAACACCGGTCTCATTGAAGTTCCCATGGGAACTACCTTAAGTACGGTAATCTTTGATATTGGCGGAGGCGTAAAAGGAGGCAAGGGCTTTAAGGCTGTTCAGATAGGAGGTCCTTCCGGAGGCTGTCTTACCAAGGAGCATTTGGAGTTACCATTAGACTTTGACTCCCTTTCTAAAGTAGGTGCAATGATTGGATCCGGCGGTTTAGTGGTCATGGATGAGGATACCTGTATGGTAAGCATCGCCAGATTCTTTATGAACTTTACTCAACATGAATCTTGTGGTAAATGCGTACCTTGCAGAGAAGGCACTCACGTTATGTTGGAGCTTTTGGACGATATTGTAAACGGCACAGGTTCACCGGAAACCATTGATACTCTGTTGGAATTAGCTGATACTATATCTGAAACATCTCTTTGTGGTTTGGGAAAAACAGCACCCTCTCCCGTTGTCAGTACCATCGTGCAGTTTAAGGACGAGTACCTTTCCCATGTCATTGATAAAAAGTGCCCCACTAAAACTTGCCGTGCCCTCAGCGATATGGTTATTCTTCCTGAATTATGTAAAGGCTGTTCCCTTTGTGCAAGGGTTTGCCCGGTAGATGCCATTTATGGGGAATTAAAGCAGCCTTACACCATAGACACGGCAAAATGCATTAAGTGTATGGCTTGCATTGGTGCATGTAAGTTTAAAGCCGTTATCTTAGATTAGAGGGAGGTATAAAATGTCACAAAAATATATGATTATTAACGGAGAAAAAGTTCCGTTTGCTAAAGAAAGAAACATTTTAGAAGTGGTAAGAAATGCCGGCATTGAGCTTCCTACTTTTTGCTATTATTCCGATTTATCCATTTATGGTGCTTGCAGGATGTGTATCGTGGAGGATAAATGGGGAGGCATCCTGACTTCTTGCTCCACTCCTCCCAAAAATGGAATGGAGATCAAAACGAATTCTCCAAAACTACATAAACATAGAAAAACCATTTTGAAGCTGTTACTTTCCTCTCATTGCCGAGAATGTACTACATGCTCAAAAAGTGGAAATTGTTCCTTACAGGAATTGTCAAAGAGATTCGGAATTTCTAGAATTAAATTTGATAAAAGCCAAAAGGCTTGGAAGGATGAGTATGAGATAGATAGCTCCTGCCCATCCATAGTGAGAGACCCCAATAAATGCATTCAATGCGGCGATTGTGTCCGCATGTGCGAAGAAACTCAAAATGTAGGTGCCATCGACTTTGCACTAAGGGGATACGAGCTTATGGTCTGCCCTGCTTTCAACGATCCTCTTTCTGAAACGGAATGTGTTCAGTGTGGGCAGTGTGCCGCGGTTTGCCCAACAGCTGCTATCGTAGTAAAGAGCAACGTGGAGGATGCTTGGAAAGCCATTTATGATAAAAACAAGAGGGTAATCGTTCAGGTGGCTCCTGCGGTAAGAGTAGCCTTGGGAGAAGAATTCGGACTTCCTGCGGGAGAAAGCATCATGCCTCTCATGGTAGCTGCTATGAGAAAGTTGGGCTTTGATGAAATCTTTGATACTTCTTTCGGTGCAGATTTAACGATTATTGAAGAATCACAAGAATTTTTAGATAAAATTAATTCCGGTGCTAAACTTCCTCTATTCACTTCCTGCTGTCCTGCTTGGGTGAAATATGTGGAAAACAGATTTCCTGACATGATGGATCAGCTTTCTACCGCCAAGTCCCCCATGGGTATGTTCAGTTCATTGGTAAAGGAATACATTTCTAAACACAAGACGCCCCAAGATGAGAGGGAAACTTTATCTATAGCGATTATGCCTTGTACGGCGAAAAAGTTTGAAGCATCTCGTCCGGAATTTGTCACCAATGGACAGCCTGACACGGATTTGGTTTTGACAACCCAAGAGTTGGCAACCATGATTAAGGAAGCTGGTATAGACTTTAAGAACTTAGAGCCGGAAGCTCATGATATGCCTTTTGGTATGTACAGTGGCGCAGGAGTTATTTTCGGTGTTACCGGCGGAGTTACGGAGGCAGTTATCAGAAATGTAGCTGCTGTAAAGGATAATGTAACCTTGAACAATATCAAATTCTGCGGAGTCAGAGGTCTGGAAGGCGTAAAAGAGTTTGAGTTTCCTTTGGGCGAAACCGTTCTAAAAATTGCGGTGGTTAATGGTTTGGGAAATGCAGATAAATTGGTGAAAAAAATTCAATCCGGTGAAGCATTCTATCATTTTGTGGAGGTAATGGCTTGTCCTACGGGCTGCATCGGCGGTGCCGGTCAACCACAAAGTTCTAAGGATGTTAAAGAGGCTCGCTCAAAGGGAATGTACTTGACGGATAAGATGACGAGAATCAGAACTGCTGATAGGAATCCCGCTTTATTGCCTATTTACAGGGAGCTGATTAAAGATAAGGCTCACGCCTTGTTGCATGTTCATTATCACAAATAAAAATGATCTAATCATATTTAGGGCTACTGAATAACTCTGTAAATTGTTCAGTAAGCGCCATTTAATTAATACACTGGTAAAGACTCTAATGTTCATCCTATCTTAATTAGGGCTTAATGAACGATTAAGCAACTTAAATAAATACTATACCTTAAAATTAGAAAGAGTAAGGATTAAACAAAGATTGTAAAATCCTTACTCTTTTTCTAAACATTTTATGGCTTGGGTCTGAGCCAATACCAATATAGACTTTATGGCTTACTTTTTGCTTTTTGCTTTTTTCTTTGGAACATCAAAATATTGATCATATAATTTTTGAATTAGGTATCTTTCAAAATCTACTTTGATGGATATTTCAATTATAAGCATAAAGAGTTCAATGATGTCATCATCTTCTAACTCCATTTGCTTATTTCTAGATTTAATTCTATTTACATCTTGTAATGTTTCTTCAATTAATTTTTCCTTTACATCATTTTGCAAGCTTGTAACTGAATCATACATCTCACTTAAATTAATTTTTTCATCAAACTCTGAATAATAATTTTCCAAGATAGGTTTCATGATGTTTTCAATCTCATCCATTTGGAATGAGTTTTTTAGAAAATGGATAAAAGTCAATAATATGAGATGCTCTTTATTATATTTTTTGTTATGAGGTCTGGGAACCAATTTGTGTTTTACATAATTTGCAATCATGGCTTTTGTCATAATTTGGTCGTCCTCATCTTTTGAGTAAATTCTGAGCTTTTGATTCATAAATCCTGTAATCTGATCCATATAAAGCTCCATCTCAGGAAAAGAGGACTTGGATAAAGCACCCTGCTGAAAGAATTCCTCGATAATATTTTTTACACTTTCTTCGTATCTCATAATTTTACCACCTTTATTAGTTCTAATTATATTGTTAAATAATTTTATTAACCTTATTATAAGGTTTTAATAAGCCTTTGTCAAATAAAATTCCCACCAATTTATCTGAATTTTTGGTGGGAATTGAATGACGGTTATTTGGTTAGTGGGCTCCTCTCTATAAAACACCACTGCAAAGTAATTTTATATATCCGGCTCTAACAACCAATGAAATCTTTCCTGATCACCGGTAATTTCGCTGACATATATTTCATATATTTTAGCTTCACTTTCAGTCCATAGTCCAGTATCACTATTCATTAGCTACACATAGTTTACTCTATTTTAATGCTTTATTGCAAGTATCTTTCTACTTTATTTTGCTTCTTGAAGAAAGCAGTAACAAAGATACTCTTAACCGCTTTGCATATTGGTCATCAGAAAGGAATGTGACAAATCATTTATATTTTTTGTCAAGCACATTTCAACCCTATAACACCACATTTCAGCCTTGAGGCAGTACTATTTGAATGGATTGAAGTTCTCAATATTATATTCTACAAGCTCTGTCTTTTGATTATAGATGTTTTCTCCTTTAGTCATATAAGAATCCCTGTACACTAACACATTGTTTTCGTCCACTCCATATTTTGCAAATACTGAATCCGGCTCATAATCCGCAGGTGTTATGGACTCCCATATTTCAGCAATCTCAGCTTCACTAAGCCCTGGGTTCTCTTTTATAAAGCTTTTATACGCCTTTTCATAAGTTTCTTTTGCACCCTGCTTGACATCATAATGGACTTCATATTCAGTGATGTTGTTTAAATTGTTCACCATAATTGACAAAATATTTTTGGGAATAGTTTTTGAATCACCGTCTGCAACTTCGGTGAATTGCTTGAATTCAATCGGCAAATCAATTCTATCATTTGGTGCACCCTCAATCCACTCATTTCCTTCTTTAATGTAAGTTTTATCCCCTACATATTTTGAAGCTGTTAAGCCCTCCATCTGTAACCAATCAACCCCCTCATCCGTTCGAATAAACTCTATCGTTCTTTCAAATGGTAACGGGTTCTGTAGATACAAGAATTTGCCATTTTTTACTTTACTAAATTCATTGGAAGCTTCAACGATCTTCTGATAGTTGGCTATGGTTTCATCCCTTTTGTTACTACATCCGGCAAAGGAAGCTGTGCATATAATTAGAGATAGAATTAGGATAATTGTGAGATAATTATTAAATAATTTATTCGTCATTGCTTTCTCCTTTTAAGTTGCTTGGCCATGTAAGTGCCAGCCTTTCCTACAGTTTCGCGGTAATCTTTTTTTGATATCACCTCATATCGCCTTTTACCATATTTCCAACATAATAAAAAAACTATTGTAATTTTTTATTCATAATGTAATCTTCAAGCCATTCACTTTGAATGTCTGCATCTTTTGATAAATCATAATCAATAAACAGATACTTATATACATAGTCCCCCAATGCTTCGTCAATTTTCTTCTCACGCCATTCCATTTTAAGATTAAATAATCTACAAAGAAGGTCAGCATTTCCGTAAATTCCCTTTTCATATATCAAAAATTGTTCCGAGTAATCTAAAGGAATTTCTTCACCTCTCATAAATAAGGTAATTCCTCCATAGGAAATATTAATCTGAGTAGGAAGACTATCCTTATACTGATAACTCTCACTTACTTTATCCGGATACGTATAGGGTTTTCCTATAGTCAGCTCTTTTTTTTCACTATCCCATTCTATATCTCGATCATTCATAGTCCTTGCAAAACTTCGAACAGGCAAATAGACTTTTTCATCTTAAAAGTCCTCCTTTTCATTAGCTTCCTTATAAATATAAACTGTCACACATGTCTATTTTGCTTTTAACTTCTATCATATCATTCATTCTCTGTTTGGAAAGTATTTGAATAACTTAGTCGTTTTTTTGTCATTTTTGGTGAGCGGTTAGATAATCCAAGTTTTTTATTTTTTCAAACTATTACTGAACCGCCATCAAAATAACCCAAATGCCTATCAAGTATAATACAGAAAATATTAAAAATCCTAAGAGAGCTTTCCCAAATATATATTCAAAATACGTATGTTTGTTCGCCTGAATAAGTTCTGAATCCCTATTTAAATCAAGAGCAATTTGAACAAAGGAACCAAGAGCTATTCCAATAAACACAATTATTACGTCAACGAAAACCTTTATAGCCATGCTCAATTCATTAAAGAAAATCCATTTTGTTATATTGGATAGGGATAAGGGGATGGTCATCATGGAAATGCATATATCAAAAGCTTTTTTACCTCTAAAATTTCCCTTTATGTAAAGCTTTTTAAACTCATTAATTTCCTTAATTTTATTTTTAAGGCTTTTGTTTCTTGTTGATTTCTTCATATATAATACCCTTTCTCCTTCTGCAAGTCACTTGTTTGAAACTTGAAAAGGGAAAATAGAGTTAAACATAAGTATATCATACCACCCAATAAGCCTATCAAAAGGCAAATTGGAATATAATTAATAAAGTATTCAACGGAGATAAGATTCATAGTTGGAATACAGAAAAACAATGCGATAATAATTATAAGGTTGAAAATTAAAGATTTAGAATTTAGCTCAATCTTTAAAATTCCCAAGAATCCTATCAATTTTACATCCTTGTTTTCCCTTATATTATATTGCTTAATCAATGCTTGGTTAAGCAATAGCAAGATTATCGTAACAATTAAAATGGTAACGGTAGAAAAATAAACGGTTTTTAGGAAGCCCCAATATTGTAATACATCCCCCTCACCTTTCAATGAAGCTGTCCGTATAATAAAGGATAAACCAATCACAAATCCGATGAATAGGGTGATCAATTCGCCATATAGCTTTATCATTCCTGCCTCCTACATTGTGTTACGTTATATTATGATTACTAACTACATTACCGGGTAAGCAGCGTACAAAATATATTTTTACTAAAGGCATTTTTCAGTTACAGTACTGAAATTAAAAAACGATTATTTTTATTATCCTATAATAAAATAATATCTAAGTTTTTAAAATAAATCAAATTTTCATTGAGTACTTCTATGACTTTTAGTTAATAATTGAAGAGTCAACGTTTATAAATGATGGTATATCTGCAATCTTGCTAAAATAAATCAAGCTTCCATTGTTAACTAAATAGAGTCCTTCTTTATCAATTAGAATTGTGCTGCCAGTAATTCCTTTAATATTAGAGGCAATTTGATATAAATTAGGATGTTCCGTTTCCAAATATTTTCCTTTCTGAACTTTACTATTTTGCTTGTAGTAGTAAATGTCATTACCCTCATTTTTACCCATAAAGACTAAATACTCATTTTCAATCTGAGTATTCCCCTCAGCCATATATGTTCCTTTTAGCCAAAACCCTTTTTGATAGTCCTTCAAGTCACCCTGTGTTTTTACTAAGGTAATTGTTACACATAAAAGTGCTACAATCAGTATTATTTTAATTAATTGAATTTTTATAATCATTACAATTCTCCTTATTGACATAAAAACCAGTATATATAATGACTCATATCAATTTTGCTTTTTAACTTTTATGATATCACACTTTTTCTATTTGACAACTAATCTGTATAACTTAGTAGTTTTTTTGTGCTTTTTGGCATTGGTCTTTATTTATTTTCATATATGGAACCATATCTTCCATCGTTAAATTGGGAAATCAACATAAGATCAGTATCTATGCTTTCATAGCTTGTATTTATATTAAATGCAATTATATAATCGGTTAGCTTGTTAAATCCATTGGAATCCGCATTTAACTCCGTAGCAAATTGATTTATGTCCAAGCCCTCTCTTATAGTAGCAGAAAATTGTATGTCACTACAGACTTCTTTTTTAATAGACTGAATTGGGTTAGGGCTAAGCAATTCACCTAAAGATATATATCTTTGATTCATTAGGACAATAGGAATGGAAACGTTATGTAAAATATCTTTTTGCCTTTGATCCTCTATGAGAGAATCTATAGCCGAAGGAAAAATAAAGATAGCGGAGAACTCCTCTTCATTGAAGTTGAT
Organism: uncultured Anaerovorax sp.; assembly: GCA_964461765.1. Taxonomy (GTDB): domain Bacteria; phylum Bacillota; class Clostridia; order Peptostreptococcales; family Anaerovoracaceae; genus JAVVUJ01. The sequence goes on from CAYWVS010000047.1 coordinate 16,695, forward strand.
TAAACTAATATTTTCGTATGAGTAAATTTTATTTGTGGCAATTCCAATAGCACCTATTTTTTTGTCAGGTAGGTACGTAGTTAATCGTTTTGTATAGTCTTGAGAAAAGAAAATATGATTTACTATAAAAAAACATATTATAATCAGACATATTGATATAATGGCTACAAATTTTGTTTTCATTTAAACCTCCTAAAACATACAATAGAGCGATTTGCTCTATTGTACGTTTACTAAGATAATTATTTGGGCTTATTCTTTGATTGAGTATATTCAAAAGTTACTAATTGGTCAAGGGGTTTATATACATATACGGTTTCCTTGCGGACGCCAGTCAAAGTACTAAAAAAGTTGATTTGATAATCATATGCATTTCCCCTTCTTCTACTTTATTATGAAACTCAAGATTGCAACAATAAAAAACCCAACCCGCATTATGTTTTGTAATGTGCGCTGCCATCTAATACCGATGATTCCCCCTCCATTTGCTATACTCTCTTTGGATTTTCTTGCCCAGATAAGATATATTAAAAGTTCAAACGTAATTATAATAACTGCATATAGAGAAATGATAAAAAGCCAGGGAGTCCCTTCTTCTCTAAGTTGAGAATTGCTAAAATACGTTGTTCCTTCACGCAATGCAATTAATAACATACTAATAATAATTATTACGTAGCTTGGTAAAAATGATTTCCTCATGGTTTTACGAATATTTTTCAGTCGTATATCATCATCAACTTTTAATTTTATTGCTTGATCTTCCTTTACATCAAAAATCTGAACTTGCCTCCATCGTGCTACCTTTTGCAGATAATCTACTTTTGGCATATCATTTGAATAAAACACCACATATTTTTTATTTATAGATTCCATTTTTTTAAATTTTAAAAAAAATCCACCTAAACTTTCTAGTTGCCAACCATTTGCAGCCATAGCGGTTAAATTTTCTTCTAAACTTTTACAATCATAGTATGAGAGTGCCCAAAATTGATATTTTATTTTTTCACCATTCATTTTAACACCTTGCGTTAATATAATATGTTAAATAAATTTTCATCATAATTTAACTTATTGTAAAATTAGTTAACTTTCCAATCAATAGTACATTTCTTCAAAAAAGGAAACATAAATTTGTATTCTCCATGCAATTGTATGGTTTCTTCTATCTGCTTCTTATTTTCAGTATCAAAATTTACAACCATGATTAGAACTTATTACAAACCCAATAAGTTTCTATTCATAAAAATTTAAATTTTCATTTTTTATAAAGATTAATTCAGATTTTTGATTGCCATGTTCATCAAAAAAATACTCTTGAATTAATAAATCACCTTCTGAGTTCATGTAAATTGTTCTCATTACATTTTCTTTTAAAGGTATGTCGAGATATTTAAACTTTCCAGCCTTACTTTCAAAGATTATCACAGTTTTATCGCCTCTTGATTGATTGATAAAATATATATTATCAAATTTACCATTATTAATTTCACCAATCCTATAATTAGGAAATTCAGCTGATAATTCTTCGGGTAATGATACTGGTAAAAGTCCAGAATTATCAATTTTATAAATTAATTTACGTTGGTTTAAAGTTGACAAAATAAAATATTGATCTGACTTTTTTAATTGAAAAATAAAATCAGTTAAATCTAATTCTTTTAGAAAAGAAGGTTCTAAAAAAGATTTTATATCTAATGAATATCTTTTTATTTCTTCACCGGAAGCATTATATTGAATAATTTCATTACTGCTATCTTGGAAACAATAAATGAAAGTATCATCCGCCGCCACAGCTGTAATTATGTTACCCTTCTCATTGCTTCGATTATATTTTTCAGAGAAAAATCTATTTATTTTTTTATTGCTAATATTTATTAAATCCACGTTATATTCATTGATAACATTGTCTAAATTTATAGTTGTTTCATTTGCAGTATTTACTGTAAAAAAAATAAGTTCATTTTTAAAGCTTAATAAATCTGTTAAATGAGTAATTGATTTCCTATTCATAATAACTTCAGAACTATTATTATTTAAATCAATTTTTAATAACAGATATTGATAATCTGATTTTTTTATTGGAATTATCAAATTTTCATTTAATAAAACCGGAGTATCAATTATGCCTTGTATATCTTCCATTTTAGAAATTTTTGAAGTTTTTTTATTTGTTAAATCTAAACTAAATAAAGTTATGTCGATATTATTATTTTGCAAATTATCACTGATACCATAAATAATATTATTTTTATCAAAGCAAATAATTTCTAAATTATCTGGGATATCAGATAATTTAGATGAGCTATTTTGCAATGAGTTAAATGAACATCCAGAAAACATTAATAAAATGATTAAAAACAGATAAATTATATTTTTCATTTTTTATATCTTATAAAGCTATTGCTATATATTTCCCCTTCATTTTTTGAGACCCTAAAGCCAAAATTTAAGCATGATTTTGATTGTGATTAATCTTAACTATCTGCTCCAACCGTATGGAATGCAGGAAAGAGTTATCAATCCAAACACTATGCTGACTGCTCCTATCATCCATATACCCTTCAGGGCAAAAAAAGGGGTAGCTCCCTTACCATTTCCCCATGTATCATAAACAATCCCAGTTCTGTATATGCAAATGGCCATTAAAATACTGCATAGGATTGCAATAAACAATACAACAAATTTTATAACTGCCTGTTTTTCAATCAATTTCTCCACTGGTTGTCTCCATGTAAAAATAAATTTTTATAAAAATGAGTAAATAGCCTTGGAATCCTTCCAAAAATTCTTTTGGAAGCTTGCTTGCTCTTATGGTTTTATAACCATAAAGCACTATCTGCTTTGGCGATTCCTCGCCTGTCATATAAAGCCACATATAGAATTTACTACCGGCATCTCTCCCATCCTCATGGTCTTTAAAAGTGATTAAACTTTATTTAAAAGGGTTGAAGTTTTCAATATTATATTCCACAAGCTCTGCTTTTTTATTAATAGTAGTTTCACCATCACTTTCATAAGTATCAATGTAGATTAAAACATTATTTTCATCTATTCCATATTTAATTATTAATGAATCTATCTCAAAATCTGTAGGTGCTATAGAATCCCACATGTCTGAAATTTCCTCATTAGTAAGCCAAGGGTTTTCTATTATAAAATTTTCATAAGCATTTTCATAAGATTCTTTTGCAAACTCTTTAGTATTATAATGAACTTCATATTCGGTGACTCTATTTATTCTATTTACTTTAATATATAAAGTTTTAGCAAGATTATTATTTAAATCATTTTGTGCCATTTGAACAAATGGATCGGATTCATATGACCAAGGTACACTGTCTTTTGGCACTTCACTCCATTGCATTTCATCCTTTACATAAGCTCTTCCTTCTACATATTTTGAGGTTTTTAAATAAGGTCCTGTCAGCAGCCAGTCAATATCATCGCCTTTTTTAATAAATTCTATAGTTTTTTCAAATCTGTCATTTGAGGATTGATTACTGGAAAATAGGAGTCTTCCATTTTTTACTTTACTAAACTCTATGGATGCTGCAATAATTCTATTGAGATTAGCGGTCATATCATCTTTTTTATTCTGACACCCTGCAAAAAAAACGGTACATACAGTTAAAATTAGGACAAAGGAAACATAATTTTTAAATAATCTTTTTAACATTATTTGCTCCTTTCATCATGGTTTATTTATTTCAATATTTATAACTATTGTAACCCTTTATAGATAAGGTTTGCTTCAAGCCATTCACTTTGAATGTCTGCATCTTTTGATAAATCATAATCAATAAACAGATACTTATATACATAGTCCCCCAATGCTTCGTCAATTTTCTTCTCACGCCATTCCATTTTAAGATTAAATAATCTACAAAGAAGGTCAGCATTTCCGTAAATTCCCTTTTCATATATCAAAAATTGTTCCGAGTAATCTAAAGGAATTTCTTCACCTCTCATAAATAAGGTAATTCCTCCATAGGAAATATTAATCTGAGTAGGAAGACTATCCTTATACTGATAACTCTCACTTACTTTATCCGGATACGTATAGGGTTTTCCTATAGTCAACTCTTTTTTTTCACTATCCCATTCTATATCTCGGTCATTCATAGTCCTTGCAAAACCACGAACCGGCAAATAGACTTTTTCATCATAAATAAAGGGGATTTCAACCAGTCCGGTAACCGGATTACCTCCGGTGAATAAAGATTGTTGTAAATATACAGCTACATAAGATACTTCAATTTCTTTTTCTATTGCCAGAGTTTTTTCATTATTAGCTTTATCCTCAGAATTCTTGATTTCCATATTTCCAGTATTTCCGCTACATGCTGTAAAAAATATAAGAATAATCATAATTACCATATGTAGATTTTGAATTTTCATCTTAACATCCTCCTTTATATTTAAAAGGTTTTGTTTTTTACAAACTATGTTAACTATGTTATAATTTTTTAAAAATATTTCGTTTTTGATTTTTAACCTAATGTCCAATATAGGTAATTAGAGGCTGAATTTAACTCAATTTAGATTATATCTTCAAGTCAATTATCAGCCCCTATATTAACTAGATTTCATTTTATTACATTTATTACATTAGGGTCAAAAGATGCAATACAATATCTACGTATATGATACCGGGGTCAATATAAATGGATTTTCCACCCCTATTTACAATAGCACCTTGAAAATTTCATATCATTTAGTTGCTTTCCAATATTGATAAATCGGCGCTTCTTGAATATCCATCTGCTCAAGGTGTTCCTTTAGGAATTTACTGTCACTATGGATGTTCTGCTCATGCTAATAATCCGTAATAACCGACCCATTTAAGCCAATGGATTCTTCAAAGTTAGCAGCATATCCTCGATGATTCTTACTATCTTTGCTACGAAATGTTGCTTCCTTATCAGAAGGATTTTGCAGCACTGTGCAATTCATTGCCCCATCTTCACGAGTATTCAAATATTTGCCTGCACTCTCTAAAAGAGTCTGCATTCTGTTTTCGGAATCAGAGTTTCTATGATGATAGATTACTTTGTTAAAGTCATTCGAGTCACTATGATGCTGAGGTTCCTCTGGTATGCTCTCGGGACAATTTTTTGAAAGGTATATCACTATCTTTGAGATACAGGTGTAAAGTAGTTCCATACGGCTAAGTTTCCGAATATTAGATTCTATAGTAGCCCCCATTCAAATCATAATTTAAGGAATATATCTTACTGGTGAATTTAGATTAGAATAAATATAACCACCATAAGGGCAACCTGCATTGCTACTTGCATTTGTTATATTAATAATATCATTAGCCAAATTCTTAGGAGTTGCAATTATGCGGGAACATTAAGCTTACCTACTAATATTGGAGATGCAGAAGTATTTTTTACATGAATCCATGAATGTGTACCAATATCAGGATGAAACCCCGATGAATAGCCCATGTTAGTCGACTTATCTGAAAATATTGTTAAAGTACAAACTGTAGTAGCTGAAAGTAATGCTATATTGCTTCCTTTAGTATTTCCTACAGTAATTTCTTGTTCAGGGGGTAACTCTCCTAAATCATTATAATACTTAATGGATATGTCTAATAAATACTTATTAATAATTTCTTTTTCGTCAGCTGTTAAATTCGAAATTAAAAAATCATATTCACTTTGTATATACAAGATAATATTTTGAAGAGCATTATAATGTGTCACCCCAGGTCAAATGCTTACTATAATAAATTTGTTCCTCTACAGTATCTTGTATAATTACAAGATACAAGTGCTCCACAATCATGCTAAGTGCTTTAATGTAAATATCACTATTAATCTGATTCAATGTAAATCCGGAAATCGGAAACCCTTTCAATTGTATTAAGTTACGCTCATTTTTAAGTACATAGTTAAAGAAACAATCATTTTTTATCTCTTCAACAATAAGTGGCATCTTCTCATTTTGGTCGTTCAAAAAATATTGATAATAGACCATCTGTGTACAATCATCTACTCTTGGTTTCAACATAAAATACATTACCCATTTATTTAATCTATTTTGTTTTAATAAATCATTAAAAACATTACGCACATTCTCAAATGGGCTTGCTACTTGGCATAGATCAATATCGTCATTTATCTTTAAAAAAATGATTTTTGAAAATATTTGTTTTAAATTTTCAATTTGAATATAACGATTTTGATTCTTTAAAAACCCTATAATATGTACATAGCTATTATAATCTTCACCATTTTCATTGGATGGATATGGGTATAAAGGTGGTACTAATGCTATTTGTATATTAATATTATGAATAATTATATCTTCAATTGCTTGGTCATCTATGCTATTATTAGATGCTCTAAAAGAACCACATATTTTAGTGCTTTTTATTTCATTGCTTTTTGAAAATATTTTATCGTGGGAAATAGTTTTAAGCATTTTTTTATTATATGATATAAAATATCATCATTCTCCTTTCTATTTAAAGTTTTATATTTTCGATTAATTTATCTATATATGATACCAGGGTTAAAACATATAAATCTTAATATTGACCGCAATATAATGTGTTAATATCTTAATAAAACCACATATATAGTTTGGTAAATTTTAATATATTGGCTTTTGACCCTGATATCATTATATTTAATAAAGTTTTTTAAATTTATAATAATATCAATACTGAAATTATATACAAATTTCAATCATTTTAAATAAATTTAAAGATTTCCTGCTAGCGAACAACTTATTGCAATTTAGAACACCAATTATAATAATAGCACTCTATTTATTTTTTTGTTATATTTAATCTTGATATTACTTAGAAAATGTCGTTTTTAAATTGCTCCAAACATAATCGGAACCTTTAGTATTCGCTATTTTGAAATTAAATATACCTCTGACTTTTTCCACGTCATTTGGAATTCTACATCCATATGAGCCGGAAAGAACTAATCCTGTTCCATTTGATGGCTTCACCGATATATCACTTTTGGAAAAATATTCTGTCCGCGGAAGCAATATACTTGTTGACTCTAAAACTATTGAACCTTTTGCTTGTGTTAATATAGAATGAGTACAAACAGCCTGCCATGATATTTCGCTGAAAGAACCATTAAAATATAAATCTAAAAATATATCACAAACGTATGCTACTGCTGCTGCAGTTTGCATTTCTTGATCCATCTCTGAAGCTCTTACAATTTGGTTTGCGTCTTCTTTAGACATAATATCATAGTTTCCATCTGAATAAATTACAATTGATGAGATAGGTTCCATAGAATTGTAATCAATATCATTCACAGGTATCTCGAACTCAATTGCAATTGAATCGGACAATTCTAAGGTATTATTAGTCCCAGCAAAAACAGCTGAACTACTTAAGCAAATTAACATCATAACTAAAATTAAACTAATAACTTTTTTCATATTGTTCTCCCATTCCGCCACCAAGTCGTGGCTCAAATTTTTATAAAACGTTATTTAAAAACATTAATTTTAATTCCTACCCCACAATCATAAACATCCCCCCAATCATACAGCTTTTATAACAATCATGCAACGCACAATTTGTTAACGTCTAATAAGATACTGTTTGACTGGTGACTTGGATGGTAT
>CAYWVS010000048.1:0-23726 GCA_964461765.1 uncultured Anaerovorax sp.
AACCGACTGGTTCGAAGCCAGCAACTCTATCCATTGAGCTAGTGTCCCGTATTTACGGACAAGATATATTCTAATGGTAGCTTTCTAAAAAGTCAACTACTTAATTAAAATTACCAAAAATATTGGCAGTGATTTTTTGTTAATCTATATCATTATTGATTTTTTAGACTAATCTGAATTTCTTTATGCACATATTCTTGTTAAGAGCACAATCTTTTGGTATAATTCAAAAGGTATAATCAATTTATACAATATTAATCAATTAAACAAAATCAATATCAAAATTGCCCAAAAGTTTTATGGTTTTAATGGTAATGATGGCTTCCCGATATTTGCAGAGATATTTAAGCCTGCAATATTGAGGGATCGCTATAGAGTTGCTTTAGATGGGGGGTAAAACATGAGTTCACAATTTGATAGGTCGTACCTTAACAAAAAATTTCCCTTAACTATTCAAATGAAGGATTATGAAGAGTGCTGTTGGAGGAATGAAAACCTGCTGCACGCTGCAGGGGTTTTGGAACAATCTCCTATTTCCTATGAGGATATTTTGGATGCCGAAGTAAGGTTAAAGCGGTTCGCACCTTTCATTAAAAAGGTTTTTCCGGAGACTCAGGTCACTGATGGAATTATTGAGTCAGAGCTCAAGGAAATTTCCAAGATGAAGGATTACCTGGAAATCGAAAATCAAATGAACATTCCCGGCAGAATTCTTCTAAAGTGCGATAGCCATTTACCCATTTCAGGATCCATCAAAGCTAGGGGAGGGATTTACGAGGTTTTAAAAACTGCGGAGGACATCGCCCTTTCCAGACAGCTCATTTCCTCGGAAGAGTCCTATGAGAAATTTTCAGAAGACTCTATTAAGGAAGTCCTATCACAGTATTCCATTGCCGTAGGCTCCACGGGGAATTTAGGTTTGTCCATAGGAATCATGGGTGCAGCCATGGGATTTCAGGTGACGGTACATATGTCCGCAGATGCACGGCAGTGGAAAAAAGATATGCTACGAAGCAAAGGGGTTACTGTGGTGGAATATCGGGAAGACTACAGTAAAGCTGTGGAAGAGGGAAGAGCCCAAGCGGCAAAGAATCCCTTATGTCACTTTATTGATGATGAAAATTCTAAAACCTTATTTTTAGGCTATGCGGTGGCTGCATTACGGCTGAAAGTGCAGTTGGAACAATGGGGAATCAAAGTGGATGAACAACATCCTTTGGTGGTTTACCTACCCTGCGGTGTAGGAGGGGGCCCCGGTGGAGTAGCTTTTGGATTAAAGAGTGTCTTTGGCGATAATGTACAATGCTTTTTTGCAGAACCCACCCATTCTCCATGTATGATGCTGGGAATGATGACGGGACTTCACTCGGAAATTTGTGTTCAAGATCTTGGATTAGATAATGTGACTGCCGCTGATGGCTTGGCGGTGGGAAGAGCTTCTGGATTTGTGGGGAAGGTAATGGAAAATCTCATCAGTGGAATCTACACGGTTTCCGATGAAAAGATGTATAAGATGCTTGGAAAGATGGCAAATTTGGAAGAGATAGAGTTGGAACCCAGCGCTTTAGCAGGGATGGAAGGACCTGTTTGGTGGGCAAAGCTTCAGCAGGATTTCGTGGGTGAAAACGTAACCTCTGCTGAAAATGTGACCCACTTGGTTTGGGCTACAGGGGGCAGTATGGTTCCGAAAGATATTATGGAAGATTATAGAAAAAAAGGAGAGCAGTAAATGACAAACACAATCAATGAATTCAAAGGTAGTAAGGATTATGTGGTATCTCAAGAGTTGATGCATGCAGTGAATATTTCCATCGCTTTGCAAAAACCTTTATTGATTAAAGGAGAACCAGGTACAGGGAAAACCATGTTGGCAGAAGCCATTTCTCAGGCTTTAGATAAAGAACTGATCATTTGGAATATCAAATCTACCACCAAGGCACAAGAAGGACTATACGTGTACGACACGGTACAGAGACTTTACGATAGTCAATTCGGCGAAGGCAACGTGGGAGAAATTAAGAAATATATTAAGCTTGGAAAATTGGGGGAGGCCTTTACTGCAGAAAAACAAGTGGTGCTTCTCATTGATGAAATCGATAAAGCAGATTTAGAATTTCCTAATGATCTTCTTTGGGAACTGGATAAGATGGAATTCTATATTACCGAAACCAAGGAAACCATTAAAACCAAGGAAAGGCCAATCGTTATCATCACCTCCAATGCAGAAAAAGAATTACCGGATGCCTTTCTGAGAAGATGTATTTTCCACTATATAGAGTTTCCAAACGAGGAAAAGATGCAAGAAATCGTTAAAGTCCACTATGAAAATTTAGATCAAAAGCTTTTGGCACAGGCCATGGAAACCTTTTACTGGATTCGAGATATGAAGGAAATTCAGAAAAAACCCAGTACCTCTGAGCTTTTAGACTGGCTGCAGGCTCTGGTATTGAGTGGCATTCCTTTGGAGAAAATTAAGGCTGAGATTCCATTTGTTGGCGTCCTTCTAAAGAAGGATAAAGACATTGCCACTATGTTTGAAATCAAAGAAAAAGGCTTTACGTTAAAGAGATGGTTATAATATGTTTATATTGTTTTTTTATTTATTAAGATCTAGGGGGCTTAACGTTTCTCTAAATGAATGGCTGACCTTGATGGAGGCCTTGGATAAAGGGCTTTGTTGTGCCAGCCTTACGGATTTTTACAATCTTTGTCGCAACATCTTAGTAAAGAGTGAATCGGACTACGATAAGTTTGATATGGCTTTTGCTGAATATTTTCAAGGCATAGAAAGTCCTGAGGTTCTGCCCGATGAGTTTTGGGATTGGTTGGGAACAGATGTCAAGGTTAAAGATATCAACGACAAAAATATGTTAGATGATTTTGTTCTGGAGTTAGAAGAGTTGCAAAAGAAACTACGGGAGCGCATAGAAGAGCAAAAGGAACGGCACGATGGGGGTAATTACTGGATTGGAACGGGAGGTACCTCCACCATGGGACACAGCGGTTATCATGAAAAAGGCATTCGAGTGGGGGGAGAAAGTCGCCACAAAAATGCAGTTCAGGTGGCGGGAGAAAGGCATTTCAGAGACTTTCGGCAAGACAATATTTTGGATGCCCGACAATTCCAGGTAGCCTTTCGGAAGTTGCGACAATTCTCTTCTCGAGTGGATGTAGCAAAGACGGAGCTTGATATCGACCGTACCATAGACGAAACCTGCGACCATGGAGGAATGCTGAAGCTAGTTTATGAGAGACCCAGAAAGAATACGGTAAAGTTATTGATTTTATTTGATTCTGACGGTTCCATGATGCCTTACAGCCGACTGTGCAATCAGCTTTTTCATGCGGTGAGCAATGCCAATCACTTTAAGGATTTAAAGATTTTTTATTTCCATAATTGCATTTATGAACACCTTTATACTACACCCCAATGTAGACGAGGGGAGTGGGTGGACACGGAATGGGTACTTTCAAACCTAAGCAGCGAATATAAGGTGATTTTTGTGGGAGACGGTACCATGGCACCCTCAGAACTGATGAGTAAAGGGGGTAATTGTTACGTGGGGCTCTACAATGAAATTCCCGGTATCGATTGGTTGAAACGCTTCAAAAATAAATACAAGAAAAATATATGGTTAAATCCCATACCCACCAGAGATTGGGAATATACTTACGGTGCGCCTACCTTATTTAAAATCCGAGAAATCTTTCCTATGTTTGAGCTTACAGTAGATGGCATAGAAGCTGGTATTAAGAAGTTGTTGGTGAGTAAATAGCTTTGTAAATAGCGAGAGGTGATGTTGTATGGCATTGGGTAAGGATCATGAGTTGATTTTAGAGCATATTTTGGGCCTGATGGTCATGGACACAGAAGGAAAGCTAGTTTACATCAATAGGCAATGTGCGGATTATATTAAGGTTGATCAGGAAAAATCCATTGGGAAGGACATCAATCAAGTGTTTCCTCCTTCCAAAATGAAAGAATTATTACAGGGTGACAAAAACATTAATACGGAATTTTACTTTTATGAAGGAAGAATGAGCGTAAGCAATCAATCTCAAATCCGAAAGGACGGAAAAGTCATAGGGGTTTTAGAGTATGACGTCATACAAGATATCGATTCTTTGGATGAACTCCTTGAGAAATATGCCGTTTCTCTCAGGGATGAGATGAAATATTATCGAGAGCAGTTTCGAAAGCTGAGCTTAACGAAGTATTCCATTGACAATATTATCGGGAATTCAAAAGTCATACAAGATTTGGTCAAACAGATAAAATTTGCAGCAGCTACCAGCTCTACTGTGGTGATTACAGGGGAAACGGGTACGGGTAAAGAGCTTGTGGCTCATGCCATTCATAATTTAAGTGGTAGAGCCTTTGGCAAATTTATTAAAATTAATGCTGCTAGCTTTCCGGAAAGCTTAGCGGAATCGGAATTTTTTGGCTACGAGGAAGGAGCTTTTACAGGTGCAAAAAAAGGAGGCAAAAAAGGTAAGTTTGAATTGGCAAATGACGGTACTTTATTCATAGATGAAATTAATCAAATGCCATTAAATTTGCAGCCCAAAATTTTAAGAGCCTTGCAAGAGCATGAGATTGATCGAGTCGGAGGCGAGGATAGCATTAAAATCAATGCTCGTATTATAGCGGCTACCAATGAAGATTTGGCTAAGCTAGTAAAAGAGGGAAAGTTCAGAGAGGATCTGTTTTACCGCCTCAATGTATTCCCTATCCATGTACCCCCACTAAGGGAACGACTGGAGGACTTGCCGGAATTGGTGGCTGTAAGAGTGGAACAACTGAATCAAGAATTGGGAAAATCAGTTACAACTGTAGATCCAAGTGTTCATAGGCTTTTAAAAAATTACAATTGGCCGGGAAATATTCGTGAATTGTTTAATGTGGTGGAAAAGGCCATGAACTTTGTGGAGGGATCTGTTTTACAATCTGAACACTTTGATTTTGTGACCAATGTAAACCGAATTGAATTAAATGAAATTGCTTCTATGGAAAGACCTATTGACGCCATTAGGAACCAAGCTGAAAAGCAACTGATTTCTCAGGTGTTGGAGATGTTTGATGGCAATAAAACAAAAGCAGCTCAATATTTGAAGATTCCCAGACCTTTGCTTTATCAAAAAATAAAAAGATTAAATCTAATCTAACTTATTGATTTTGCTTAAACGCCTTATAAATAATTAATAATTAATATAAGATATGTAAGTATAAAATAACGCTGTTATTCTATACTTACATTTTTTCTTGGAAAAAATTAATGATTTTTTTAGTTATTCAAATAGATGTAATTATAAAATAACACTTACATCCAAACTGAAAATTAAAATGTTTGAAAATTCAAGCATTTCTGATTTGGCATAGTTATTGCTGTAGTAAAACCATTATTACAGAAGGGAGGTTCTTTCATTTAAGCTTTATCATTAATATTACTCCGGCACATGATAGTGGCAACGAAGTGTCGGAACGGCTTTGTCACTATTAAGTGACGAAGTAATAATATAGGAGGTAGATATGGACGGAATTACAGCAGCAGAAACGTATGGAATCATTAGCCTGTTACCTGTATTGGTGGTCATTACATCGGCCATTATTACGAAGAGAGCATTGGAATCTTTGGTATTAGGAACCTTTGTAGCTGCCATTATTTTGGCAAAGGAGGCATTTTGGGGTACTTGGTTTGATTTTACTCTTGCAGAAATTGGAAACTCTGCATACTACATAATTATGTTTGGTATGTTTGGAGCCCTGATTAGAATTCTCGATCAATCGGGAGCCGCCATGGGGTTTTCGGATATTGGGGCTAAACTGGCAAACACCAGAAAAAAGACCATGATATTTACATGGATATTAGGAATTATTATATTTGTTGAAGATTACTTAAATGCATTGGGTGTAGGAGTTGCAATGCAGACATTAACAGATAAATGGAAAATTTCCAGGGAATATTTAGCATTTATCGTCAACTCTACCGGTGCAGCTGTATGCATTTTAGTTCCTTTTTCTTCTTGGGGAGTGTTATATGCATCTCAAATTGAAAAAACAGAGGCATTGGAAATATCCGGATTTAACGCCTACGTCAACTCTATTCCATATATGCTTTATGCATGGATTGCGGTAATTGTTGTACCTCTTTTTGTTTTAGGTGCCATTCCATTGTTTGGACCCATGAAGAAAGCGGAAGAAAGAGCCATAACTACGGGCAAGGTTTTCCCTGAATACCATTATCAAGGAGAACTTGTGGATGGCTTGGAAGAGAAAAAAGCATCTAACGCTTTAAATTTTATCGTTCCCATGTTAGTTTTGGTAGTAGCGGCTATTTATACAGAGGATATTGTACTTGCGGTAATATTGGCTGTTGTGATATGTTTTATAATGATGTTTCCTCAAAAAATATTAACTCTTGGAGGATTTTGTGATTCAATTGTTGAAGGCTTTAAAGATATGCTTTACGTAACTATGTTAGTTCTAGCTGCCTTTATTTTACAAGGTTTTAACGATGCTTTAGGACTGACTCCTTACGTCATCGACAGTGTAGCTCCTATTTTAAGCCCGGCGTTATTCCCGGCAATTACTTTCTTGGTGGTGGGTGCATTGGCATTTTGCACCGGTAGCTTCTGGGGCGTGGCGGCGATCTCCTTCCCAATTATCCTTCCATTAGCATTGGCATTAAATGTAAACCCATTTGTAGCAATAGGTGCAGTGGCAGCTGCAACTTCTTTTGGAAGTCATGCTTGCTTCTACAGCGATGCTGTTACCGTAACTTGTGCAGCAACAGGGTTAAAAAATATGGATTACGCAAAGACCTCATTGCCGCTTATAGGTGTACCCTTAGTGTTAGGGGTGATTGCATATTTAATTTTGGGCTTTGTGATGGCGTAATCTAAAGGGAAGAAATGAAAGGGGCTAAAAATGACGGACGTATTGATTGTTAGTAACTCTATCTTTGATAGCATAGAACAGAAACCCTTTAAGGGGTATGTTGCGATTAAAGATAATAAAATATTGAAGGTGGGAAAGGGAGAAGACTACAGTCACCTTTGCCACGAGAAAACGGTGATTAAGGAATATGATAATCAAACGGTAATGGTGGGTTTTCATGACAGCCATACACATCTTCTCATGGCTGGAATGTTTAAAACTTATGTAAATTTAGCAGATGCCAGATCAGAGGAAGAAGCCGCTGCCATGGTTCAGAAAGCAGCGGAGAAAAATCCCAATAAAGAGGGATGGGTCATTGGCTTTAGTTGGTATCATGTATTTTGGGATAATAAACAGCTTCCCAAAAAGGAAACCTTGGATCGATATTTCCCTGATCGTCCTGTCTGTTTGATTAATGCCGAGGCTCATGGTGCCTGGGTAAACAGCAAGGCTTTGGAGATTGCCGGTATCACCGATGAAACACCGGATCCCATGGGAGGTGAGATACAGCGGGATGAAAAAGGAGAGGCCACAGGTTTTCTTTATGAATCTGCCACGGGGTTGGTTGGAAAATATGCTTTTACCTTTAGCAAAGAAGAAGAAAGAAATATTATTAATTCCTTTTTAAAGGGTGCAGCGGAATATGGCATTACCTCTGTCAATGATGTTCAGCCATATTTCCACGGAAATATGGGGGATTTAAGTGTCTATAGTGAGATGGATAAAAAAGGCGAGTTGACTGTAAGAGTTCATGCAGCTCCGGATCTTTTAGGCAATCTGGATGAAGTGGAAAGTTGGAGGGAAAAATACACCTCTGACAAGTTAAAAGTAGATATGCTGAAGCAATTTTTAGATGGAGTTTGTACTACTCATACGGCGTTAGTTTTAGAGGAATATGCAGATGCGCCAGGGAATACAGGTATTGCATTGACAGACAACCAAGCTATTAAAGAAGCCATACCTGAGGCTCATAGTAGAGGCTTTTCCGTAAAACTACATTCTTGCGGGGATCAATCTGCAAGAATGGCTTTAGATTTCTATGAAAATGCTATTCAAATTCACGGGAAAAACCAGTGTCGCCATGCCATTGAACACATAGAAATGCTTTCTGAAGAGGATTTACCCAGGTTCAGGGAACTGGGAATTATACCCTCCGTTCAGCCGGAGCATCTGGCATTGACCCAAAAGTTTGATGAAAATCCTTATCCAGTAGTGTTAGGTAAAGAGCGAGCCAATAAGACTTGGCCCAATAAGTCCCTATATGACACAGCTGGAGTGTTGGCTATAGGAAGCGATTGTCCCGTAGTGGATAACAACCCATTTTTGGAAGTCTATAGGGGAGTAACCAGACTTCATAATGACGGAGAGCCTAAAGGTGGTTGGAATCCTAAGGAAAGACTTTCCTTGTATGAGGTTTTGAGAAGCTACACCTATGGTTCTGCATACGGGGTAAGGCGAGAACAGGAGCTGGGATCTTTAGAAGCCGGTAAATTTGCAGACATAGTAGTCCTGGACAGAGATTTATTCCAAGTGACCATGGATGAGGTCAAAGAGACCAAGGTAGTATTGACCATCATGGACGGAAAGGTGGTCTTTGAAAGGTAAAGGTAAATAATGCTAATCCGCAATTTAAAACAACATTGTTAATTGCGGATTAGTAAAAAATGGCTCAATGGAAGTAAGAAAAAATAAATTCCACCTTCTTTTTCAACCATTTATGAAATTAAGTAAGTTCTTATTTAAATTTATCTCACTAATAACTTTTAAATTATTTGAAAATATTGAAATTATGTAAGTTCTTTTTTAAATATATCTAATTAATTACTTTAGATATTGTTTATAAAATATCTAAAATTCATGTTCTTATTTAAATTTATCTTATTAATAAATTTTAAGATTATTTTTAAAACATTGAAATTTGAAATTTCATTATATTTATTTTACTTATAACTATTGAGATTATTTAAATTTTAAGTCCTCATTAAGTATATCTTATTATCTAATTCGTAACTACAATTAATTTAAAGCCTAAATTTTTAAAGTCTATATTCTTATTAAAAACATATTTTCATTTAAAAATATCGGAAAACGCCTTTCACCAATCCCAGAATTTTAACATCGGATACGATAATGGGGCTCATGGATTGATTTTCCGGCTGTAGTCTGATGTGATTTTTTTCTCTATAAAAGGTTTTTACGGTGGCTTCACTCTCAAAGCCATCCACCATGGCTACCACAATGTCACCATTTTTGGCTTCGCTTTGTTGTTGCACCAATATATAGTCTCCATCAAAAATACCGGCTTCAATCATGCTTTCCCCTCTAACTGTCAGCATAAAGTTATTACCCTTTGAAACAAAGCGAGATGGGATGGGGAAGGTATCCTCTATATTTTCATCGGCTAGTATGGGAGTTCCTGCAGCAATGCGCCCAACAACCGGAATATCTACAACATCTGTTCTTTCCAATGTTTGAGTAGGTTGGGAACGGCTGTTTGATTCCGGATCCACTAACATAAGAGCTCTAGGTTTTGATGGATCTTTTTTAAGAAATCCTTTTTTTTCTAAATTTTCCAGATCCTTGTGAACGGTGGAAGTAGATTTTATATTTAAAGCAGTACATATTTCCCTTACGGTGGGAGGATAGCCCTTCTTTTTTACTTCATTCAACATAAAGTGAAAGATTTTATTTTCACGATCCTTTAGAGTATTCATAGGAATTACCTCGCTTTCTTTGAGGAAGGTTATTTAAATTGTTAAGTTATCTTATCACAAAAAAAACAAAAAGTAAACAGATGTTCCGAAATTTTGTTTACTTTTTTCGTTAAGTTGTTTACTTTAATAAGTGTAATATTTATGAGTTACTAAAAACTCTAGAATTTGTTACATCATTAAAACATCATTAAAATGTGTAATTAAAATTATTAATTCAAATCCTTAAAATGAAATTGTTTTTTGCCTTCTGCATAATCCTTTACCACATGCCCATTACCGGAAAGCTTGTATTTGTAGGTTACCAAGCCATCAAGTCCAACGGGACCACGGGCGTGTAGCTTTCCTGTGCTGATGCCAACCTCTGCGCCAAAGCCGTAACGGAAGCCATCTGCAAATCTTGTGGAGCAGTTGTGATAAACACCGGCAGAGTCAACCAACAGCATGAACTTCTTAACATTTTCCTGAATTTCAGACAAGATACAATCAGTGTGATGAGATCCCAAGCCATTAATATGACCGATGGCTTCATCTAAGCTCTCTACCACCTTTACATTCAAAATATAATCCAAATATTCCTTGCCGTAATCTTCTTCCTCCACATGGTCGCAGGAGATAATTTGCTGAGTTCTTTTGCATCCCTTTAATTTCACAGAAACTTTTCCCGTATCACATGCGATTTTTAATAAAGGTAATAACGTATGTGCCATATCCTTATGGACCAGAAGGGTTTCCACCGTGTTGCAGGCAGCCACATATTGAGTCTTGGCATCCAAAATAATGTCAATGGATTTTTCAGGCTCTGCACTTTCATCTACGTAAATATGACAAACACCGTCCGCATGTCCCATGACAGGTATTTTGGAATTTTCCATAATATATTGAACGAATTCATTGGAACCTCGTGGAATCAAAAGGTCTATGTATTCATCATATTTTAATAATTCGTTTATTTCAGAACGATTTTCCACTAAGGTCAAAAAACCTTCAGGCATTCCCGCCTTTATCCCACTTTCGTAGATCACATGGTATAGGGCACGATTGGTATTGGCTCCTTCGCTGCCACCCTTTAGAATGGAACAGTTACCACTTTTGATACAGAGGGAAGCAATCTGAATGAGTGCATCTGGTCTGGACTCAAATATGACTCCGATGACTCCTATGGGGCAAGTGACTTTTTTAAGCTCCAGACCCGTATCCAATTGCCTTTCAAGTAAAGTTTTAAAAAGAGGATCTTCTAAGGAGATAAGGCTATTTAAACCATCCAAGGAGTCCTTCAATTTTTCTTCTTGGAAGAACAATCTCTTTACAATAGGAGCCGGTAAATTTTCTGCAATGGCTTTATTCATATCCAGATGATTTGCTTGAAATATTTCTTCCTTATGCTCTTGCAAGGCCTCTATCATATTTTTCAAAGCTTCATTTCTAATATCCTGGGAAAGTGAGGCGGTCAAATAGCTATCTGCTTTTACCTTTTGTAGTAAATCTTGAAAATCACTCATAAGTTTCACTCCTTTTCATCTGATTTCTGATTTTTGCATTTCTCCCAATGAAATTACTCAACAGGCTAGGTCCTTTGGAAACGGTTCTTTTGATATATAATGCACCGTCAGGCTTGCTATGCATGTTCCAAGTAATTAAAGAAATTTTGCCATCACAAATTTCTATACAATTAATGCCCCTGGGGTGCATACAACAACCGCAATTAAAGTAAGAAGGGTCATTGGGTCCCGGGAATTTTGGACGATGGGTATGACCACAGATTAGGATGATATCTCGTTCTTCATTCCATTTATTAAAGTTCTTCTCCACTTTATGCCTCTTTAAACGATTTTTGGCAGGGCTAGCAGCGTATTTTACCCCTAACACATGCATGAATCGCCAAAAGTATCGAATGATGAAATAGGAAACTCTCCAAAGTTGGTCGTTAATCAGATCCCCTTGGTGTCCGTGAACCACAAAAATTTCCTGCCTTGTTTTACGATGGGTGAGAATTAAACCTTCGTGTATCACGATGTCGGGAAAAAGATCTTCACTGATTTCATTATATTCATCAAAAACCTTGTACAAATTTTTTTCTACAAATTCAGGATATTTTAAATGCATGTTATGATTTCCATAAAGCATATAAAAACGATCTTCATTGTAAAAGTTGCGGAGCATATGAAATGTAGCTACGTGGGCGCCGCGGATATGAGCAAAGCTGGAATGTTCCCAAAGCTCGTCTCCATCTCCCACTTCGATATAGGTGAAACCCTCTTGAAAATAATGCTCTAATGCGTGGTAATAGATATGGCGGTTCCTACCAAATTCATCGGAAAGACTGTCATCCCCTCGATGTACATCGCTAAAAAATACAAATTTTGAATTATCATCAAAGGGTATGGGAAATGCATGCTTAAATACTTCATCTAATCTTGAACGTGTTTTCATGAAAAGATACTCCTTACGATAAATTATAAATTCAGAACTTGGTCCAGGATCTCTTTTATTTTATTGTTGAATTGACCATAATTATGTATAGTATGTGAATTGTTATTAATTTTCAACCTAAAAGATTTGGTTGCTATTGAAACTTCTATTTCAAAATTTTCTTCATAAGCTTTATAATCCATTGAACAACCTTCAATGTTGCCTAAAACCAAAAATTCATTTTTTTTCTTTTTTATTTGATTAACATAAGCCTTTTTTTCATTTACACTTACGACAAACCCATTATAAAACATTATCTCATGTAAATCCAGTTTATTTATAATTTCCAGTAGAAAAGATAACTGCACGATGTCATCTCGATTGTGAAGTAAAATTAAATTTTCTAAATCAGAATCCTTTGAGTGTAAATATTCCATATATAGCGCAACACTATCGGCACCGGAAATTTCATCTGTGCGATTGATCCATAATCCTAAATAATTTTCTATGGTTTTTTGTTTCAAATTGGGGAGAATTTGGCGCATATGAGAGTGCTTGTTTAAAGCCCAGTACAAGTCAAAGCTTTGGCAAGGGCGAATTGCCAGAGGTTCAAGACCGTGGGCTTGAAACCTTTTATTGAGAAAAGGAATATCAAAATTGTTGCCATTATAAGTGATGATAATGTGGAACTGTTCTAACTCATTTTTGAAGGCTTCCAAAAGTTCTCCTTCATTTTGTTGATTTACTAAGAAAAATTGTTTTACTGTAAATAGATCATTAGAAGGGGCATCCAAATTTTCTTCATAATAGCCCATGCCTCCTAATATACACTTGCATCCATTTGGATTTAGTCCCGAGGTTTCAATATCCATAAAAGCAATTTTCAAGTTTCCAAAATAATAGTCAAATACATTGGAATGATAAGGTTTTTTGGAAAAAGTATCGGTTATTGTTTTCAAGATATCACCACCTAAAATAGTTGCTTAAAACAAAACAAACTGCGGGGAGCAGTTTGTTTTGTTAAAGGGGTATTTGGGATTAGAGATTAATGAGGTTATCAGGGGGATAACCACAAATTAAGTATAACAAATATCGCCAAATTATGCAAGAAAAAGTTTTCAAAAAAAACAATTTTTTTGAAAGAAAATGTCGAACGATTGGTAATTACAAATTAATAAAATTTATAATACAATTGAAACCATAGAAAAACTAGATTATTTAACTATCAGAAAAAGTTATTACAATGATTAATGGAGGTCATAATAATGGAAGTTTTAAAAGTATCAGCGAAGTCAAATCCTAATTCTGTGGCAGGTGCATTGGCAGGAGTTTTGAGGGAGAGGGGAAATGCAGAGATTCAGGCTATAGGTGCAGGAGCTTTGAATCAAGCCATAAAAGCGGTAGCTATATCTAGGGGGTTTGTTGCTCCCAGCGGTATTGATTTAATCTGTGTCCCCGCCTTTACAGATATTCAAATTGAGGGCGAAGAAAGAACAGCAATCAAACTGCTCATCGAGCCTCGATGATACATACTACTTAGGCATTTAAACGCCAAAGATATTACTCGAGGATAAATTAAAGTCAATCCTTAAAAGTGCCGAAATAATAAAACGCAATTATTTCTAAAATTCAATACAATATCCCACTGAACCCGCATAAGAAACTAAGCCTTATGCGGGTTTTTCATTGCAATTTTAAAATTTCAGTGGTACAATTCAAAGTAAGAATAAAAATGGGAGAATAACATGGGAAATTTAAGCGAGATATTAAATAAAAGCAAAAAAATTGTGATTAAAATTGGAAGCAATGTTTTATCAGGTGAAGATGGAAATGTTAACGAGAAATTTTTGGAGAACATTGTAACACAAATTTCAAATCTCATGAAAGAGGGGAAACAAGTAATCATCGTTTCTTCAGGCGCAGGCATTTGTGGTGTGGGTGCCATCAATAAGTGGAGTCGGCGAGGAGATATTAACTACAAGCAGGCACTTTGTGCCATCGGGCAGGTTGAATTGATGAACGGGTACAAAAAGTACTTTGCAGAATTTGATATTCATGTAGGTCAAATGCTTTTAACCAGAGAGGATTTTGGAGATCACAGAAGAACTCTTCATATTAGAAATACTCTGTTTACCTTGGTGGACGAAGGAGTAGTTCCCATCATCAATGAAAATGATAGCGTAAGCGTAGAGGAAATTAAAATCGGAGACAACGACACTCTGGGAGCCTTGACTGCAAATTTATGGAATGCAGATCTTTTTATTATTTTAAGTGATATTGATGGCGTATTTGATAAAAACCCAAAAGAAAATAAAGATGCACAGCTAATTAAAGAAGTATTCCAAGTAGAGACTCTATTAGATGAAATTGATGCTAACGGCATCAGCAGCTTTGGTACGGGAGGAATTGTAACAAAGATTAGCGCTGCCCAAAAAGTAAATGAATACGGAATCAATATGCTGTTGCTCAATGGAAAAAAAGAAAATATTTTGGAAGAGGCAGCGGAGGGAAAAGCTGTGGGAACCATATTTTATGGAAAGTAGGAGAAATACATATGAAATTTGGATTTATTGGCACGGGGAATATGGGGAGTGCAATTATTGGGGGTTATGTGCAATCCGGTCAGGGAAAACCTCAGGACATTTTTGCCTATGATTATGATGAAGAAAAGATTAAAAGTTTACAGGAACAATGGAAGATCAATGCTGTGGGAAGTATAGAAGCACTTATGGAGTCTTCGGATACGGTGGTTCTGGCTGTAAAACCTGATGCTTATGATTTAGTATTGGATCAATTAAAGCCATTGATGAAAGAACATCAGGTGGTTTTATCCATGGCAGCCGGGATTAGCATGAAATATATTGAAGAAAAATTGGGAGGCTCAACTAAGATTGTTAGAATTATGCCCAATACTCCTGCACTTATAAACTGTGGCATGACAGCAGTATTTAAAAATAACTATGTAAGTGATGAAGAATTTCAGGCTGTTATGGGAATGCTAAGATCCATTGGGAAGGTTGAGTTGATGGATGAGGAGCTTATTCATGCGGTCATCGGAGTCAGCGGCAGCAGCCCTGCTTACGTCTATATGTTTATTGAGGCACTCATACAGGGAGCTATGAAGCACGGCATGGATCAGGAAACCGCCAAAGTTTGTGCTGCACAGGCAGTGTTGGGGGCAGCTAACATGGTGTTACAGACAGGAGAGGAACCTTCCGTTCTTCGAGATCGTGTATGTTCAAAGGGTGGCACCACAATTCAAGCAGTGGAGTCTTTAAATAGAAGTGAATTTGGGCAGAAGATACAGGAAGCTATGGAAGCTGCCATTCAAAAGTCCAAAGAAATGACAAAGTGAGGTTACTATGGTATTTGAAGAAAAAACAATTTCCAGTGAAATGATTTATGAAGGGGCTGTGCTAAATCTGAGAAAGGACAGAGTTCATGTGAGGGACGGTCAAATTTCCTATCGGGAAATTGTGGAGCATAATGGAGGCGTAGCCATTGCAGCATTGACTTCGCAAGGGGAAATGGTACTTGTAAAACAGTATCGAAAGGCGGCAGAACAATTTGTATTGGAGGTTCCTGCAGGAAAACTAGAGCGGCATGAGACAGATCCGCTGATAGCGGCCAAAAGGGAATTGAAAGAGGAAACGGGGTATGATGCTAAAAATATAGAGCTACTTACTTCTTTTTATTCATCCATTGGCTACTCCACAGAGCTGTTAAGCCTGTATTTGGCCACGGAGCTTACCCCGGGGGAAACTTGTTTTGACGATACGGAGGCAATAGAAGTTTACCATTATCCTTTGAGCCAACTCAATGCTATGATCCAATCTGGAGAAATCATAGATGCAAAAACCATTATTGCTATAACACTAACCGAGTTAAAGTTGGCCCGAGAAAAGTCTCCAGAAGGCAGCCCAAAATAGTAATTAAGCTTAAGACAAAAAATGTGAGAAGATAACCTCTGGCACTTTGCCCTTTTCTGGATAAGGAAACAGCTACACCATAGAATAGAGTACTGATAAAAATGATATTCTGTGGAAATACGGAAACCAGTATTAAGAAAATTCCTTTCAACCCCATGGATTCCAAAATTAAGGAAACCGTTACCCCTAAGACAAATCCCTTAAAGGCTAAGGTTGAGAAAGAAAGGATGAAGCCGCATAGGATAAATCCTGAGATAGCTATGATAAATAATAGGATGAAGCTATTGACAAAAGAATAGTAGAATAATTGAGAGTACAAGTCTTCTCTTGCAGTGTTGATTATTAAATATTTGCTGAAATAGTCCATAACAAACTCTTTTTCTGCAGGACTGATCATTCTGGCTACAAAAATTCCTGTAGTGATACCCAGTACAAAGATAAAAATTTCAATTAAAAAAAATCTTGCGGTTTCTTCTATAGTATAAGCTTTCATTTTCTATTTCCTCCGTTATTTCAATATATGTACAAACCTTTTTCCTTAGTACAAACTTTTGATAAAAAATAAATTTTTAAATAAGTTTAAAAATTTTAAAAATAATTATTGTCAACTTAAAAAAAAGAGTATATAATTTGCATATAATTGCTGAAAAAAATAAACTTCGGGGAGATAAAAAAGTGGATGAGTATATTTTAAAATTTGTTGAATATTTAAAACAAGAAAAAAAATTAACATTTAATTCTTTAAGTGCGTATAGCTCAGACTTAATGGAGTTTTCCAGGTATATAGAAAATAGGGGGATAAAAAATTTTAAGGATGTACAAAATACAGAAATTATTAGCTTCCTATTGAACTTAAAAAGTGATGGAAAGTCAGGAGCTACTGCAAACAGAAAGATTGCTTCTTTGAGAGCATTCTATAGCTTTTTGCTAAATTCCAGTGAAATTATTGTAAACCCCACTAATAACATTAAAACTCCTAAGATTGAAAGAAAAAAAATAGAATTTCTTACTGTAGAAGAAGTAGACATCATCCTTGCCTTGCCTGATAAATCCTTAAAGGGACTGAGGGACAAAGCCTTATTAGAGGTGCTATATGCCACGGGCATTCGAGTTAGCGAAGTGGTGGCGGCTAATGTTGCGGATATTAACTTGAGAATGGGATTCATTACATGTACGGGAGAGCATGGTAAAGCACGAATTATTCCCTTGGGTCGTCCGGCTCGTGCAGCTATGGAGGAATACATATTTGAAATAAGGGATAAGCTTATAAGGGATCCGGAAGAAAATGCTTTATTTGTAAATTACTATGGAAGTCGTCTCACCCGCCAAGGATTATGGAAATTGATGAAGGAGTACACCAAGCGAGCAGATTTAGACATAAAAATTACACCTCAGATTTTTAGAAATTCCTTTGCCGTTCACATGGTGCAAAATGGTGCAGATTTAAAATCCTTACAGGAATTATTGGGTCATGAGGATATGTCTGCTACCCAGATTTATCTAACAGTAACCAAAAATAGAATTAAGGATGTCTACGATAGCACTCATCCCAGAGCCTAAAAAAGTTCTTGATTTTATAATAAAAATGTGATAGAATCTTTCACGTTGTATGAATTTACGATTGTTATTACGGGCGGTCCGCTGGATAGAGCTTTGAAAAAGCGTTAGGATACCATGAACGTCTTGGGAGAGAGGAGGAAATAACATGGATGTAATGAAAATGATAGAGCAAGATTATATTAAAAGCGATATCCCCCAGTTTTCTGTAGGTGATACTGTAAAGGTACACATCAGAATTAAAGAAGGAAACAGAGAGCGTGTGCAGATCTTTGAAGGCTTTGTTCTGAAAAGACAAAACGGCGGTCTCAGTGAAACCTTCACAGTAAGAAGAATTGCTTCCGGTGTAGGAGTTGAGAAGACATTCCCACTTCATTCACCAAGAATCGATAAGATCGAAGTAGTGAGAAAAGCTTCTGTAAGAAGAGCAAAGTTGAACTACATGAGACAAAGAACCGGTAAATCTGCAAAGATTAAGGTTAAAGAAACGAGATAACTATATAAATGTAACTTCAAAACACAGATAGTTTGAGAAATTGGACTGGCTGTGTTTTTTCTTTTCAATCATTCATCTTTTATTTGATTTTTGAGAGAAAATAGGGCATAATGGTTGGAAGAGACCAAGGGTGTTAGGGGGATTACTCCCACACCCAATAGATAAAATTTATCGGCACTTTATTACGACTATATTACGACTATTAAGTGTCGAGTATATATGGAGATGAAGGATAGGACACATGGATAATATTAACTGGTATCCCGGTCATATGAAAAAGACCAGAGAGTTGATACAGGATAACTTAAAAATGGTGGATGCCGTTATAGAGGTGGTGGATGCCAGAATTCCCATATCCGGAAGGAATCCTATTTTAGAAGAATTAATTCATCAAAAATCAAGAATTATCATCTTAAATAAATCTGATTTGGCGGATGGCAAGGTTAGCATTATATGGGAAGAATACTTTAAAAAGCAAGGCTATCACGTTCTGTCTATGAACTGCATGTCAGGAGAGGGTGCGGCTCGCTTACTGAAACTTTTAAATGTTATTCAGGAAGAAAAAAACAAGGACAGCATTAGAAAAAAGCCTTTACGATTGATGATTGTGGGGGTACCCAATGTCGGCAAGTCCTCCCTGATCAATCGTTTGACGGGGAAGAAAAGTGCAAAGACGGGAAATAAGCCCGGAGTTACAAAGGGAAAACAATGGCTGAATTTAGGGGAAAATATGCAGCTTTTGGATACCCCCGGGATTTTATGGCCTAAATTTGAGGATCCCAAGGCAGGTCTTAACTTGGCATTTTGCGGCTCTATAAAAGATGAAATTTTGGATATTGCTTCCTTAGCACTGGAGTTAATCGCTTATTTAATGATCCATTACCCTCAAAGCTTATTAGAGCGGTATAGGTTGGAAGAATTGGGGGAGACACCTTTGGAAACCATGGAGTGGATTGCAGGAAAAAGGGGCTTTATTATGGCAGGCAAAAAGATCGATTACGAGAGAACTGGGAGAACCCTAATGGATGAATTTCGCTCAGGTTTAATTGGGAGAATTACTTTAGAGGAGCCGCCTGCTTTTTTAGAGGTTGTAAAAAAATAATCCAAGGAGATGGAAACGTGATGGAAGAAGAAAAGTTGGTTCAAAAGCTCCATGAAATGAAACTGTATGAAAAAGAGCTTTATCAAAAGGGCGTTACATTTGTGGCAGGGATAGATGAAGTTGGAAGAGGACCCTTGGCCGGACCGGTGGTGGCCGCAGCCGTAATCTTACCTCAGGATTTTTCCGTCTTAGGCGTAGATGATTCTAAAAAGCTGTCGGAAAAACAAAGAGAAGTTTTATATGAGGCCATCAAATCCAGCGCGGTGTGTTATGGCATAGGCGTTGAAGACAATATAGTAATTGATGAGATTAATATATTGGAGGCCACTAAATCTGCCATGGAAAAAGCGGTGATTCACTTAAATGAACAGCTTATGAAGGTCAAGAATCAAAGGGTAGAACATCTTTTAATTGACGCTTTGCATTTAAAGAATGTAGAAATAGCCCAAACCCCCATAATAAAAGGAGATTGCAAGAGTGTTTCCATAGCAGCTGCCTCTATATTGGCCAAGGTTACAAGGGATCGGATGATGCAGGATTATCACCTTCTATATCCTCAATACGCATTCTATAAAAATAAGGGCTATGGTACAAAGGCACATTATGCAGGAATAGATGCCAACGGGATTTGCCCAATACATAGAAAAAGCTTTTTGAAGAACATAGGAAAATAAGATTTTCAAAAACTGAATTATTGATGTAAAGCTAAAATAGAAGTAGCGAAAGAAATGGGAAAGAAGTAAAGACAAAGGGTCAGAGTACAGGGAAAGAAACAGAGTATAGCGATAGAAACAAAGTATAGCGAAAGAAACAGAGTATAACGAAAAAAACAGTGTATAAGGAAAGAAACAGAGAAGTAGGATAATGGATATTATAGAAAAAATGGAAAAACTGAGGGATCTCCTCAGAACTTATAAGCACCCGGCAATCGCTTTTTCTGGGGGTGTAGACAGTACGTTTTTGTTGCTGATTGCTCAGGAAACTTTGGGTGATGCAGTGACAGCCATTACGGTGAGGGCTGCATCCTTTCCTCGTAAAGAGATGGAAGAAGCAGAGCAATTTTGTAAGGATTATAAAATTAAGCAACTTTTTGTTGATATTAATGTGGAAGAGGTAGATGGATTCTTGGAAAATCCCGTAGATCGGTGTTACTTGTGTAAGAAGGCCATCTTTACACATATTTGGCACACTGCCCGGGAAAGTGGTTCCACGGTTTTGGCAGATGGAACCAACGCTGATGATGGATTGGATTATCGTCCGGGGCTAAAAGCTTTGCGAGAGCTCCAAGTAGTGAGCCCTTTAAAAGAAGCAGGTCTCACAAAGGAAGAAATACGCTTAATCTTAAAGAAAAAAGGTATGCCTATTTGGGAAAAACCGGCATATGCCTGCTTGGCTACCAGAATTCCTCATGGAGAGCCCATCACAGAAAAGAAGTTAAGACAAATTGAGTTCTTGGAGGAAAAGCTTCGTGAAAGAGGTTTTCTTCAGGTGAGGGTCAGGCATCATGGAACCGTGGCCAGAATAGAAGTATTATCGGAGGATCGAAGTAAGTTCATTGATGAATCCTTAATGGACGAGGTTTATGAGTGGGCCGAAAAAGCGGGATTCCAATTTGCTTCCCTAGATTTAAAAGGATATCGTATGGGAAGCATGAATGTGAAAGAGATAAATAAAGAGATAAAGGCGTAGATATGGAGCAAAAATATTTATTGAATATCTTAAAACAAGTGTCTGATGGCAGTAAAACTCCCGAGGAAGCTATGGAGTTTCTAAAAGAGCTTCCTTTTACAGACCTGGGGTTTGCAAAGATCGACCAGCACCGAAATATTCGCACAGGATATCCGGAAGCCATCTTTTGCCAAGGGAAAACCACGGAGCAAATCATAGCGATTCTATCTAAAATGATGGAAAATAACGTTAACATCATGGGTACCAGAGCTTCTCAAGCGGTCTATGAAGAGGTACGGGAAAAAATTCCCCAAGCTACCTATTACCCTGAGGCAAGAATTATTTTAGTTCAAAAACAGGAATTTGAAGTCACCGAAAAGACCATTGCGGTGGTTACTGCCGGAACCGCCGATATTCCGGTAGCAGAGGAAGCAGCTGTAACGGCGGAAATTTTAGGTAACCGAGTAGATCGTATTTATGATGTGGGAGTTGCGGGAATTCATCGGCTTTTGGCTAAAGCGGAACGGATACAAAAAGCCAATGTGGTCATCGTGGTGGCAGGCATGGAAGGAGCGCTGGCCAGCGTGGTGGGTGGGCTGGTGGACAAGCCTGTCATCGCCGTACCTACCAGTGTGGGTTATGGTGCCAGCTTCGGGGGTATTTCAGCCCTTCTAACCATGTTAAACAGCTGTGCATCAGGGGTTGCTGTGGTGAACATTGACAATGGTTTCGGTGCAGCATACTTTGCTTCCAATGTAAATAAATTAAAGGGTTGAGGAGAGAGAAACAGATGAAAAGGGTACTATATTTTGATTGCTTTTCAGGAATAAGCGGAGATATGGCAATGGCCGCTTTAATTGATTTGGGCTTGGATCCAAGGGTGGTGCAGGAAGAGTTGACAAAACTCCATTTGTCCGGCTATGAATTGGAAATAAAAAAGACACAGCAGCTATCTATCTCCGGTACGGATGTGAAGGTAAAGTTAGCATCTGAGGGCGAAGTTCATGTTCATGACCACAAAAATGAACACGAGCATGGGCATGAAACCTACTCGAATAAACACCTACATTCTCATGATGTGGAGAGAAATTTAGCCGACATCATTAAGATTATTCATGATAGCCACATTTCTCAAAATGCAAAGGACTTAGGGATTAAAATCTTTCGGGAAATTGCTTTGGCAGAGGCAAAGGTACACGGCAAACCGGTGGAGGAGGTTCGCTTTCATGAGATCGGTGCGGTAGATTCCATCGTGGATATCCTAGGCACAGCCATCTGTTTTGACCTTTTGAAGATAGATATGGTAGTGTGCTCCCCTGTGAAAGAAGGAAGAGGATTTGTTCAATGCAGACATGGAGTGATGCCCATTCCCGTTCCGGCGGTGGCTCAAATGCTCCAGGGCAGTGAAATAGAGTTGATTACAGAGGATGTGGAGAAAGAACTTGTCACTCCAACGGGTTTTGGAATTCTAAAAGTTCTAAAACAATCCTGCGGAAAAATGCCGAAGATGAATGTTTTGGCTACAGGGTATGGCTTTGGAAAAACTCAAACGGGGAGGCTCAATGCTCTAAGGGTGTTTTTGGGAACTGTAGAGGAAACCAGCGAATATACCCATCTTTCTTCGGGAATGATGAAGGCCGCCGAGGATGTGGTATTTGTTTTAGAAACCAACTTAGACGATTGCACAGGAGAGGTCCTTGGGTATACCATGGAAAGGCTCTTTGAAGAGGGAGCCTTGGACGTTTACTTTACCCCTATCCAAATGAAAAAAAATAGGCCTGCACACATGGTTTCCGTTATCTGCAATCAAGATAAAATAAAGAAGCTTTCTGAGATTTTGTTTAAAGAGACAGGTACTTTGGGCTTAAGAATCAGAGAAACCAAGAGAATAATTGCTCATCGTGAGATGAAAAATCTAGATACGGAGTTTGGACAAGTGCGGATGAAATACTCTCAAGCCGGTGGAATTGAGTCTTTTAAACCGGAGTTGGATCACTGTAAAGATATCGCTAAGAAATATGGGCTTCCTTTAAAAGAAGTACAGCGAAAACTGAATCGGGATGTATAGGCTAAAAAATATAAATAAATCAAATAGCAACCTATAGAAATTTAATGAGTCTAAAATAAAGTATTTATTAGTTTATTTTAGACTTATTTTTTATGTCATCTTCTTTGAATAACCTTTATTGCAAAAAAACTTAAATAAAACTTGCAGAATATTTTGACGTATGGTACTATGTTTTTATGGAAATAGTTTCATAACAAAAAGTGTTTAAATTTAAAAGATTTTTAGTATTCGGCAATTATAAAAATTTCTAAAGGTGAAACTAATTTCTAACTGCTTTTTAGGTTGTGTTTTATGAAAGGAGAATGTCATGAGCGAAGAAAAGTTACAGCAGACAGAAGTGGGGGGAGGCGTAGATAAGGATTATCCATTGGATCACGTACCCATGAGTGCCCGAACGGGGCTTTTGTCCATCAGTGCCGTATTGATTGGATTTACTTTCTTTACACCCACAATGGCCTCAGGTGCCAAGTTAGGGGCGGCTTTTTCATTTAATGAACTAGTTTGGATCATTTTAGCCGGTAGTGCCATTTTAGGGCTTTACGTTGCTACCATCTGTGCTATCGGAGCAAAGACCGGATTGACTTCTGTTCTCTTGGCCAAGTACACCTTGGGAAAAGGGGGAGCGAAGTGGGCTGACATTATCTTAGGGGGTACCCAAATATTCTGGTATGCCATTACTGCAGAATACATGGGAAATCTCTTTGCCATGGGTCTCAATATTAATACTTTTTGGGCGAAGCTTTTCTTTATAATCTTCTGGGGGGTAGTTATGGGTGCCACTGCTTTGTTTGGTGTACGCGCCATGGCCATCGTATCCTATATTGCCATTCCTCTCATGGGAGCGTT
>CAYWVS010000049.1:0-21887 GCA_964461765.1 uncultured Anaerovorax sp.
TGCCTGGGGAAAAAACTTTTGCAAAAGTGGGGAATTTTATCTTGCAGAAAACATTATGTATCTTTAAACAAAATAATTTATTAGCTCTCAATATGAACTATTACTTCAATATAAACTTTATTTAATTGCATATATAATCGCGTTGATATATTCCTAATGATTTCTTTTTTTATATAAAAAAAACAATTTCTTAAATTTTTAAGATTTCATTTTATCATGTATGATTATTAAATTATTATGAAAATCCTTTGCCGGATATATGAAAAATAACATCTATCTATGTTTAAATAAAAATTTTATTTACCGATAGAAAAAACGAGTAGAAAAAACGAGGCTCTATTTTTCGATTTAAACGATTTTATTATTATAGGCCTTGTGTTTGGATATGACAAATATTTAAAAACTTTAATTATTATGGAAAGATATAGTCTTAGATTTTGTAATAAGTTTTAGGGTAACATCTTTTAGTCCGATATCGTAATTAAAAAGAATAACCTAAATATAGACCGGAACTAGCAGTATCTGCCCAGGCTGGATGGATTGATTAGCGGAAATTCCGTTTGCCTGGCGAATCTTTTCTACCACTTTACGAAGATCTTCGTTTTGTGGACCGAACTTAGAAGCAATGTTCCATAAAGAATCTCCGGATTCTACAATGACCTGAGTAAAGGTTTCCTTAGTTAAACCATCAGTGAAATTGTTACCCAAAATTGTATTTGTAGTAAATGTCATTAGAATAAGCATACATGCTACAAATACTGTAAATCTAAACTTTGATTTTAGCCTATAATGTTTTGTTGAAATTTCCATCGTACTCCCTCCTTTGCGCACTACCCTTATTGAACATTTGTTCTTTTTTAAATAATAACAGAATGAATGTTCGATGTCAACATTTTTTTTAAACAAACGTTCTTTTTTGTTATGTAGGAATATTATATCTAACGATATAACGATATGAGGTCATATCAAAGAGCGTACCTTGCAAAGAGTCGCCCCTTGTGGGCGACATCCGGAAATAGGAATCTTACGTTTTAATTAAAAACACCCCTATCTTATGGACAGAGGCATTTTATTAATTTTTGATTTTGTTATTTTTTTAACAAATCAATTACTCTTTAGTTTTTTAACAAATCAATTACTTTTTAGTTCTTTAATACATCAATTAACTCTTTAGGTTTAGTAAACTTAACTGGAGAATTACGATTTACCGTTCCCTTAAAATCGCCTATATCTCACTTTAATTTCATAATAGCCGTCTATTTCCCTATCATATCCTACTAACTGACAATTTAAGAAGGCGGAATTAGAAAATCGATAATCGTAAAATCCATATATTCTGTAATTCTGTTTTCATTAGTCAAATCTTGTAATTTAAAGTAAGCAACTGCAGTGTCTTGATCTTTCACAGCACTGATCATTCTCAGTTTAATGCCATTAAATTCGCAGGTTTCATCTAAAGGTGTCATTAATTGTGTTATCTTGTCAGAAACTAAACCAGGGAAGTATTTTAGATAAGACGTAGCCCGGTAACTTTAGCCGTTACGGCTATAGCATTATGCAGAGACAAGCAGCCAAACCGGTCTTAACATAAGGGTTGATTCTCTTCCTAACTGCTCCGTGGGAAGCTTCCTTTTTCACTTGGTTCAATATCTTTTCATTCTTCTCTTGATCCATAATAATCATGGACAATTCTCTATCTATCAGATTTTTCATCCTTCCACAAGCCTTTCAAATTTTCCTTTAAAAGCGTTCTTCCTCTGCTCAAACGGGTTGATACGGTATTTTCGGGTAGCCTTAAACTTATTTTTCTACATAAAAAACGTGGAAATGACGGAATCAAAGATTCCTATTTCCACATGTCGCCCGCAAGGGGGGACGCTTCGTAAGGTACGTTCTTTGATATTCGGTCAATATCGTCAAGGACGATATTTCCTACATAATAAAAAAGGTGTAAATAGGTTAAGCAATCTATTTACACCATAATAATCAATTTAAATTATAAATCCTTTATAGAATATTCAGGGCTTTTTAATGTTCTGATTCTTTCCTTATAGTCTGGCATTAAAGTTTGCACAAATTGATGAAACTTCTTGGAATGATTAGGATGAATGAAATGGGCGTACTCGTGTAGCATGACATATTCTATACAGGTAATGGGTGCCTGAATCAACTTAATATTCATGGTAATATGCCCCTGCTTTAAGTGGCAACTCCCGTAACGAGACACCATTTTTTTTATCTTTAAAGGAGCTAATGCCACGCCATATTTTTTAAAAATATCATGTACTTTTAAATTAATTTCATGAAAGATTTTCTGACATTGGTTTTGTAACCAAAGGTCTATGACCGCTTTTTTTCTTTCATAACATTGTGGATCATTGACGTATAAGTAGGCGTAATCCTCTTTTAGTACAATGAATTCTTCGTCACTTTTTATGACAGTTAACAGAAACCTTTTCCCTAAAAATAGAAGTTCTTCACCTGTATTTAGTTGGTTTTGTTTATCTTTATGCTCTTTGATAAGGTCATATTTTTCCAAAGCATTAATGATAAAGTCTTCTTTGGAATGAAGTAATTGCTTTATGTATTTTTCTGAAACCATTTTGTTTGCAGAAACGTAGATAATTTTATCCGGTTTTACACGAATATTGATGTTCTTAACAGGCTTTCGAGTTAGAATATATGGGATTTTTCGACCGTTAATGTTGATAGATTTCATTGCAAAACCTCCGTTCATTAATCTCAAGCCAATGAATCTGCTAAGAATTTTCATTAATTTGAAATTCTGTAAGTTTGTTGCTTAATTGTCTTCTTGTAATTCCTAAAACTTCCGCTACTTTGTTTAAATTTCCATTTTCTTGTTTTATTATTTTTTTTATATAACGGGACTCCTCCTCCTTGCGGACTTCACGCAGTGTCTTTGTAATCTTTTCTCCTTCTTCTTCCCAAGGAACAGTTTCATCAGAGATTTTGGAAATATGCTTTAAATCACGAGGCTGTAGGTGAGTTTTTTTAATGATTCCGTCATCAGACAACACCAGTAGCCTCTCTATGATATTCTTGAGTTCCCGTACATTACCTGGATAGTCGTAATTCATCAGATAGGACATTACCTCCGGTTCAATTTGCCGGATGTTTTTTTTCATTTCGCTTTGACCTTTTTCCAAGAAAAATTCGATAAATGCCGGAAGGTCCTCTTTTCTCTCTCTCAAGGGAGGGATTTCAATGGTAATGGTGGATAATCTATAGTATAAATCTTCTCTGAAAAGCTCTTTCTCAATGCTGTCCTGTAAATCCTTATTTGTAGCTGTGATCAATCTAAAGTCAACATCGATATAGTTGTTGGTACCGATGGGATATACCCTTTTATTTTCCAATACCTTCAATAATTTTGCCTGAATGCTCAATGGAATATCCCCGATTTCATCCAGAAAAAGTGTTCCTTTGTCCGCATCCACAAAACGTCCGACCCTTTTGGACATGGCTCCCGTAAAGGAACCTTTTTCGTGCCCAAAGAGCTCCGATTCTAAAATCGTTTCTGCAATGGCGTGACAGTTTAAATCTACAAAGTTATTGGTTCTGCGGTCACTGATGTTGTGAATGTATCTGGCGATAATTTCTTTCCCAACCCCTGATTCTCCCAATATCAGTATGTTAGATGAACTGAGGGAAGCTTTTTCAGCAATGGAGATCATATTTTGAAATGTCTGGTTTTTGCTATCTACTAAATATGCGATTCGATTGACTTTTTCTCTTAAAATTTGATTTTCGTTTAGTAATTTTTTTAATTCCTTTACTTTTTCAATTTCTCCAAAAAGTTTTTCCGGATTTTCTCCCTTTGTGACATAGGTGTAGGCTCCCAGTTTCATAGCTTCTACAGCTTTTTCAATGGTTCCGTAAGCAGTCATCATAATTACTTCTATGCCTGGATGCTTGTCCTTGATTTCTTTCAACAAGGTGATGCCATCCATTTCCGGCATGAGAAGATCTGATAATACTAAGTCGAAATCCCCGTCTTCTGAGGATAAGGTTTCTAAGGCTTCCTTTCCGCTTCTGCAGGCGCATACAGTATACCCTTCTCCTTGCAGAATCACCACCATTACATCGCAATAATCCTGTTCGTCATCTACTACCAGTATTTTAAATGTTTTTAATGTCATCATTTATAACCTCCGGGTTAGGTAATTTCAAAGTAAATTTGGTTCCTTTTCCCGTCGCACTTTCTACAGAGATTTCACCATTCATCTTTTTAACTTCATTGTAAACTATGTAAAGACCAAGACCGTTGCCGTCTCTTTTCTCCTTTGTGGTAAAAAATGGATTGAATATATCGTCTTGAATATCTTCAGGGATACCCTCTCCTGTATCTTCAACAATAATAATAACATTTTCATGATCAGAAATGCAATGAATTCTTATGGAGTTATCATCAAAATTTTCATTTTTTGTTTCTATGGCATCCATGGCATTCAGCAAAAGATTGATTAAAACTAATTCCAGTGATTCTGTCAATACATAAATTTGAATGCAATCATCACATTCCAAGGTTAAGGAAATATGAGATTCTTCTGCCCTGCTTCTATGAAGTAGTAAAACCGATTTTATATGCTGCTTTAAGTTAATAACTTTTTTATTTTCGCTGGATATTCTAGAAAAATTCAACAAATTTTCAATGATTTTCCCTGATTTATCAACTGCTTTTTCTATGATTTCTATAGCTTTCTCATTCATGGTGTCAGAATTCTTTAAAACGTAGCAGTAATTCCTAATCAAACCTAAGGGGTTTCTGATCTCATGGGCTACGCCTGCTGCCAGCTGACCCACAGCAATCATTTTATTGTCCTGAAGCATTTGTCTTTCCGTTGCTTTTTCCTTTGTGATATCCTGTATGATCACCAAAACCTTGGTAGTTTTTTCTCTGGAATTTTTAATGGGAAAAACACTGAAGTTATAATATTTTTTACCTTGAACAAATTGTGCCTTTATTTCTGTCCCTGTATTCAGAGCATTGGAGATTATTAATTTTATCTCTTCAATATTCTCAAATTCATTTTCCATTACATGAATAAAGCTTTTACCCATAACGACGTTTTCTTTATCAGCGATATATTTTCGAAAAACTTTGTTAAAGTTTATAATATTTCCTTCTAAGTCCATTTCCACCATGGCATAAGAAATACCGTCAAAGGTAGCCTGCAGCTCATTTTTACTGTCTATAATTTGATCCATTCTGGAAGCCAACTCTTCGTATAAGGTTTTGTTACTGCTGTAAAAAATATAAAACACGCATAAGACAGAGGCTAGCACGATGATAAATAACATTCCTGAATTTTCTGTTACTTTATCATTTCTGGCAGAAAAATAATTATATATGAACATGGATATAATCAGCAACATGATGGCTGATAATAAAAACTTATTTTTCATCTTTATGAACCCTTGCATAAGCATCACCAAATATTAATAATTCTGTTTGATTTAAATCCTGCATCATAAAAAATTTGGCTCTAATAGCTAAAACAATTCCTATTATATACCAAATAATGATGATAATCCACTCATAGGGCCACTTTAAAGATAATTTAGATGGGAAAATAAATAAAATCGCAGCGGCTATAGTGAAAAAAACAACTAGAAAAGCAACTATATTTCCAAATTTCACTTGGAAAGGTCTGATCAGCTCAGGCTCTTTTTTTCTCAGGATAAAAAAGGAGATTGCCACTGTAAGATATGCCAATATTGCGGCAAATGCACTGATATTTACAAGCCACACCAAAGCATATCTTCCAAAAAAGGGTCCTAAAGCACAAATGGTCCCCACCAAGACAATTGCTGCCGTAGGAGTTTGGTATTTAGGGTGTAGCTTTCCGAAAACAGCGGGAAGCATTTTGGCTCTTCCCATGGCAAATATGATCCTGGTGGCTCCTAAAATAAAGCCATTCCAACTGGTAAGGATAGCAAAGATTCCTCCTAAAATCAGTAGGTTTCCAAACTCCTTAGAGCCAAAGTTGAAAGCCATGCTGTCAGCAACAGGCACTAATGCGTTATCCCTCACCCATTCAGGAGCAGAAAGTGCAATGCCAATCATCATGAGAATATACCAAACTCCACCCATTACGATAGAAACTACCAACGCTCTGCCAATTTCTTTTTTAGGTAAGTTCATTTCTTCAGCAGACTGAGGAATGGTATCAAACCCGATAAGCATGGAGGGGACAATGAGTAAGACGGAAAATAAACCAAGGTTATCCTTCATCAACGGTCCTATGTTTTCTAATTCCCCGTAGGTAAAACTACCGAAAAGGAAAATAAAGCCTACCAAGGCAATGGCAGAAGTAGCCATAACCTGAAAGATAGCAGAAGGCTTTGTCCCAAAATAATTTAAAACACTCAATAAAATAGCACACAGTACTCCTACCGCTGTCCACACAATGGAAACCGGATTTCCTGAAACAGTCCAAAAGATAAATGCTTTGGGAAGGGGGAAAATGTAATCTATGGCAGTGGCAATAGCAATGCTCTCCCATGCTGCCACTCCGATATAAGCCAAAGCTGTAGTCCAACTGGAAAACCAAGAGAAGAGAAACCCCCCTGCCCTGTAGGAATAGACCATCTCACCTCCGGCCAAGGGTAGTGCTGCCGTAAGCTCTGCATAAGTAAGCCCCACCAAAATACATAGGATGGTTCCCGCACCAAAAGCCAAGATTGCACCTAACAACCCTGCTTGGCTGATCCAAGATCCTGCCAACATGATCCATCCCCAACCCACCATGGTACCGAAGGCTAATGCGATTACGTCTGTACGCCCTAAAACCCTGCTTAAACTTTGCCTTTGAACTGTCATAAAAATCCTTTCAGGTAAAACATATATAGGAATTCACTGAAATAATCCTTCTCAATGAATTCCTTTATATATTTTATAGAAACTTCATCCTCTTTTCAAGAGAAAAGAGGATGAAGTTTATTGGACTTTTTTGATTAGTTTGAATGTTTATTCTCTATTTCGGCATATTCTTCACCGAAAAGCAACAATCTTCTTTCATCTTCTGTTACATTGCTGTATTTTCCTTTGGCGTAAATTGCTAAAGCAAAACCAAATACGAACCAAACTGCTACGAATACCCATTCAATAGGAAGTAATGGAGCAGGTCCGAATGGAAGATATAGGTATAAGAAGAATATTGATACTAAAATACCCATGAATCCCACAAATCCACCGGCAGGTACTGTGTAAGGACGAGGCATATTTGGAGCATTTTTTCTTAAGAATATAAATGATAATACTACCATGGTGTACATTACTACTACGCCGAAGGAGCTGGCATCTACAAACCAAACCAAAGCACCCTTACCTAAGAAGCAAGATAGCGTGGATAAGAATCCGCAAAGTAATACTGCGTTTCCCGGAGTATTATATTTGGGATGAATTTTTCCAAATATTGCTGGAAACATCTTTGCGTGAGCAAGGGCATAAAGTACACGAGCACTACCATAAAGGAAACCATTCCAACTGGTAAGGATTCCACAAACAGCACCGATGATACAAATTTTACCCCAAATAGGGCTACCAAATGCATATGCCATGGAGTCTGCTACAGGAATAACACCGTTTACTCTGATGTCTGTAGGAGCAGAGAAGCAAGTAGCGAAGATCATCAACATATACCAAGCAGCAGCAGCAAAGATAGATAAGATTAAAATGGAAGGGATTTTTTTGAGAGGTACATTCATTTCTCCGGCGGATTGTGGAATAACGTCAAATCCTACAAACATAGCAGGAACCATGAGAAGTACAGCTCCAAATCCTGCAAAATTAGTAAATAATGGCTGTACGTTTCCTACATCACCCATGAAGACACCACCTGTTAAAAATACAAGTCCCACACAGATTACACCACCTGTAGCGATGGTCTGGAATACAGCTGCTTGTTTTGCACCTTTGTAATTTACATATGTAATGACAATAGCGGCTACTACAGCAACTAATGCCCATGAACCGTAGATATCAAAACCTTCTATGGTCCACAAGTAACCTACTTGCGGTATGGGGACAACGTAATTAACAGCCGTTGCAAAAGCAGGTCCCTCCCAGCAAGCTACGCCTAAATAAGCAAGAGCGGTTGCCAAACCCGCTATTACGGAAGGCCAATAACCCATTGCTTTGTAAGAGAATACTACACCACCACCTGTACATGGAATGGCAGGGGTTAGTTCAGCATAAGCAAGACCGACGAAAATACATAGTACAGCACCCACCATATAGGCGATTATGGCACCGAGCATTCCTGCGTCTGCTGCCCACTTACCTGACAGCATAATCCAACCCCAGCCGATCATAGTTCCGAAAGCCAGTGCTAGAACGTCTTTGGTACTAAAAGCTTTTTGCAGCTTAACTTGTTCTGTTGACATGAATAATTCCTCCTTCTTATAATACAAATAAAATATACAAAGGCTTTTTAAGCAAATGGTATGCCAAAAAAAACAAAGCCTTAAGAATTGATCTAAAAAGCTCTGTTTTTCAATATTAAAAATTTAAAATTTTTGACTAATTGATATTTTGTCTGAATTATCAGTTTATATCAAGGCATAAATAACAGAAAATTTTGGAAAAATATTTCCTTTCTATAGTGGGTGGAAATATTTTTCTATGCTTTGCAATTAAATGTCAGGCATTGATATGTTCATATAACCTGGAGATCTCATCCCAGGTTACTCGATCGATATTTCCCGTTTCCTCTAGGTTAGAATATTTCTGAATTTTCTTTACCATTTTTGAAGAATCCTCGTCAAAGTTACCGGTAGCTTTTATTTCTCCTAAATTGGAATAGTGATTGCTAATGGCCATAAGGATTCCTTGAACTGCATATACGTGAGGTCCTGAATTTCCGGGTATCATGGCACCCTGTTTTGGATGAAGAATTACTACTTCTCTATGAATCTTGGTCTTACTCATGGTAATATCGTAAACTTCTATAATTTTTATCCAACTGGTGTAATCAACCTCCCCTGTTTGAGGCAGTCCAAAGGCCTTTTGAAAGGCAATGACGGCTGTTTTTGTTTGCTCTCCATATATTCCGTCCGGAATCAGCAAGGGAGCATTGGTATATTGACTTGATATAGCTCTTAAAAAAGATTGCAAGCTTCTTACCGAATTTCCTGCAACAGGAATGACAGTGCTAGGTGTACTCATCATTTTTCCCCCTTATTTAATCTCATTTGGATCTTGCATGCCTAATTTTAAAACAAATCCGGGATATTGCCTAGGTGCTGCGGCGGTAATGGAAACAACATCCTTATAAGTGTTGATTAATTCGTTCCACACTGTTCTGTTTACCATGCCGGTTATGGGCAACCCTTTATATTGTTCGTATTGTTTCACGGATCTTTGGGTTTCTGTAGTAAAGATCCCTGTCACCGCTACGGGAGAAATTTCCATGACGGATAAGGAAATCCTGTTAATGTATTGTTGCAAGGTTCTTACACTGTCCCCTCTTGATCCCAGCTTTAACACTTCGCCGGGATAAGGGGCGGCGGTAATGGTTTTATCTAGATTGGCGGCAAATACGGTATCGATAATTCCTTGATAACAGGCATAGATTAAATTCCATGTATAAGCTCCCACCTCTCCAGATTCAAAGATTTGATTATTCTTTTGAAAGGCATCTACTGCATTGATAGTTTGTTGATCATAAACTCCGGTTATATCTAAAAAAGGTAAATTCTCATAAAATTCAGCTAAGACGGATAAAAAATATTGTAGGATAACCACCTTTTCTCCAGTGTCCCCGGCCTTTAATGCGTCAGGATATTCCAGAGATTTTCCAAATAGGGTTTGGCCTTCAGATTCCAGTTCACCTAACTTTTTGACACCTACATAAATGCTCGATAACTTATACCACGTATTTTTCCCTACAATCCCATCCTGTGTAAGATTAAAAATCCTCTGAAAAATTTTTACTGAGTTTTCTGTGTTAAACTCAAAAACGCCATCTACAGGGTTTAATTTAGGGATTAGGGGATAGTTTTGAGATATCCTGTTTAAGCTTGTTTGTATCACTTTCACATCTTTACCGCTACTACCTCTTCTTAGGGGCGTCCCGGGATATGATTGTACAATGCCCATAACCGGTGCATTTACTACGATTTCAATATTATCTCCATAATAAT
The DNA here is from genome assembly GCA_964461765.1 of uncultured Anaerovorax sp. Taxonomy (GTDB): domain Bacteria; phylum Bacillota; class Clostridia; order Peptostreptococcales; family Anaerovoracaceae; genus JAVVUJ01. The sequence goes on from CAYWVS010000049.1 coordinate 10,168, forward strand.
ATTTTAAAATTTCTATGGAATTTTTACCTTCTTGGGACAGTCCTTCACTTCCCCACTGGGATAATCCCGCACAGGTGGAAGTAGTTCCGTTACAATATTTTGCCGATAAAGGCTCGGCAAACCCTTTTCTACGGATGTAATTATTAAATATTTCATTGACAATCTTATCTATATTACTAAATACTATTTTACCCGGATTATAGCTTTGGTCGAAAGCTGTGGTATTGGTTATATTAAAATTATACCCCCTACTGGTGTAATGCTCCAAATAGACTCTGTTTAATGCAAAAGATATTTGTGCAAGGATGTTTGCGTTGATGGCAGAAGTGCCCCAGGTAGGGTAAATTTCACTGGATGCAACGTTTTTTATGTAATCGATAAAAGGGATTGTCACATTTTGGGCATTGCTGTCAGGTGTGCCTAAATGAACGGTGATGTATTCAGGGACATAAGGTAATACGGACGCCATATTTATGAACTCCTCTCATTTATAAATCTTGTGGTGGAATTTGAAATTCTATCAAACGATTGTCAGGACTTTCAAACTCTTTTAACGGAACTAGTGCAATTCGCTGAATGCTGGTTTCTTCTGCAAAAACTTGAGACCCTTCAATGAGAAGAACATAATAATCCGGGTGATAGATTTTAACATTGCATGAGGTAAAGGGTTTTAAGTCAGATGGAGCCAAAGAGAGGGTAACATCAGGAGTTTCTATCTCCATGGCAGTGGTTAAGCCTTCTCGATCGGTGGTTCTAAATCCCTTTAATTCCTCTCCGCTCTCTGTTTCTATGGATACAGTGACAGTGGCACCCTCAATAGGAATGACACCTCTCGATGTAACAATTTGGGCTGTAAAGTAGCCGGTGGCCAATTGAAATCACCTCCATTATTAAATGTTTTTTTATTAATATTTTAATCATATGAAACATTTGTGAAGGATATAACCGATACTTAAAGCATTTTAAAATATACTAAATTATGTAAATTTAAAAATTTAGATATCGTAAAATAAAATAAAAATTTTTAAAATTTAGATATTGTAAAATTGAACATTTTAAGTAAATTTAGAATAAAAAAAGATTAGATTGTTTGTATCTTCTGGAATAAAAAATATATAAAATTATATGATACCAGGGTCAAAAGATATAAATAATAAAAGTAACCACAATATAATGTGTTACTTTGCTTATAAAATAATATATAGTATGTTGAGTTATAAATATTTAAATAATATTAGGCTTTTGACCCTGGTATCATTATATTGGTTTAGCTATTTTTAAATTTTCAACAATTTATCATAAGTTTTATCAGCTAAATCCACCAACTTTTCTCTTTTGATAAAGCACAAAATGCAGATGATTGCGATGATGATCCCCAAAACTATCAATCCAGTGTAGCTGCCGTTTCGGAACATGCTACCCATCAATATGGTACCCATGAGTGCGGGAGTTCTTCCTACCAGAGCGATAATGAGAAAGGTTTTGAGTTTAATATTGGAAACCCCTGCGGCATAGGTAATTAAATCCTTGGGAAAACCGGGGATTACATAAAGAACAAAGATTATGACGTAGGCTTTTTTACTGTTGAGAATTGTAACAAATTTATCGATCTTTTTTTCTCCGAAGATGGCGTACATGGCATCCGTTCCCAGGGTTTTTGACAGATAAAAAGTAATAATTGTACCGAGAAAAATTCCAATCATAGAATAGAGATATCCTAGCCAAAAGGCATAGGCGTATCCTGCAGAAAACTGCAGGATTTGCCCCGGAATTACTGAAATGATAATTTGAATAGTCTGTAAGCCTATATAGATAAAAATACTGGCTGTTTTATATTGATCCAGAAAGGCATTTACACCTTCCATGGTCTTAAACTGTCTGACAAAATCCGGAAATAAATAATAAATAATCAACGGGATTCCCACGATGATCAGTAGCAACAATATCAATTTTCCAATGGCGAACCATTTGTTGGATTTGTTTTTGTTCATACAACTTTCCTTACGGCTTCTAAAGCTTTTATTACTCCAAATTTCGAGTGTTCATAAGTCAGTCCTCCCTGAAAATATACGATATATGGAGGTCTAATGGGTGCATCTGCACTGAGTTCTATGGAAGAACCTTGCACAAAGGCTCCGGCGGCCATTACAACGGGATCTTCGTAGCCCGGCATATCCCACGGCAGTGGTTTTACATGAGAATCAATGGGTGCAGCAGCCTGAATTCCTTGGCAAAAAGCCACTACCGCTTCAGGGCTTCCCAATTTTACAGCCTCTATGATATCGCTTCTCACATCTTCAGGTTTTGGGCAGACATCATATCCCAGATTTTCAAACACCTTGGCACAGAGAACGGCTCCTTTTACAGCACCGTTTACCACCTTTGGAGCGATAAACAGCCCTTGAAACATGGCTCTTGTCTGTCCGAAGGTCAACCCACATTCTCCGCCGATTCCCGGGGAAGTCATTCTGTAGGAAATCTTCTCAATGAGGTCTTTTCTTCCTGCAATATATCCCCCTGTGAGAGCCAGTCCCCCTCCCGGATTTTTAATGAGAGATCCGGCTACCACATCCGCCCCCACTTCTGTAGGTTCTTTAGTGTCTAAGAACTCACCGTAACAGTTATCTGTCATTAAAATGATGTCTGGGTTCACAGAATTTAGAAATTCTCTTACAGCGGCAATTTGGTCTATTGTGATGGCTTTTCTCCAGCCATATCCTGTAGCTCTTTGCACGGTAACCATCTTCGTATTTGTTGAGATGGCTTTTTTTAATGCCTCATAGTCGATGTTTCCGTCTTCTGTTAACTCAACTTGCTTGTAGGTTACACCATATTCCTTCAGGGAACCCTTCCCCTCACCTCGAATTCCGATGACCTCTTCCAATGTGTCATAAGGGGCTCCGGTGCAGTAGATCAATTCATCACCCGGTCTCAGTATTCCCATTAAAGTTAAAGTTAATGCATGAGTTCCGTTTACGATGATGGGTCTCACCAATGCCGCTTCTGTTTTAAAAAGCATGGCATAGACCTTCTCCAAAGCTTCCCGACCGGGATCGTCATAACCGTAGCCTGTATTCCAACCGAAATGCATATCGGTAATTTTACATTTTTGGAAAACATCCAATACTTTATATTGATTAAAAGCCATGATATCCTCTAATTTATCGAACATGGGCTTTAATTGAGATTCTGCTTCTTGAACTATGTCCAAAATTTCTTTATCAATTCCAAAATTTTGGTTTAGTAGGGTGTAAGTGTTCATTTTCTAACCTTTCTTTTGTTGTGTATAATTTCGTCTATCCTTTGTGGAATCTGTATTTTTACACAAATTTTTAACTTTTTTAAATATTAATTTTCTTCATCCCATTCAAAATTTTTCACCAAATCACGTTTTACATTTTTCTTATGGGCAGCGTAAAGTTGTGTGGTGGTGACATTTTCGTGATCCAACAAGGCTTGTACATCAAAGATGGAGTTTCCTCTTCCGATCAAGGATGTGGCGGTGGTGGCTCGCAGCTTATGAGGGCTGTAACCCGAGGATCTGGAGGTTTCCATTCCGATAGAAGTGTATTTTTTCACCAGTTCCCGGATTTGCCGCTCCGTCATTCTCTTTCCCTGCAAAGAAAGAAATAGTGCGTCCTTGTTTTCCTCAGTCAACCTATCCTCTTGAGGTCTCTCTTCGTTGATATATTCTCCCAATGCTTTAATCACCGATTTGTTTAGGGGCATGGTGGATTCCTTCCCCCTCTTTCTATAAATCTTAAACTCTCCTCTGCTGAAGTGAAAGGAGGATATGTTGAGCTGTTGCAACTCCGATAATCTCAGTCCATATGTAAGAAACAGCATTAAGATTGCCTTGTCTCGCTTTTTCGTCTTTTCCCAGAACTCTCTTTCCTTCTTTGTCAGCTTTTCCCCTGAGGATACCGCATCCAACATCTTCATAACTTCATCGTCCTGAAGGGCTTTAATTTCCCTTTCTCCCGGTTTTGGCAGCCGAATGGGGTCGAAGCCATCAGTAATGTTGCGGCTGATCAGCTCATCTCTGTAAAGGAATTTAAACATTACAGAAAGAGAGGACTTTTTTCGTGATAGAGAGCGCTTATCATTTTCGTAAACGTAAATGGCTTTTTCTGTTTCTACCTTATAGCACCTGCAATAATCTATAAATACATTGATGTCTCCAGCTTTTATTTTGTCGAATTCCTCCAGCTTGATTCGGCTGATATCATCGGCTAAAGTTAAATCCGTCTGGTCAATTAAGTATTTACAGTAAAATCTAATGTCTTGAAGGTATGCCAACCTAGTCATGGGTAAGACGTTTCCCTTCAAGTAAACGAAGAATCCCGATAAAAATCTGGGCAACTCCTTTTCGATGGCTAAGCATTTTTCTGTAATCTCAATTTCTTTTAAAAGGATATTGTCCGGTTTATCGCTTTTATTATGAATTTTGATTTCCTTTTTTATAGCCATTTTAAAAACTCCTTTATGGAAACTTCTTCATAATTTTCAACATTTTTCAAATCGTTATGGGGCAATATGTCAAACCATCGAATGGTGTCATATCTGCGAAACCAGGTGAGCTGTCTTTTAGCATAGTGCCGACTGTTTAATTTTATAAGGTAAATGGCTCTGTCCCGTTCATATTCATTGTTTAGATAACCAATAATTTCTTTATAGCCGATACCTTTCATAGATATACTCTCTTCTGTGAGTCCCATGGTCAAAAGGGATTTTACTTCTTCAACCAATCCACTTTCCATGAGTATATCCACTCTCCTGTCGATACGATCATACAACTCCTTTCGATCTCTGTTTAGTCCGATTATCTGAAAATCATATTTCGTGTTTTTGACAAAGGATTGATCAAAGGTTTTTAAGTTGCTTCCTTCGTTATTTTCTAAAATCTCTATGGCTCGTATTACCTTTTTTACATTGTTGGCATGGATTCTTTCCGCCGCCTGAGGATCCAATTTTTTCAGTTGACTATGAAGGTATTGAGGACCATATTCCTTGACATCTCTTTCCAGTTCAGCTCTGCGATGTGAGACCTTTGCAGTTTGGGAGAAATCCATATCGTAAATAATGGAGTTTACATAAAGACCCGTACCTCCCGATAGGATCGGCAACTTCCCCCTGGCGAGAATTGCTTCTATAGCTTCCTTGGCTAATTTCTGATAGGTGGCTACAGAGAATTCTTCCGCCGGGTCTATTTGATCCACCAAATGATGAACCACCTGCTTCCTCTGCTCCAAGGTAGGCTTTGCACTGCCTATGTCCATATACTTATAAAGCTGCATGGAGTCCGCAGATACGATCTCACCATTGAGTGCCTGAGCTGCTCTTAAGGCGTACTCTGTTTTACCTACGGCTGTAGGACCTACAATGACTAATATTTTTCTATTTTCGTTTTGTTCATTCATATTCCTATAATACCATTTATTTTTTCAGTTACTAAACTCTTAATTAATTATTCTATTATAATATTTCTTATATTCTTTTAAACATCTTTTCGATTTCTTTTTTATTGAGTTTTATAAAAATAGGTCTGCCATGTGGGCAGGAATATGGATTTTCGCAACCCTCCAACTGCTCCAAAAGAGCTTCCATTTCCTTTTGATGTAAAGAATCATGAGCTTTTACAGCATTCTTACAGGCTTTTGAAATAATCTTGTCCATTCTTTTTTGGTCTGTAAAATCCATGTCATCACTGATGTTATCCGTGAAATCATCAAAGAAGCTTTCAGCTTCACTTAAATTCATAAAATGTGGTATTCCTTTGATAATGTAGGTCTTTACTCCGAATTCTTCGATTTCAAAACCTAAACTTCTAAGAAATCCCAACCAATCCTCCAGATGGTTTTTTAAGGAGTAACTGACTTCCTTTCTCAGGGGGATCATGATGCTTTGAGGAAGCTGTTCCTCTTCTGCTAACTGTTTTTTCAGGAGTTCATAAAAGATTCTCTCATGTGCAGCATGTTGATCGATCAAATACAGGGAATCTCCATCGGCTCCAATAATATATGTGCTGAAAATATTTGACAAAATTGTAATTTTTGATATATCAAATTGTTTGTTTAACTCTATTTTATTAAAAGCTTCTGATGGTTTTATGTAATTATTAAAAGCTTTATCATATAAATCAGAATTTGATGCTATTTCTTCAATTAACTCTAATGATTTATCATTATCCTTTAAATTATTAATATGTGAATCTGAATTTTTTCCTACTTTTTCATTATTGCTTGCTATATTATAATTTTGAAATTCATCTATGTCATTTGTTAATTTATCATTAGATTGGACATTATACGAGTTATCTTTATTGTTATTAACACTATACTCTAATTTTGTCTCCCCTACCCCTACCCCTAATTCTAATTCTAAATGTTTACAAATATTGTAATTGTAAGATGGGACATTATTTAAGGAATTACAATTATTGTCACTTTTCGTTGAAATATTTTTATCAGTTTTACAGTTGTTATTTTTTTGCTCATTAGCATATTTTTTAAATTTCTCTATTTTTTCAAATTCCAAATCAGTATTTTGGGTTGACAATAACAAATTTACGTCTATTTCCTTTTGAGTTTCTCTCGGCTTTTCTAATTTTTCAACCTCTTTATCACCTTGAATTTGAGCAAAAGTAAATATATTTTTCTGTTGAATATCTGAGATAGCCTTTTTTTGTCCCAGGGCTTGAGAAATACAACTAACTACAAAGTCCTTTACATCCTTTTCATAAGCAAAACGAACTTCTCTTTTATTTGGGTGAATATTCACATCTAAAAGCTCAGGGTTTACAGTGAGAAATAGGAAAGCTGCAGGATATCTTCCTTCAAATGTCTTTTCGGCATAGGCTGTTGCAACTGCTTGTTCCAACACTTTGCTTTGAATATACCGACCGTTGACAAAAAATATTTGACTTTTTTTATTGCTTTTCGTATTTTGTGGTTTTGAAATATAGCCTTTTATGTGATACTGCCCCGGTAGATGCTGTGAGTTTTGGAGTGAAAGTTCCGAATTATCTTGAGCCATGTCAAAGGAAATCAGTTCCTCTCCCCACTGGCGACTGTATATGGTTTGAATATTCCCATATATGTCGTTTTTACCGTTTGTTGAAAAAAGGATATTGCCGTTATTTTTTAATCTAATTTTGATATTAGAATAAGCCAAAGCCATTTTCGAAACAAAATCAATAATCAAAGTGCTTTCCGTATTGTCAGGCTTCATAAACTTATGACGAGCAGGTGTATTAAAGAATAAGTCGGATACGATTACCGTGGTTCCATCAGGGCAACCAATTTCGGATTTGTCTACCAATATTCCCCCATCTATCTTGATGGAAATGCCTGTTTTACTTTGGGCTGTCTTAGTAATCAGCTCTACCCGAGAAACGGCAGCAATGCTAGAAAGAGCTTCTCCCCGAAACCCTAAAGTGGTGATATGATCCAAATCCTCGCTTTCCCGTATTTTACTGGTGGCATGGCGTTTGAAGGCTAACTCTGCTTCCTCTTTGGGAATTCCTTGACCGTTATCCGTAACTCGAATATAGGTCTTGCCGCCATTTTTTATTTCCACCGCAATGGAGGTGGAACCTGCATCGATGGCATTTTCCAATAGCTCTTTTACCACTGACAGGGGGCGATCTACCACCTCTCCCGCGGCAATTTTATCCGCTACCAGTTTGGGTAGCTCTATAATAGAACGATGATTTTGATTCTCTTTGTGAAGCATATGTAATTCCTTTATAAATAACGTGGAAATGACAGAATCTGAGATTCCCTATTTCCGTATTTCTCCAGCAAAGGGTGGGGCGACTCCTTGGGAGGTATGTTATAATCCTCTCTTTTTCCAATCTCTTCGCTTTTGTTTTTCTTTATCTGTTAATTTTATCTTATTGATAACGTGATCCAAGGGGTTCTTTTCTATTAAAGGTTTTTTTTCTAAAGGTATGTTTACTCCGTTAGTTGAATTTTGAGGGTTTGTAGAAGTTATGTTTGCTGATTCCATCTTCTTCTGTTCTTCTAACATTTGCTCTTCAACAGTACTTTTAACATTGATGACATCCCCAATTTTATTTTTCATCTTATATAAATACTTTTTCGGTTCTGAAAAGCCTTCCATCTCCTTCTCCCTGTGGGGAAGCTTTCCTACCATGGAGAAATCCAGAGCTTCTCGAAGCTTCTTAATATAAGAAAAAGTAGATCTCATTTCATACAAAGAAACATGTGCTGATGTTTCCTGCTGAAAATTGTCTAAGGTAATGATGATGACACAGGTGCCTTGACTCATTTCACCTCTTTCAAAGATAAAAGTATTAGCTTTTTTTCCGTCAGAACTAATGTTTTGGTATTCATTGACCAAATTGGTATCATAGAAGCCCCTATCAAAGATTTCCGGTTTTAGCTTTGCAATTGCCTCTTCCAAAGGAATATCGTATTGGCAAGTGAATGAATGAAACATAAGTACTTCCTTTCTATTACCCCTGCCTTTTAGTGCCGGAGTAATATAACAGTAAATGCTTGCGACAAAGTATGAAAAATATATAACTGTTAATTAATGATAGTTTAGCTTTTTAGAGCGGCAGCCTTCAGTTCTTCCAGAATTTCAAAAGCTTTGGAGGGGGTCATCTCCATGAGATTTATGGCTTTTAGTCTTTCCACCACAGGGTTTGGAGCAAAGCTAAAGAAGGAAAGCTGCTCTTGCTTTTCTTTTACCTTAGTTTCAGAATCTGCTATGTCCCCCATCTGGGTTTCATAGATTATATTTTCATCGAGTCTATAAATTTTTTCTTTATTGTTTTTCAAAGCAATCAGTTCTTTTTTTTCGTAAGTAGAATTTTCATTCTCAAGGAGTGGATAGGTCATTTTCCCATAATTCAGCTCAATGGCAGAACCTTTCTGTTCCAGCTCTGTTAATTTGTGCTCTGCCACTTCTAAGAGGTGATTGGGTACTCCCGCCAACTTGGCCACGTGAATCCCATAACTTCGACTTGCACTTCCCGGCACGATTTTATGAAGAAATACGATGTTTCCGCCTATTTCCTGCACATCCACATTGAGATTGACCAATCCCCTCATGGTACCTTCCAGTTGAGTCAGTTCGTGATAATGGGTGGCAAAGAGGGTTCTCACAGGGTTTTTTCGACCACAGAGGTATTCCACCACAGCAAAGGCGATGGATAAACCGTCATAGGTGCTGGTTCCTCTACCGATTTCGTCTAATATAACCAGACTTTTATCCGTCGCCGTATTTAAAATGTAAGCTAGTTCACTCATTTCTACAAAAAAGGTACTCTGCCCTTGTGCCAGATTGTCCGAGGCACCGATACGAGTGTAAATTCTGTCTACCACGCTGATTTTTGCATATTCCGCAGGTACGAAGGAGCCTGCCTGAGCCATGAGAACGATGATGGCAGTCTGTCTCATATAGGTAGATTTTCCGGCCATATTAGGGCCTGTAATCAGGAGCATGCTGTTCTTGCTTTTGTCTAAATACGTATCGTTGGATACGAAAATACCATCCTTAATGGTGGACTCAATGACGGGATGCCTACCTTTGATGATTTCAATCACATCTCCATCTGTTACCACGGGCTTGGTGTAGTCTAGCTTGGAAGCCACTTCAGCAAAGGAAGTCAAAACATCCAATGAGGAAATGGCCTGAGCTGTCGCTTGAATCCGTGGAATGTGAGATTGAATGGTCTTTCTGATCTCCACAAAGATTTCATATTCCAATTGGTTGATCTTCGCCTCAGCATTGAGTACCACACCCTCCACTTCCTTCAATTCCGGTGTAATAAAGCGTTCACAATTTGCTAAGGTTTGTTTTCTTATGTAATTGTCCGGGATTAAGTGATAATAGGACTTGGTGACCTCAATATAATAACCAAAGACCTTGTTGTACCCTACCTTTACATTCTTAATGCCAGTTCGCTCTCGCTCAGAATTTTCTAGACCTGCAATCCAATTTTGACCGTCCTTGATGGAATCCTTTAATTCATCCAACTCTCTGGAGTAACCGGAACGAATCAGTCCCCCTTCCTTTAAAGTAAAGGGGGGGTCATCTAGGATGGAGGTTTCTATAAGGTCACGAATCTGTTGCAAATCATCCATTTCCTCTTCTAACTGCTCCAAAAGTAAGCTGTTGCAAGCTTTTAATTCGCTTTTTAAATCGGGAATGGGAAAGATGGAGTTCATCAATGCCACTAAATCTTTTCCGTTGGCATTGCCACTGGCGATACGACCAGCTAATCTTTCTAAATCATAGATCTTTTTCAGACCGTCCTTCACATGGTTTCTCATGAGCACGTTGTCGATTAAAACCTCCACTCCATCCAATCGAAGTTGAATTTCTTCCCGTCGATTGAGGGGCTCCTTTAGCCACTGCTTCATCTTTCGGGATCCCATGGCGGTATGTGTCTTATCTAAAACTCCCAAGAGGGAACCTTGCACTTTCTTTTCAAAGAGTGTTTCGGTAATTTCCAAATTTTTAATGGTTGCCTTATCCAAAGCCATATGGTTTTCCGTATCATAGACGGAAAGGCTGGTGAATTGCCCCAGCTGCTGTTTCTGAGTTTCAAAGAGATAGGACAGCAATGCTCCCAAAGCACCGATAGCCTTGAGTTTTTCCTCCAAGCCCAATCCTTGCAAGGATTTCACCTGAAATTGCCTAAGGATCATCTCTTCCGCGGAACGGAACTGAAAGTCCTGCTCTTTTCTTCTAGTCACAAAAGCATTGAGAGAAAACTTCAGTTTCTCCAAAAACTCTTCTGTAGCAGAATTTTCGTTGAGTAAGATTTCCTTTGGGTTGAGTTTTACCAATTCATTGATGATTTTATCTTCATAGAGTTTGTCTGTAACTTGTGTAACGCTGATTTCTCCCGTGGACAGGTCGCAATAGGCCACAGCCCCCTGATCTTCGGCTAAAAAAACCGATGCCAAATAGTGATTTTCCTTTTCACTGAGCATGGTTTGACTGAGGACGGTTCCAGGTGTGACGATCTGTACCACTTCCCGCTTGACGATCCCCTTTGCCGCCGCCGCGTCCTCCACCTGCTCGCAGATGGCCACTTTGTAACCCTTTTCTACAAGTCGGGAAATATAGGTGTCCGCCGCATGATAAGGAACGCCGCACATGGGTGCCTTTTCCTCCTGACCGCAGTTTTTCCCCGTCAAGGTCACTTCCATTTCCCTGGAAGCGGTAATGGCATCCTCAAAGAACATTTCATAAAAATCTCCAAGCCGAAAAAACAGGATACAATCCTGATAATTGGCTTTTATGTCCATATATTGCTGCATCATTGGTGTCAATTGCATCGATCTCATCCTTTGTTATTTGCTGTAAATATTTATTTATTATATAGGAAATATCATTATCGATATTTCCGGAGTATTTATAAAACTTTTTTAAATAAGTCTTTTTTATTGAAGTTTTGATATAAATTCATCTTTATCAATATCGTTTTCTTTACAAATATCTGTGATGATTTGATTTAATGTTCCAATTTTAATGGGTGCATGATTTGGAACAGTTATATGATGAATTTTTTCATCCGTTTTGGTAAGTCTAATGTGGCTTCCTGTTTGCATAGTTATTTTATATCCATATTTCGTTAAAGGATGACGTAATATCTCTAGGAATCCTCATACAGCTATTACCTCTTGTTTTATAAAGTGTAGTCTTATTAATTTAGGCATATTTATCTTATCAAAATGACA
>CAYWVS010000050.1:0-21844 GCA_964461765.1 uncultured Anaerovorax sp.
TGCCATCCACATGCACCACGTTGGGATCGTCAAAGCATCTGACCACATGCACCACGGCATCCACTTCTCGAATATGTCCTAAAAATTTGTTCCCCAGACCTTCCCCCTTTGAAGCCCCCTTTACGAGACCGGCAATATCATAAAACTCTATTGCAGTGTAGACGGTTTTTTTCGCTTTATACATATCTGTCAATACCTGTAATCTTTCGTCAGGTACTGTTACCACCCCCACATTGGGTTCGATGGTACAGAAAGGATAGTTGGCTGCCTCCGCACCTGCTTTCGTTATTGCATTAAATAATGTACTTTTCCCTACATTGGGTAATCCTAAAATTCCTATTTTCATTTAGTAAAAAATTCTTCCTTTCTGTTTAGCATTTTTCAGCTTGATTATGTATATCAATGTAAATAAAACGATGATGACTAAGCTGATAACCTGAGCTTGCTTTAGGAATGGTCCCAACATCAAGCTGTCTGTTCGTAAAGCTTCTACGAAAAATCTTTCTATGGAATACAAAATTCCGTAGAGAAGGAATGCTTGCCCTTCAAATTTTCTTCGATTGTCCACTATGATTAAAATGAAAAACAAGAGAAAGCACCAAATAGATTCATAGAGAAACGTGGGGTGCACCTTTTGTCCATCCACAATAATGGCCCAAGGCAAGTCTGTGGGGCCGCCGTGAGCTTCTGAGTTAAAGTAATTGCCCCAACGCCCAATGGATTGCGCGATAGCTACAGAAGGCACTGCCAAATCCAATACATTAAAAGGGTGATAATTCCAGATAACACATAAAATTGCAGCCGCAGCAAGACCAAAAATCAACCCTCCGTGTATGGCTAAACCGCCATTTCGCAAATTGATGATGCTCCAAAAATCTCCCTGATAATATTCCCAGTTAAAAATTACATAATAAAATCTTGAACCCACCACACCTATGGGGATGCAAATCAATACAAAATCTAAAACTCGATCCTTGGGAATGTTATGCTTTTCTGCCCTAAAGTACATGATAATCACAGCCACAATCATAGCCATGGCAATTATGATTCCATACCACATGATATCTAGACCAAATACAGTGAAAGCTACAGGTTTAGGTATCGGCATTGTAATACCTCCTTGAGTTAATCTATTTTAGTAAAAATGTAAATACAGCCTCATTATACAATAAATAATGTGGCATTGCTACATAAAAATATCGGGAAACTAATTCATTGTTCTGCAAAAGACTGTAAAATAAAGTTGAGTATTATAAGGATTTTCGTTATAATAAAAGATATTTACAAATTATTCTTGCTATGGAGTTCCTATAGTTGGATAAAATGATACTAATTAGCAGCGATTTTAGAATGTTCGGAGGAATAAAATATGTGTGGCTTTGTAGGCTTTATTGATACATTGGCAAAAGCAGCAAAAGAAAAGGTGATGGATTCCATGTTGGAGACCATCCTTCATAGGGGCCCTGACAGCCAGGGAATTTACGCAGACGACAGGATTTGTTTGGGGTTTAGAAGATTGTCCATCATAGACCTTTCAGATGCAGGAACCCAACCCTTATATAATGAAGATAAAACCGTAGCCGTGGTATTTAACGGCGAAATCTATAACTTTCAGGAAATTCGGAAGGAATTGGTGGACAAAGGTCACATCTTTGTCAGCAATACGGATACGGAGGTATTGGTACACGGCTATGAGGAATACGGCAAGGAACTGCTTCAAAAAGTAAGGGGTATGTTTGCCTTTGCCATATGGGATCAAAAGGAAAAAAAGCTCCTTGTGGCCAGAGATTTCTTTGGCATTAAACCCATGTACTATTATAAAGGGGAAGACGGAACCTTTATCTTTGGAAGTGAAATCAAGTCCTTTCTTAAGCACCCGGCATTTAAAAAAGAGCTGAACGAAAAGGCTTTAAGACCTTATTTAACTTTCCAATATTCCGCAACAGAGGAAACCTTCTTTAAAAATGTATATAAACTTCCTCAAGGACATTTCTTTGAATATCAAGACGGAAATATCAACATTGAAATGTTTTACGATGCAGAATTTAAAATTGAAGAAAAGCCCATGGAGTTTTATGAAGATGCCATAGAAAAAGAAGTCATAGAATCTGTTAAGGTTCACCAAATCAGCGATGTAAAGGTGGGTGCATTCCTTTCCGGCGGCGTAGATTCCAGCTATATTGCTGCTTTGCAAAATCCTGAGCATAGCTTCTCCGTAGGGTTTGAAAACCCTGATTTTGATGAGACCATGTATGCCAAGGAATTCAGCGAAATGATCAACATTGAAAACCATAGGCGCATCGTTTCCCCGGATGAATGCTTTGATGTTCTCAATACCATACAATATCATATGGATGAACCACATTCCAATCCTTCAGCCCTTCCCCTTTACTTTTTGGCGCAGATGGCGTCGGAGCATGTGACGGTAGTCCTTTCCGGAGAGGGAGCGGACGAGCTTTTCGGCGGCTATCATTGGTATAACATTTCTTCCTCTATGAGAAAGTATCAAAGACTTCCATTAGGTATGAGAAAAGCCATGAAGAAGGTTGGCAAGCTGGTGGGAAGAAAAACACGGGTAGGAGACTACTTGGTGAGAGGGGGAACCACGGTAGAGGAGAGTTTTATCGGACAGGCATTGGTGTTTCCAGAAAAGGAAGCTATTGGAATTTTGAAGGGAAAATACCAAAATGGTCCCAGCACCAAAGCTATCACCAAACCTTTTTACGATAGGATTCAAGGGGCAGATGATTTAATAAAGAAGCAGTATTTAGATATGCACCTTTGGATGCCCAGCGATATTCTTTTAAAAGCTGACAAAATGAGCATGGCACATTCCCTAGAGCTTAGAGTGCCTTTTTTAGATAAAGAGGTCATGAGGTTGGCCGGTAAAATTCCCGGAAGATACAAGGTTAATGACAAGGATGTGAAATACGTATTTAGAAGAGCCGCTGCAAGAAAACTTCCCAACCAATGGGCAACTCGATATAAGTTGGGATTCCCTGTACCTATCCGACTTTGGTTTCAGCAGGAAAAGTATTATAATATAGTAAAAGACATTTTTAACAGGGAATACGTTTCAGAATTTTTCCAACAGGAAAAGATCTTAAAAATGCTGGAAGACCATTATAATAGAGTGATGAATAATGCCAGAAAGATCTATACTGTCTTAGTCTTTCTTATTTGGTATGAAGAGTATTTTGTAAAAAGATAATGTAAAAACAAAAATATTATTATTCATATATCAAAATATTATGAGGAAAAAGAATTTTAGAATGAATAATAAAAATATCGTAATGAAAGAACCTAATTAAAATGGACTATCATGATTAAAAAGGACTATCATGAAAAAGGCCATATAATATGAAAAACCGAAGGAGTAACCTCATTGAAAATTGATTTACATTTGCATACTTTCTATTCTGACGGAACCTTATCCCCTTACGAATTGGTAAAACGGGCTAGGGATTTTGGTATGGAAACCATTGCCATCACAGATCACGATGGAATGGACGGCATTAGTGAGGGATTACAAGCGGGTGAGGAGCTTGGAGTACGAGTCATTCCAGGGGTGGAATTCTCTGCCGCACTGGCTGAGAGTAATATCTTTCATCGAAATGCAAATGAAGGGGAAGATATCTATATGCATATTCTGGGGTACGGAATGGATCCAGATAATCACGAATTAAAAGATATTTTAAGTAAAATCATGAGTAACAGGGTTAAACGAAACGAAAAAATGCTAAAAACTTTGGAGGAATTAGGTTATGAAATTAAAGCTGATGATTTAAAGGCCTATCCCCAACAAACTTACATTGGAAAGCCAAACATGGCTAGAGCCTTAATGAAAAGAGGGTATGTTGGATCCGTGTCAGAAGCTTTCCAAAAGGGAAAATTCTTAGGTCATCCCGAGATAAAGGCTATCCACAGAGTCAAGGTGGATGGTGAAGAGGTGATGAAAATCATCAGGAATGCGGGGGGTAAGGTTGTATTGGCACATCCCATGAAAATAACATATAAAGATAAAAATTTAGAAGGCTGCTATTTTGAAAAGCTTGAAGCACTCATAGCAGCCATGAAAAACTTAGGCTTAGATGGCATGGAATGTTATTACAATTCCAGTCAACTTATTACGGAAACAGAAAGGCTTTTGCAGTTAGCTGAAAAATATGATCTGCTAATCAGTGCAGGAACAGACTTTCATGGTCCGGGGATGAACCCGGAAATTGAAATCGGTGGATTTCCTATACCACCTTTACAGTCCAATCTTCAATATTCCATATGTCAGTAACCAATCCTTCGTAAAATTCCGGTTCATGACAAACTAATAAGATGGTACCTTTAAATTCTTTCAGAGCTTTTTGGAGCTCTGCTTTTGCATCTACATCCAAGTGATTGGTGGGTTCGTCCAATACCAGCCAGTTGGCCTCTCTTTGCATCAATTTACAAAGCCGAACCTTTGCATTTTCACCGCCGCTCAATACCTTCATTTGACTGGTGATGTGATCGTTGGTCAATCCGCATTTGGCCAAAGCCGTTCTTACCTGTGCATTGGTATAGGAGGGAAATTCCTGCCATAGGTAATCCATAGCCGTCAGGCTACTGTCTCTTCCCGATTCTTGCTCAAAATAACCAGGGATGAGAAAATCTCCGGGAATGATTTCGCCGGAAATTGGCTTAATTTGCCCCAAGATGGTTTTTAGCAGGGTGGTTTTTCCCAAACCGTTGGTACCCCTAATGGCAACCTTTTGGTTTCTCTCCAAAGTAAAGTTTACAGGTTTTGTCAGTGGCTCACCATAACCCAACACCAAATTTTTGCCCTCTACGATAAAACGGCTGGGAGTACGGGCTTCTTGGAAAAAGAAGGAGGGTTTTGGTTTTTCGCGAGGTCTTTCCAGAACATCTATTTTATCTAACATTTTTTGCCTACTGTTAGCCATACCTCGTGTGGCCACTCGTGCCTTGTTTCGAGCAATAAAATCCTCCGCCTTTTCGATTTCCTTTTGCTGACGTTCATAAGCTTTTAATTCTTGGTTTTTCTTAACCTCATACATTTGCTGGAACTTTTCATAGTTTCCACTATACCGGGTAAGCTCTCCGTCGTTAACGTGATAGATCACATTGATGACTGAATTGAGGAATTCCATGTCGTGGGAAACCAATATAAAGGCATTTTCGTATTCCTGCAAATATCGTTTTAACCATTCGATATGTTCATAATCAAGATAATTGGTGGGCTCGTCCAAAATCAATATAGATGGATCCTCCAAAAGAAGCTTTGTGAGCAACACCTTGGTTCTCTGACCGCCGCTCAGCTCTGAGACGTCCTTTTCCAGGCCGATAGATCCAAGACCCAAACCGTTGGCCACTTCGTCAATCTTAGCATCGATGGTGTAAAATCCACTATGCTCTAAAATATGTTGAATCTCTCCGGCATCCTCCATCATCTGATCCATTTGATCTCCCTCAGCAGTAGCCATTTCTTCATAGAGCTTCAGCATTTCTTCTTCTAAAGAAAACATATTTTTGAAGGCTGTTCGCAGGGCATCTCGGATGGTCAGACCTTTTACTAAGGTAGCGTGTTGATCCAAATAACCTACTGTTACGTGACGAGACCACTCCACATTTCCTTCGTCAGGTTGAAGCTGCCCTGTAATAATATTTAAAAAAGTAGATTTTCCCTCACCATTGGCACCTAACAGACCCACATGCTCGCCCTTCAGAAGTCGAAAGGAAGCATCCTCTAAAATTCTTCGACCGCCAAATCCGTGGGTGACTTTTTCTACTGTCAATAAACTCATATTTCCTCCTTGAGTAAAAAAATTGTCACATGCATCTATTATACAAGCAATGGGTGTTTATGGCAAGAGGGGGTTATCCGGTATCCGGTGTTGTGTGTTAATAAGTGATGTGGTGTATTAATAAGTGATAATGTCAGGATGTAGACTATCGGGAGAAAATGTCACCCCTCTGTAGTAAAATATTTATTAAATTGGAAGTGAAAAAATTGATATGAATTAGTAAATCCAAATAAACAAAACTCTAAAAATACTAAATTTTAAAGAAAATAGAAAAAAATGTAAAAAAGTACTTGACAAATAATGTAAATAAATGTAATATAATCATATCGTTACCAAATGCGATAAAATTTAAAAGAAAGGAGGAGTTACATGGCTGATAAAGAAAGGGATTTTTCTTTTGAAATTGAGGAGCACATCGGAGTCATCGGAGTAAATAAGTCCACCGGTTGGAAGAAAGAATTAAACAAGGTTACCTGGAATGGAACTGCTGCAAAATTTGATATTCGCGAGTGGGATGAAGAACATAAGCTGATGACCAGAGGCATAACGTTTCATAAGGATGAGATGATGGAATTAAAAGGTTTGCTAGAAAGCGTGGAGATTGCATAGCTTTCAAAGATTGTAGGTTGATTTATATGTTACTTTTGTTATTGCGTTAATTCATTATATTCTTTTCAACATTTTTTCGCATGAGGACTTTGCTTTAGCAAAGTCCCTTTGTGTCTTTATACCTTTGTGCCCTTACGCCTTTATGTTTATGTCTTTGTGCCTTAATGTATTTAAGTTTTTATGTCTTTGTATCCTTATGTTTTTATATCTTTGTGTTTTAGTGTCTTAAAGATAAAAAAACTTAAAAAAAAACATAAATAATCACCGGAAATGGTTGCATTTCATTTTATAAGTTGTAAAATATAGTAAAGATACAATTGAAATTTATTTTAAATATTTTTTGCCTTAGAAGTTTACTTAGAAAACAAAAAATTTTGTTTATAAATAGAAAGGTGGTGGAATATATGGCTACGCTCTCATCATTAATGGGTTTAAATTCTTATAATAGCATCAATCGATATGCTTCATCTAATTTGTATAATGTTTCAAATTTAATGAACAATCAATCTAAAATCCTTCAATCCTTATACGATAAAAATAATAGTAAGCTGAATAGCATTTTAGAGCAAAGATCTTCTGCATTTAACGAAAATCTTCAATTGATATCCAATTATAATGCTAATTCAAAAGAATTTTTTTCCGGCTTTAACAATAACATGGGGGCCTTACAAAAATCCTCAGCTGCATTAAAAGATTACAGCGCTTCTAGCGTGTTTAATCCTACGGGATATACCAGTAGCAACAGCAATGTGGTTTCTGTTAGCTCGGGAAGCACCTATTCCGCAGGAAATATCAATGTGGAAGTAAAACAGATAGCCACAGGACAGACTACACAATCCGCCTCTATGGATTCAAATGCAATAGGTGGATTTAACGGTTCTAACAACTTAAAAATAACTACCGGTGATGGCAAAACCGCAAACTTAAATTTTAATTTCTTGCCCACTACTACAAATAAGCAGGCCATGCAGGAAATTGCAAAGTCTGTCAATAATGCCAAGCTGGGAGTCAGTGCATCCCTAGTAGAAAAGGATGGAAAGAGCACTTTGCAGTTAACTTCCACCAATACAGGAGAGCGTGCTACCATCAATTTGCAGATGAGCGACAACTTACAGCAAAAACTGAATCCTCAGACCACACAAGTAGCACAAAATGCCGTATATACTATAAATAACGTTGAAAAAACTTCTCAAACCAATAATGTTTCCTTAACCATAAACGGCACCAATAGTGTTAATGCAACCTTGAAAGGTGTAGGAGAAGCAACTTTGGGAAAAAGCAATATGGACACTGCCAAAGTAGTTGATGCAGTAAAAACCTTTGCCAAGGACATCAATAATGCTGTGGATTTCCTAAATAAGAATCTGAATAAGTCCACTGCAGTAAAAGCTCTGTCCAATTCCTTGTCTTCCTTCCAATATCGAAGCTCCTCTTTAGGGGAAATCGGTATCAATGTGAACAATGGAAAAATGACTGTGGACGAAGGAAAACTTACTAAAGCTTTGACGGATAGTCCCAATAAAGTTAAAAGTCTTTTGGGCAGTGCATCGGGGCTGGCAACCCAGGTGAATACAACCGCTACTAACGCTTTGCGGAACCAAACCCAATTTATGCCACCACCACAGCTGACAAATAGCATTGGGAATGTTGGAAATCTAACCATGAACTATCCTTTTAACCAAGGAATATTCAGCAATAATCTACCCTATGCAGGGACAGTATTTGACCTGTTGGCGTAAAAATGGCAAATAGATAGATGGGGACTGGGATTTATATCAGCTTTAACGTTTATTTATTTTCCTATTCATTTTAATAAAATATAATATCCCAATAAAAACTTAGAAACTTTTGACAAGCTGTAATTCACTCCAGCTTGTCTTTTTCTTGCAATTGATGTAAATTCGTGTATAATATATTGTTATGAGTAAAATAAAAGAAATAATTAAAACTGAAAACTTAACATTTTTATATAAGCAGGGAGAAGAAAGTGAACCACTTCAAGCCTTGGCGGCAGTATCCTTACAGATTGAAGAGGGCAGCTTTACGGCCATTATCGGGCAGAACGGATCAGGAAAATCCACCTTTGGCAAGAATCTAAATGCCTTGCTATTACCCTCTGAGGGTGTAGTTTTTGTGGATGGAATGAATACTGCGGAGGAAGAAAATCTATGGGAAATTCGTCAAACCGCCGGCATGGTCTTCCAAAATCCGGATAACCAGTTGGTCTCTGCCATCGTGGAGGACGACGTGGCCTTTGGTCCTGAAAATCTGGGGATAGAACCTGGTGAAATCCGAAAACGAGTGGATTCCTCCCTTTATGCAGTCAATATGTTTGAAAAGAGGAAGAGTGCACCTCATTTGCTTTCAGGTGGGCAGAAACAGAGGATTGCCATTGCAGGAGTGGTAGCCATGAAACCTAAGTGTATCATCATGGATGAGCCTACTGCCATGTTGGATCCCAACGGCAGAAGAGAAGTCATGGATATTATTAAGCAGCTCCACAGAGAAAGGATTACTATAATTTTAATCACACATTTTATGGAAGAAGCCGCCGAAGCTGACCGAATTATCATTATGGATCAGGGAAAAGTAGCTTTAGAAGGTACCCCTAAGGTTGTATTTCAAAATGTGAAGGAGATTCAAGCCATGGGGCTGGATGTCCCTCTGGCAGTGGAGTTAGCAGAACAGTTACGAGAAAAAGGTTTTCCGGTACCTAAAGATATCATTAAAGAAAGTCAATTGGCAGAATACCTTTTTTCGTATAAAGCGGCGTATAAGGCGGAAAGTTTAAATAGTAAAGGATAGAAATGGATTACATTCAAGTTGAAAATTTACATCATATTTATAGTGAAGGTTCCCCTTATGAGTCCCATGCCCTGACTGATGTGAGCTTTTCTCTAAAAAAGGGAGAATTCATAGGATTGATCGGTCATACAGGATCGGGGAAGTCCACGCTGATTCAACATTTAAACGGATTAATTAAGCCTACCTCAGGGAAAATTTTCATAGATGGCATGGATATCACTGCAAAAGGTGTGCCCATGAGAGATATTCGTAAGAAAATAGGCTTGGTTTTTCAATATCCAGAATATCAGCTCTTTGAGGAAACGGTGCATAAGGACGTAGCCTTCGGTCCCATGAATTTGGGTTGCTCTGAAGAGGAAATCCTCCATAGAGTTAAGGAAGCAATCAATTTAGTGGGGCTGGATTATGAGGCTATAGGTGAGCGCTCTCCCTTTGAACTTTCGGGAGGTCAAAAGAGAAGGGTTGCCATTGCAGGGGTTTTGGCCATGAAGCCGGAGGTTCTCATTTTAGATGAGCCAACAGCGGGATTAGACCCCAGAGCCCATAAGGAAATCTTAAAAATGTTGATGAAGATTCATAGGGAGCAAAATACAACCACGATTTTAGTATCACACAACATGGGTGACATCGCTGGTTTATCCCACAGAATTTACGTAATGGAAAAGGGGAGAATGGTTCTGGGGGGTAAACCACAGGAAGTATTTGCACAGTCCCGATTGTTGGAAAGCATAGGATTGGCATTGCCACCAACCACATCCTTCTTAAATATTTTGAAAAAAGAAAATCTGTCCATAGACACCTTGCAATTTACAATAGAAGATACTATTAAAGAAATTTTAAATTTTATTGAAAAAGGAACAACATGATAAGAGATATTACCATAGGTCAGTATTATCCGGGAAACTCGGTGATTCATAAATTAGATCCAAGAACCAAAATAATAGGAACCTTAGCCTACATGGTTACCTTATTTATAGTAAAAAGCTTTCTTGGTTTTCTCATAGCTTTATTGGCTTTAGCTGTGGTCATTGGGATTTCCCGCGTGCCCGTAGGATTTATCTTAAAAGGTTTAAAACCTATATTTTTGATTATTATATTTACCTTTTTCATTAATATGTTTATGACTGTAGGTACCCCCATTGCTAAGTTGGGATTTTTGACCATTACTCGCGAAGGACTTTACAATGCCTTCTTTATGGCCAGCAGATTGATTTTAATTATTATAGGCTCTTCTCTTTTGACTTTGACTACCAAGCCCATCAGCCTTACGGATGGTATTGAAAAACTGCTCAGTCCATGGAAACGCATTGGAGTTCCGGCTCATGAGTTAGCTATGATGATGACCATTGCTCTTCGCTTTATTCCTACATTGTTAGAAGAGACGGATAAGATCATGAAGGCTCAAATGGCCAGAGGGGCAGATTTTGAGACGGGTAATTTGATGCGAAGAGCCAAGGCCTTAATTCCCTTGTTAATTCCTTTATTTATTAGTGCTTTTCGCATAGCCCAAGATTTAGCCATGGCTATGGAGGCCAGATGTTACAGGGGAGGGGACAATCGTACACGAATGACGGAAATGAGGTTTCAAGGGAGAGATCTGATTGCCGGTGTTATAATGATGATTTTTATAGCTGTTATCGTGGCACTAAGGATATATTTTTAACCATAAAGGATTATAGTAAACCAATGATTAAACAAGTATCAATTTTATTCGGAGCATTATTTTTAGGTTATTTAATCACTTATTCTTCAGGGATTCAATTGCCTGCCAACGTGTTGGGAATGGTAATTCTGGTTTTGTGCTTAGTCTTTAAGGTGGTGAGCATAAAGGATGTGGATAAAGTCAGTGACTTTATCGTTGAATATTTGGCAGTCTTCTTTGTGGTTCCCACGGTGGGAATCATGCTTTATTTTGACCTGCTGACAAGTCAGGCTGTGAAAATTTTGGTACCTTTGATTATCAGCATTCTCTTGGGATACTTTGTAGCGGGAAAAACCACGGAGTTATCCCTTTTGTGGATGGAAAAGAGGAAAGTAAAGGACAAGATATCGAAGGAGGAGTGTTAAGTAATGCAGGAATTTTTTTCAGCAAATCCCATATCGGGATTGATCCTCACGTTAGGAAGCTTTTGGTTCGGGCAGTATCTCTATAAAAAGACGGGATGGAGCTTTCTGCAACCTGTTTTGGTATCGGGAATCCTCATCATCATATTTCTAAAAGTATTTCATATTTCATACCAAGAGTATTACGATAAAAATGTTATATTAAATTTTTTATTGCCTGTGACAGCAGTAGCCATGGCGGTTCCTTTATTCAGGAATCTCCACATTTTGCGGCAGAACGCACTTCCCATTTTCATCGGAATTTTCATGGGAACCATCACTACCATGGGATCTATGATTGCACTGGGAAGGCTGATGGGAACGGATAGCAGGTTGCTTCTCTCAATGTTACCCAAAAATGCCACCAACCCCATCGCCATGGAGGTATCTGCCATTATAGGCGGAATTCCGGCCCTGACTGTAGCCTTGGTGGTTTTGGCAGGAACCATAGGCACAGTTATGGGACCAGAAATCATGAATGTCATGAGGATTAAAAATAAGGTGGCTCGAGGAATTGCCATTGGCAGTATGAGTCATGCAGTAGGTACTGCCAGAGCTTTTAAGGAGAGTGAAATAGAGGGGAGCATGAGCAGTCTAGCCATGGCATTGGCAGGAACCATGGTAGCGGTGCTTTCTCCCATTATGGCACTTTTCATTAAATAAAATTTGTAATTTAACATATAAAAATAGGTACTTAAAAATCAGTTTGGTATTGTCAAAGCATTTATAACTCAGGGTATACGGTAGGTTAGTTAAATTATATCTCACCGAAAAAGATAACAAATATCTAAAGTAAAAAAATCATTCCTTCTAAGTATGAATTTACTGAAACAGGTAAATAATACTTTCGGAGGTGTTTTTATGAGAACGAAAAAAAGATCAAATGATAAAGTGGCTATTGCAATTACACTCTGCTTTTGCGTTTTAGCCATAGCATCAATTTTTACAATGAGAACTAGTTTAAACCAACTAAAGCAACAACCGGAAAACAATATTAATATTGCCAATGAAGACCAGATTAAAGAAGAAGGTCAAAAGGTTGTAAACCCGGTACCTGTAGTAGACAGCAATAAAGGTCCCAACCTAGAGGGTAACAGGGAGCCTAAGCAGGAGGAAATCCAGCCTATTTCTTACGTATTGCCCATACAAGGAACTGCAACCGTTGGTTATTCAACAGACTTTCCGGTTTTCTCTAAGACATTGGAACAGTATGTAATACATGAAGGTGTAGATTATGAAGCTCCTTTAGATACGGAAGTAGTTGCCATTTCGGACGGAACTGTCACCGCGGTATATACGGATGACAAATTGGGCATTACCATAGAAATCTTACATCCGGAGGGAATTACATCCAGATACTGTAACCTAAGCACCACAGAGTTAGTTGGCAATGGAGATGTTGTAAAAATGGGAACTCCTATCAGCAAAGTAGGGACATCTTCACTTTTTGAAAGCCTGGAACCGGCTCACTTACACTTTGAAGTAATCAAAGATGGAATGAAGATTAACCCTGAAACATTTTTTAATCAACAATAAATAGGAAATACTGAAATATTTCCTTAGAAAAAAATTAATAAAATTTTTAAATTCCTTTAGCTGATAATTCTCATGTTAATTCTCATGTTTTTACAAATAAAAAGGCTTGAAAAAGCCTTTTTATTTTGATATTCTTAGTCATGACTATTAATTTATACTGATGTTGGGTGTAAAGATGAATATAAAAGAAATTGCAAAGAAAGCCGGAGTCTCGGTGGCTACTGTGTCCCGAGTTCTCAATCATCCACAACATGTGGCAGAACCCACCAAGGAAAAAATTCTTACAGTAATCAAAGAGTCTGAATATACACCAAACTGGTTTGCCAGGGGGCTTAATTTTAATAGAACAAATTCTATTGGATTGATAATCCCAAACATGTTAAACCCCGGATATATGGAAATTGCAAAGGGCATAGAGGATGTAGCACATAAAAAAGGTTATATGGTATTGCTCTGTAATGCGGAAAACGATGTTAATAAAGAAAAAAAATATGTTGAAACTATTATCCAACGAAAGGTAGATGGAATCGTTTTGGTATCCTCTATGTTGGATAAGGAAGCCGTTCAAGATATTATCAATCAAAACATTCCGGTGGTCATCATCGGGGAAAATAAAGAGATGGACGAAGGGATTCCCGTGGTGCGGATTGACTGCAAAAATGCTGCCAATAAGGCGGCCAGACATCTTTGTGAGATCGGGTATCAGAAGATAGCCATCGTATATGGGGCCACTCCTGAAATTGAAAATCAAAGGAAGCTGCAAGGCTATTTGCAAGCACTTCATGAGGAATCAATTCCGGTGAACGATCAATGGATTTTAGATGCCCAAAACAGCATCCATGGAGGATATATTTCCGGAAAGAAATTGATTAACCTTGAAGAAAGACCTCAGGCAATATTTGCCACATCGGATCTCATCGCCATAGGAGTTATGGACGCCATGAAGGATTTTGGCCTAAGAGTACCTGAGGATATTGCAGTAATTGGATTTGACAATATTCAAATGTCAAGTATCGTGGAGCCTAAGCTGACTACCGTAGCAAAACCACTACATAAGATGGGAGTAGTAGGCTCTAGACTGCTGTTTGACATCATGGAGGGCGAGCCTGAAGAAAGGGAGAAGCTTTCTGGAGAAATATTGTTGCAGTCTAAGTTGAAGATCAGAAAGTCATGTGGACATAAGGAGAGAATAGGAGAGATGTTCTAATGAAAACCGAATTTTTAGGTTTAAAACTAAATAGCCCTGTAATGATTTCAGCAGGACCATGGAGCCGAGATGGTGAAAGTATACGAAAGGGCATTGCGGCCGGTGCCGGAGCAGTAGTTACGGAATCCATAGTCAGTGATGCGTTTTTAGATATAAGACCTCGAATTGCATTTGATGGGTTCGGTGCGGAGAATATCAGATTATACAGCGATATCCAAGTGGAAGGTTGGGAACGGGAAATGGCTATTGCCAAAAGCAACGGCGGTTTAGTCATTGCCAGCATCAGTGCTCATACACCCTCGGAGCTTGCGTATTTAGCCATTAAAATGGAAAAGTTTGGAGCAGATGCCATTGAGCTTAGTATTTCCTCCCCCTTGGGAGAGTCCCTAGAGGTTGCGGCATCCAGTCCCGATAAGGTTTTTGAAATGACACAGGCCGTGGTTCAAAATGTAAAGATTCCTGTTATGGTAAAGCTTTCCCAAAATGCCACAAATCTTTCCAGAGTGGCAAAAGCGGTTAAAAAAGCAGGTGGAGCCGGCGTCAGCGCTATCAATACAATCAGGTGTATTTTGGGAATAGACGTAGAAACCATGCGACCCATGTTACCAACATACGGAGGGTATTCGGGTGCACCTGTGAGACCATTGGGTTTGGCTTCCGTAGCCACCATTGCACAAACTGTGGACATCCCTGTCTGTGGAATCGGTGGAATCGGAGAATGTAAGCATGTGTTGGAATATATCATGGCTGGGGCTTCCGCAGTGCAGATTGGAACTGCTATTATGCTTAATGGAGTAGAGCTTATCACTAAAATCAATGAAGAACTTAAAGAATTTGCAGAGAAAAAACATATCGTAGATATCTCCCAAATAAAAGGAAAAGCATTGGATCATTTAAAGTCATGGGAAGAGATAAAAGTTGATCCTTATGTATGTTATGTAAACCATGAGAATTGTGACAGGGAATGTGAAGCTTGTATCAGATGCTGTACTTATGATGCACTAAAAAAAGAAGAAAATAAAATTTTAATAGATATTGAGAAATGTACAGGATGTGGATTGTGCACATTTACTTGTCCTGATAAAAAATTCCACTTAGATTGGTAAAAAAGTGCTTGCACATTTTATTACTAAGTGATATGATTAAAAATGTAACTGGTTTCATTATATCTTAAGCATTAAGAACGATATTTAATTTACATAATAATGCTGGGTATTTTAGGAAGTAATAGCAAGAAGGAGGAAATGAAGTTGAGTAAAGTAATTAAGGCAAAGTACACTTCCGATGCAGTGGCAGGGTTTACTCCAAGAACTGCCATGGAAGAAGCAGCCAGATGTTTACTGTGCATCGATGCACCTTGTAGCAAAGGCTGCCCTGCAGGAACGGATCCCGGAAAATTTATTAGATCCATCAGATTTAGGAATGTGAAGGGTGCGGCAGAGACTATCAGAGAAAATAATGTAATGGGTGGATGCTGTGCCAGAGTATGTCCTTACGACAGACTCTGTGAAGAAGCTTGCAGCAGATGCGGAATTGACAGACCTATTGAGATCGGCAGACTTCAAAGATTTGCAGTTGAGCAGGAAGAAGCATTTAAGATGAACATTCTGAAAGCACCTGAGCAGAAAAAATCAGAAAAAGTGGCATGTATCGGAGCAGGTCCTGCTTCTATGGCCTGTGCAGCTAAGTTAGCTCAAGAGGGCTACGAAGTCACTATCTTTGAAGCAGAAGCAAAAGCAGGTGGTGTTTTGACCTATGGAATTACACCTGCCAGATTGCCTCAGCACGTAGTAGATTTTGACATTAAAGCAGTTGAAGATTTAGGCGTAAAGTTTGTATTCAACACAAAGGTTGGAAAAGATATTGCATTAGACGAAATAAAAGCTCAAGGTTTTTCTGCAATTTTCGTAGGTACAGGCTTGTGGGCACCAAAAACTCCCGACATTAAAGGTAAGGATCTAAAAGGCGTTACTACTGCTGTTGAGTTCCTAAAGGAAGCCAGAGAGAATAACGGAAAAATTGAAATGGGTAAAACTGTAGTGGTAATCGGTGGTGGAGACGTCGCCATGGATTGCGCAGTAACTGCTAAGTTAGCAGGAGCTGAAAACGTTGCTATCTATTACAGAAGAACCTTAGAAGAATCTCCTGCTAATATGGCGGAAATTCAGTATGCAATTAACTTGGGTGTAACTATTACCACAAACTTTGCACCTGCTGAAATCGTGGGAGACGGTAAAGTGGAATTTGTTATGTTCAACGGAAGAGACGGAAAATCCGGAGCCAAGGTTGCAGCAGATACCGTAGTGTTTGCAATTGGTCAGGCCGCCGAAGACATGGCACAAGTTGCACCTGTTAAGGTAAATGAAGCCGGAACCATTGTTGCGGACGAAAATGGAAAGACGGATGCTGAAGGAATTTTTGCAGCCGGAGATATTGTAAATGGAGGCAAAACTGTTGTGGAAGCAGTTGCCCAAGGAAAAGAGGCAGCGAAAGAAATTGCATGCTACCTTGAAAAGAAAGGGGTGAAGTAAGATGGCTATTAAGAAAGATTTATCAATAGAATTTTTAGGAGTAAAGTGCGAAAATCCATTTTTCCTTTCATCTTCACCTGTTGGAAGTAATTATGAAATGGTTGCCAAATCCTTTGAAGAAGGTTGGGGCGGTGTATTTTATAAAACTGTAGGAATCTTCGTTGCAGATGAATGTTCCCCCAGATTTGACCAGACTAACAAGGAAGGTCTTCCATGGGTTGGATTCAAAAACATGGAGCAGATTTCCGACAAGCCTACAGAAGTAAACTTCGAAAACATGATGAAATTAAAGAGAGATTATCCTGATAAAATCATGGTAGCTTCTATCATGGGAAGTAACGATGAAGAGTGGAGAAAACTGGCCAAAATGTGCGATCAAGCAGGAGTTGACCTGATCGAAGGAAACTTCTCTTGCCCACAGATGACAAGCCATGCCATGGGTTCCGACGTAGGCTCATCTCCTGATTTGGTTAGAGCTTACTCAAAAGCAGTAGCAGAAACTACAAAGATTCCTTTCATCGCAAAGATGACACCAAACATCACAGCTATGGAAGTTCCTGCTATCGCAGCTATAGAAGGCGGAGCAAAAGGTATCGCAGCCATTAACACAATTAAGTCCATTACTAATATCGACTTAGAAAACATGACTGCTATGCCTGTAGTTAATGGAAAATCCTCTATTTCAGGATATTCCGGCGCTGCTGTTAAGCCTATCGCCCTTAGATTTATCGCTCAAATGCTTCAGAATGAAACTTTGAAAAATGTACCTATTTCCGGTATTGGCGGTATTGAAACTTGGAGAGACTGTCTAGAATTCTTGCTGTTGGGTTGCAGAAACCTACAGGTAACCACTTCAATTATGCAGTACGGTTATAGAATTGTAGAAGATATGGCAAGCGGATTAATGCACTGGATGGATGAAAAAGGCTTCAACAGCCTGGATGAATTCATAGGAATGGCTTTAGGCAACATCGTTCCTGCTGAAGACTTAAACAGAGACTTCAAAATTCTTCCTGACTTTGATCACGACAAGTGTATCGGATGCGGTAGATGTTATGTTTCTTGCTTCGACGGAGCTCATCAGGCTATCGATTGGGACGCAGAAAACAGAAAACCAAAATTAAATGATAACTGTGTAGGATGTCATTTATGCTTGAACGTATGTCCTGTTAATGGCTGCATTACTCCAGGTGAAGTAAAATGGAAAGAAGGTCGCAAGCAAGTTGACCTTAAAATGAAGCATAATTACGAATAAAAATATTAAAAATTGAAAAATATAGAGGATGAGCATTTCGATGCTCATTTTCTTTTGGTTAGTGTGTATAGTAAATGCAACCATAAATAGGGGCTACTGAATAACTCTGCAGGAGTTATTCCCATGGATAAGTCCATGGGAATCCGGCAAAAAATATAGATTTTGCCGGATTCAGCCATTATTATTCAGTAAGCCCTAAATAGAAGAAATGTAAAAGAATATACCATACCCGTGTTCTTTATATAATTTTTCTTTTAAAGCTTCGGGATAAGTTGTATAATGAATACAGTAATAGAAGTAGTAGTAATTACCATCTCGCCACCAGTAAAAGGAGGAGTAGCTATGAAAATTAAATTTTGCGGAGCGGCAACTACCGTTACAGGCTCTTGCCATCTCGTTACCACCGATAAATATAAAGTCCTATTGGATTGCGGTCAATTTCAGGGGGGGAAAACTTTGGAGGCAATGAATCGAGACGACTTTGGATTTAATCCTGCCGAAATTGATTCCTTGATTTTAAGTCATGCTCACATCGACCATTGCGGAAGAATCCCTTTATTGGTGAAACATGGGTTTAAGGGTAATATTTACTGCACGGATGCCACAGCAGATTTAGTACAAGTCATGCTGAAGGATAGTGGCTATATTCATGAAAAAGAGGCAGAGTGGCAAAACCGCAAGGCAGAGAGGGCAGGGAAACCCATGATTGAACCTCTCTATACGGTGCAAGATGCCACAGATGCCCTTCAGTTTATTCATCCTGTCCTGTACGATCAATTGATTGAAATTAATGATACAATGAAACTAGTTTTTAACGATGCAGGGCATATTTTAGGATCTGCTATTGTGGAACTATGGGTGGAGGAGAAGGACGACGTTTCAAAGATCGTTTTTTCCGGTGATATCGGTGTAAAAAATAGGCCCATATTAAGAAACCCTACCCTTATCAAAAAAGCTGATTATGTAATCATGGAAACTACTTATGGCAATCGGTTACACCCTGAAAATGCCCTGAGTATAGATCAGTTAATCGATATTATTTTAAAAACTACAAGAAGGGGGGGCACGGTTGTAATACCATCCTTTGCAGTAGGCCGAACCCAAGAGCTTATCTTCGACTTAAACCGCTTTTATCATGAAAATGAACAGTTCAAGAGGGAGCTTAGCGATTTAAAAGTATTTGTGGACAGCCCTATGGCTACAACGGCTACAGAAGTCTTTAAAAAGAATGCACAGGCCTTTGATGAAGAGACGAAGGAGTACATTTTAAACGGTGATAACCCATTGGATTTCAAAAATTTAAAATTTACGAAAACCAGTGAAGAATCCAAGAGTATCAATTTTGATAGAAACCCTAAAGTTATAATTTCTGCCAGCGGTATGTGTGAAGCGGGAAGGATTAAACATCATTTGAAGCATAACTTATGGGATAAGAAATCAAGCATCGTATTTGTGGGATATCAGGCGGAAGGAACCCTTGGGAAGCTTTTGGTTGATGGGCAAAAAGATGTGATGATCATGGGTGAGGAAATTCACGTGGCTGCAGAAATTCACAACTTACAAGGATTTTCCGGTCATGCGGATAAGGAAGGGCTGATAGAATGGTTAAGGGGTTTCCACAAGAAACCGGGACAAATCTTTTTAGTTCACGGTGAGGATGATTCCAAACATGCATTTGCTGAATCAGTAAAAGAAGAGTTGGGTTATGAGTGTATCGTTGTAGAAGGGGTGTCGGAATTTGAACTGAAAAAGGATTCTGTGGTTTCGGTCAAAGAAAGTGTAAAAGAATTCGTGGATCAAGAGGAGCTGGAGAAAGTAAGAAAACGATTGTCGGGAATTCACAGTCAGTTGGAGAAAATCCTCTATGCTACTCAACTGGCAGTGGGCGAAAATTTAGAACCTGAGCAAATATTGCAAATTAAAAATATGGTTTTGGAAATAGAAAAAAATACCCTGAACTTAGGATCTGCCGTTACTGATGAAAAAACATTGGGTTAGACTATAGGTCAGAAGAATGATATATATATTAATAATAAGAATTTTGTCTCAAAAATGTGTTTTTCTTTAAAAAAATATGATATAATAGCATAATATTTATGATAATAGAAATTTATTTTACTTAATATAATGAAACAAATTAAATTGAGAAATAAATTTCTAAGAAGCATTGAGGAGGACAAGATGTCTTTACTAAAGGATATTGCTTCCAGTGTACAGCAAGTAGCGGAGGCTATAGGCATTGCCATCGGTGTAGAGGTGGAAATTGTTGACCATGAGCTAACGGTTATAGGTGGCACAAACGTGTATTTTGATTCTGTTGGGAAAAAAGAAGAAGCGGGAGAAGTTGATGGAAACTATCTCTATGCCAGGGTTTTGCGCAGTGGAATGACAGAATACATTGCGGATGCACCAAACTATAAATTTTATGGCACGTCTCTTGCAAATAACAAAAGTGAGTTGGCAGAAATCTGTACTCCTATAAAAACAGAAAAAGAAATTCTGGGGATCATTGGTCTTATCGCTTTAACAGAGCAACAAAAAGAGATACTATTGGATAAAAACCGAAGTATGGTAAGCTTTGTGGAAAAGATGGCAGACCTTTTGGCCGCCAAGGCTGTACAAAAAGAGGCCTTAAACAATATCGCTCTCAGCATGAATGAAATGGCAACAGTGCTAGAATCAACCCATGAAGGTATATTTGCTATAGATAGTAGGGGTTACATAAAACAATGCAATAGTATTGCTGAATCGCTGTTCTCTACTACTAAGCAAGATATGATCGGCAGGCACATTAGTCAATTCATGGGTGGAAGCCCTGCACTGGAGGTCATTCGTTCCGGCATCGGCTATACGGAGAATGAAGAATTATTTCGAAATGATAGAGGAAATTTTCATTTTATCGTAACAGCAAAACCTTATTTTAAGGCAGATACAGTTGCCGGTGTTGTAATTTCCTTCAGAGATATAGAGGAAGCTCAGAAATTGGTGTATAACATCAATAATAGAGCCCTTAAAAACACTTTTGACGATATCTTTGGAGAAAGCGAATCAATCCAAAAAGCGAAGAATTTATCTATTCTTACTTCACGAGGGAATTCCACTGTTTTAATTACCGGGGAGAGCGGAACGGGGAAGGAAATGTTTGCCAAGGCTATTCATTATGCCAGCTCTCGGGCAAAGGGACCCTTTATTACTGTGAACTGTGGTGCAATTCCTGAGAATCTTTTGGAAAGTGAACTCTTCGGGTACGAGAAGGGAGCATTTACAGGAGCAGTAGATAAAGGAAAGATAGGAAAATTTGAAACGGCTAACGGAGGAACCATATTTTTAGATGAAATTGGTGATATGCCCTTACACTTGCAAGTTAAAATTCTTCATGTTTTACAGAACATGAGATTTGAAAGAGTGGGAGGAAACAAAACCATTATAGTGGACGTGCGGGTGATTGCTGCTACCAATAAAAATCTGGATGAAATGATAAAAAATGGGAAGTTCAGGGAGGATTTGTACTATAGACTCAGTGTCATACCTATTTCCATACCCCCTATGCGTGAAAGGAAAACGGATATCAAGATTCTTATGTATCATTTTCTTCATAAATATAATAGATTTATGAACAAAAGAATCACCGGCTTTACTGAAGAAGCAGAAAATATTTACTTAAACTATAATTGGCCCGGCAATGTCCGAGAATTAGAAAATGCCATAGAATATGGAACAAATATGGCATATGGAGATACCATAGGTATCGATGCCGTACCCTATCGCATTTTAAACAACGATGAAGCACCCAGTAAAGTATCTTACAGCAGCTTACCTTTGGCAGATCAAGTGAAATCTTTTGAAAGAGAGATTATTACAGGACGATTAAAAGAATATGGAAACAGCAGCAATGCAAAGGATCAGATTGCAAAGGAGTTGGGTCTCAGTCGAGCCACGCTCTATCGCAAGCTTTCCGAGCTGGAAATATAATTTGTATTTACCGACAAGAGGAGGGAAA
>CAYWVS010000051.1:0-21604 GCA_964461765.1 uncultured Anaerovorax sp.
CCCCCATGGCTCCTGCAATTGCGGCGGCGGCCGTATCACCGTTGATGTTGTAAAGTTGTCCCTGAGAGTCCACTCCTAGGGTTGCAATCACCGGGATAAAGCCCTTATCCAGTACCGTCAGAAGGAGTTCCTGATCTATCTTTGTGATGTCCCCTACAAATCCATAATCCACTTCCCCTTCCATAGGTCTAACCTGTATCAACCCACCGTCAACACCGCTGAGACCGATAGCTTTACCGTTGTTGCTATGAATGAGAGAAACTAGGTTTTTGTTGACCTTACCCATCAGGATCATACCTACGATGTCTAAAGTCTCTTCATCCGTATATCTCAATCCCTTGATAAACTTAGGCTCCTTTCCCACTCGCTTCAGCATGGCATCAATTTCCGGCCCTCCGCCGTGAACCAATACCACTCGAATTCCCAGGGAGGAAAGAAGGGTTAAATCTTTCATGACAGACTTCTTTAAGTCTTCATTGACCATGGCATTGCCCCCATACTTTACCACGATTACCTTATTTCTATATTTTTCAATATAGGGGAAAGCCTCCATAAGTGCTTTTACCTTGTATTCTGAATTCTGCATCTTGACTTTCCTCCTTTTTTCTTTTGAATAATCCAACATTGAATGTTTATCTCAAATTTGGTCAATTCTTCTAATATTTTATATCCTACGACCCTATGGCTATCTTATTAAAACTTAAAACCTAAATATGTACTTCCCATCTTATAGGTTCTATGTTCTATAGTCCCCGTTGATTCGGACATAATCATAAGTCAAGTCACATCCCCAAGCGGCTGCCTGAGCAGATCCTTGATTCATGGAGACTAAAATTTTAATTTCATTTTCCTTCAATATTTTTTTTGATAATTCTTCACTGAAAGGGTAATAAGCGGAACCTCTACAAACTTCTATATTTCCCTTTGCGGAGGACAAAACCACATCTATATTTTCCATGGAGAAATCCCCCTCTGTATAACCTATGGCGCACAGAATTCTCCCCCAATTGGCATCAGCCCCAAACATGGCTGACTTTAGAAGGCTGGATGTAATGATGGATTTAGCGATTTTTCTGGCCACTTCTCTATTGTGAGCTCCGGAAACCACACACTCCAAAAGTTTGGTTGCTCCTTCTCCATCCTTTGCAATTAATCTGGCAAGATCTTGGGTAATCAAACGAAGTGCTTTACAGAAAATGTCGAAGGCCTCCCCTTCTGCCTCAATGGTCTGATTCCCTGCCATTCCGTTGGCTAACACCGCCACCGTGTCATTGGTAGAGGTGTCTCCATCTACGCTAATCTGGTTAAAGGTATCTAACACATCTGCCGATAAAGCCTTCTGAAGCATTGGCTGAGTAATAGAAACATCTGTGGTAATAAAAGCCAACATGGTGGCCATGTTGGGGTGGATCATTCCGCTACCCTTGGCGATTCCTCCGATGTGACATTCTTTGTTTCCCAAAACAAAGGATACAGCTCGTTCCTTTTTCAGTGTATCCGTAGTCATTATAGCATGAGCGGCACTGTCGCTTCCAGTATAACTTAACTTTTTTACCAACTTGGGAATTCCTCTTTCAAAAGGCTCCATGGTCAAGGGCTGACCGATAACTCCGGTGGAGCTTACCATGATGTCCTGAGGTTTGATATGTAATTCTTTTGCCAACAAAATACAGGTCTCTTGTGCAATGGTTACTCCATTGGGGGCACAGGTGTTGGCATTTCCGCTGTTACAGATGATGGCTCTGGCTTTTCCGTTGGCAATATGTTTTTTGGTTACTTCAATGGGTGCACCTTTTATCTTGTTTTGGGTAAATACTGCGGCAACGTTACATTCTACATCACTGAGTATGATCCCTAGATCCTTTTTCAGTTTATTCCTTCTGAATCCGCAGTGAATTCCTCCTGCCTGAAAACCTTTTGGGGCGCAGATGCCCCCTTCCACAAAATTGATTAGCATATATATCCTTTCTGCATTTACGACTTTAATATTTATCGTTTATTGACAATTTACGACATCAAATCTTATCGTTTATTTATAATTTACAATTAATCTTATTTTTCAACAAATTTTCAAATATTCCATATAAAAATGAGACCACACATTTAAACGTTTCTATTAAGAAAGCAGTCACCTTTTCTCACTCTTTTATACGAAAGCTATCTTAGAAATTATCCTAAGGATAGTCCTTTGGTCTCCGGGAATCCCAGCATCAAGTTCATACACTGTATGGCTGCTCCTGAGGCACCCTTTCCAAGGTTATCGTACAAGGCAACCAAGGTAGCTCTTTGGTTATTTCCGAAAACGTAGATTTCCATGGTATCCATTTCTCTCAATCGGTCTGCATTGAGAAAGGTCTCACTCTCTAATTGCTCCTGCTCCATCACACTGATTATGGCTTCTCCTTTATAGTGATCCGCCAAGAGTTTTCTCAGCTCCTCTGCAGATGGATTCCCCCTGAGTAGCGGTAAGTGTAAAGGGACGGAGACCATCATTCCTCTATAAAAGTCCGAAACAATGGGGTTAAAAACCGGTTCAAAATCCAAAGAAGCTATAGCTGTCATTTCCTTTAAGTGTTTATGGGTTTGGGCTAAAGCGTATTGCCTGGGGCTATTTAAAGTCTCTTTGTTTTTATCGGAGTCTAATTTTTTATTAAAGTTTTGCTTACCATCTAAGTTTTCCATTTGTTTTGACTCTTTATTTTTAAAAGAGCCTTGGGAGACCTTGGGTTTTTCTTCATATAAGGAAATCATTTGCTTACCACCCCCACTATATCCTGTTACAGAATGGCAGGTAAAGGGATAGTCTTTGGGGGCAACACCTACGCCGGTGAGGGGACTTACCAGTGCGATAAAACCTGAGGCATGACAGCCGGGTACGGATACTCTGGTAGCCTTCTGTATTTTTTTCCGTTGATCTCCGTTTAGTTCGGGAAATCCATATGTCCAATCTTCGTGAGTTCTATGAGCTGTTGATGTGTCCACAATCCGACTTTCCTTAGGAGCTTCTGCCATTATTTCCTTGGCTGCAACATCCGGAAGACATAGGAATGTGAGATCTGATTGCC
The DNA here is from genome assembly GCA_964461765.1 of uncultured Anaerovorax sp. Classification (GTDB taxonomy): domain Bacteria; phylum Bacillota; class Clostridia; order Peptostreptococcales; family Anaerovoracaceae; genus JAVVUJ01. The sequence continues at coordinate 3,066 of CAYWVS010000051.1, forward strand.
TGATGAGTTCCAACCGAGCCTCTTTGTTCTTTCTGTCCTGTGGAGGTATCTGTAGCAACTCTATCTCACCATAGGCCTCTAGCCTTTGCTCAATTACTAAACCGGTAGTTCCTTCTCTTCCGTCGATAAAAATTTTATACGCCAAGTTTTCTCACTCCTTATTATATATTTGGTTGCAATTGATTAGCTAACTAATTCATAATTATACATATTTTTTGCATAAAGTCAAGGTTTATTTTTAATTTTTAGTATATTTATTCATTTTATTTTTATTTTATGCAATTGGTTTACTAAAAATATATTTTAGTAAACTTTTATTTTATATCTACAAAACGTGGAAATGGCGGAATCAAAAATTCCTATTTCCACATGTCGGCCGCAAGGTGCGACTCTTTGCAAGGTTCGTTCTTTGATATTTCAGAAATATCTCAAACGATATTCCTACATATTAAAAAAAGCACCTTATTTCAGCGCTTTTCCATGTTTTCAGTTTTGTTATGCTTATGAAATTTCCTTTTTCAAGAAAACTTCCTTATTGATAAGTATGATGGTTCATATGGTAATACCAAAAGTAAGGTTTTAAAATGAAATATTAGGAATACTTTTATTTTTGCGTCAATTATGGTACAATAATTCATAAACTGAAATAGGAGGTACGAAAGTGAAAAAATTAAAGCTGTATCTTGATACCTCAGTAATAAGCCATCTTGATGCCCACGATACGCCTGAGAAAATGGTGGATACTTTGGCATTGTGGGAGGATATCAAGGATAATAAATTTGAGGTTATAATTTCAGATGTTACATTTGGAGAGTTAGCACAATGCAATGAACCTAAAGCAAGCCTTTTGAGCAAATTCATTGATCAAATAGAATACGTCAATGAAATTGAATCTGAGGAAAGTCTGTCATTGGTAAGCAAATATTTGGAATACAATGTATTAAACGAAAAAAGTAGAGACGATTTAAGACATATTGCCCTTGCGACAGTGCTAAAATGCGACTTAATTGTTAGTTGGAACTTTAAACACTTTGTTAATGTTAAGGTTATAAACAAAGTGCAAGCCGCAAATCGCTTTGAAGGTTATACCGATATATTAATTGTACCGCCATCAATGATTAATGAAGGAGATGAGAAAAATGAATAGTAACAATCTTACAATTGATGATATTCATACAATCAGATATGCCAACTATGAAAAAACAAAAAATCTGTCAGCAGCACAGCTCATAGAAAAAACAAAGGATGATGCTGAGATTTTTAAGCGTAAGCTAAAAAAAACTGTTGTTGTTAAAAAGTAGAATTTGTTTAATAAAAACCTTTGTTCAAATTGGGAGTAAGGAATATGCCTGCTCCCATTCTTTAATCCTCTATAACGGTATTTTCTCTTCTTAACTCATGTTCAGAATAATGCTTAAAAGTAAATGGAAAAGACATTTTAGTTCCCCATAAAAATCTAATCATATTTTCCTTATTGTTTCATATATTGTGTCAGAAGGTGAATATTAACAGGGGGATTATATGGCATGAAAGATTACATAGAAGAGCGAGTTTTGGAACTTGCACATTATATTTTAGAAACCGGCGCAACTGTCAGAGCCACAGCAAAGAAATTTAGAATAAGCAAATCCACCGTTCATAAAGATGTAACCGAGCGCTTATTGGAAATAAATCCACATTTATGTGAAGAAGTAAAGGAAATACTGGATAATAACAAGGCCGAACGTCATATTCGTGGCGGTTTAGCCACCAAAGAGAAATATAAAAGCAAGCAATAATAACTAAGCACTTATTTAATTTCAGTTAATAAAAGGAAAGATAGAAGTCCACAATTTCCTGCCCGTAAAGGCAGCCTATAAATATACCCATGCTGAGAAAAGGACCGAAAGAAAAAGCGGTCTTTCCTTTTGCTTTTTTGAAAACCATCAAGTAAATTCCATAGAGCCCTCCCAAAATAGCCCCCAGAAAAAAAGAAACGATTGTAGGTCCAACCCCTAAGAACAGTCCTACTGCTGCCATTAACTTAATGTCACCTCCCCCAAATCCGCCCGTTAAGACTGCAATCATCAGCATGGGAACACTAATCACCAAAGCACCTAACAACTTATTGGGAATAGAAATGGAAGGTTCAAAAAAAACATTTAACAAAGCTAAGGTTATAATAAATATATGAACTCTGTCAGGAATTTCCTGAGTGTCCAAATCTATAAATGATAGAGTAATTAATATACATGCAAGTAGACATACGAATATAGATCCTGCAGTCAATCCATATCGCAAATACACAATGCCAAAGACTAACCCTGTTAAGATCTCTATCAAAGCGTATCTTGAAGATATGGGTTCCTTACAATACCTGCATCGCCTGCCCAAGAACAAGTAGCTGAACACAGGTACCAAATCCAAAGGGTTTAAGGGATGGTTGCAAGTTGGGCAGAAGGATTTGCCTGCCAAAACAGAAATCTCCTTGGGAATTCGGTAGATGCAGACATTAAGAAAGCTTCCAATGAGCAATCCATAAAGTATATAAATGATGAAATAAATAGTGCTTTCGTATGTCATAAAAATCCTATGTTCTTTTTTGATATAAAAGATGGCTACCTTTTGCAAAGATTGCAAGCCGTCAGCCAAAGCTTATGGGCGAAACAATATAAAAGAAATGATTGTTAAGGGATGGTTGCAGGAAGGGAGATGCCCCCGCCTGCAACATTTTTTTCTTTGAGAGTTTAGTAAGTAAATATAAGCATTTGGAAAACTACCTACAATATTAGTCTGTGAAGCATACACAGTATTAATTACTCTATTTAGTTTTTCGCATTATTTAAGTAGCCTACATTAAGTAATACTAAGCGGTTAGTGTATAAGAAAACTATATGTCATATAGAAAACTCACTATAAATTACAGCTTTTTCACATACACTGCTGATCCACTTATTTCATACTCGTACTTGGCTTCACTCGTTTCAACGATTCCTTTGCCACCTGAAAATGCACCATGGGAAGTGAAATCTCCTCCCAGATTTTCTTTTAATTCATCTTCAAAAGTTGATTTATTCATGATTCCTGCTTGAGACGCTGCATAAGTAGATGCTACAGCCGATTTAATTGTTTGCATCTCCCCTTTTGTTGCACTATCCTTTGCCTTCTGAATATACCCCAAAACTGCAGGAATTGCAATAGCCGCCAAGATAGCGATAATAACGATAACGATAATCAACTCAATTAAGGTAAAACCTTTTTTGTTCTTTGCTTTTCTTTTTAAATTGTTCATAATTTTGTTCTCCTTTACATTTTTTAAATATATATTTTATCCGGTGTCCCTTATCACCGGTTAAAATCCTTACACTATCTACCTGTCACAAAGCGTGTCAGTTCCTCTTTACTGACACATCTTTCCAACGCCACCTCCATGGTGATAGTACCCTGCTTTACCAAGGCGGCCAAATACATATCCAGAAGGATCATGCCATTCTTCCCATTGGTTTGCATTACAGAGTTTATCTGAAAGGTCTTATTTTCTCGAATCAGATTGGCTACGGCATCATTGGTCAACATGATTTCAAAGGCTGCTACCCTTCCTGTTTCATCTGCCTTGGGCACAAGGTTCTGGGTAATAACAGCTTTTAATACTGTGGCCAGCTGAGTTCTCACCTGCTGCTGTTGATGGGGAGGAAATACATCGATAATCCTATCGATGGTCTTGGCTGCCCCAATGGTATGGAGAGTACCCATTACCAAATGTCCTGTTTCCGCCGCAGTAATGGCAGCAGATATAGTGTCTAAGTCTCGCATTTCTCCCACTAAGATGGCATCGGGATCCTCCCGGAGGGCACTTCTAAGTGCCATGGCAAAGCTCTCTACATCCACATTCACTTCTCTTTGATTCACGATACATCTTTTCCCTGTATGCAAGTATTCAATGGGATCTTCAATGGTTAAGATGTGATGGTTTTTCGTACTATTTATGTAATCCACCATGGCAGCCAAGGTGGTAGTTTTTCCGCTTCCTGTGGGTCCTGTAACTAATACCAATCCTCGAGGCAAAGAAGCTATCTGTTTTAATATCTCCGGTAGCTGTAACTGATCCAGAGTAGGAACCTCTGCATTGAGCATTCTGAGAGCTATACCTCTGGCTCCTTTTTGGGTAAAAATGTTTACACGTTGCCTCAATTTATTCGATGATACATAACAAAAATCGTAATCTAATGTTTCCTCATTGTAATCTATTTCATTGGCTCTCGTAAGCTCCTTGGCCATTTGATCTATGTATTCCGGTGTAAGAGGGTGGTATCCTGCCAATCTGGATACCCTTCCATGGATTCTCACTACAGGAGGCTCCCCTACAGTCAGATGGAGATCCGATCCCTTTAATTCCCTAGTTTTATAAATTAAATCATCAATCATGTCTAACCTCTTCAGCTTTTAAAACGTATGCGTTAAATTTAACAATTCCTTTAAAAAAATTTTACCTTCTTTTAGCAATGTCAACGCATCATCTATCAATAATTTTTGATGTTTTTCTGTCAATAGATATTTTTCTATATCAGCAGATTTTGCTTTCTCCATGATCATATCCCGTATTACCCCATCCGTCAGAATGACTTCATGTATGGAAGTCCTTCCCAAAGAGCCGGTAAATTCGCAACGCTCGCATCCCGTTCCGATGTACAATGGGGAAACATTGGCATTTAGACCATTTAAGAAAATCCGATCTGCCTCTGTGGGAGTATAGACTTCTTTGCAGTGAGGACAGATGACCCTCACCAATCTTTGTGCTACCACCGCCACTACAGAAGAGGCGATCATATAGGGTTCAATACCCATATCCACAAGACGCATATAGGCAGAGGCCGCATTATTAGTATGTAAGCTGGCCAAAACCAAGTGTCCTGTAATTGCTGCCTTGGCTGCTATCTCTGCCGTTTCAATGTCTCGGATTTCTCCAATCATAATTTTATCAGGATCTTGACGAAGGATAGCCTTTAATCCAGAAGCAAAGGTGAGACCCGCTTTTGCATTTACCTGAGTCTGGTTGACTCCGGGAACAATCTTTTCCACCGGATCTTCTACGGTTACAATATTGGTAGCCACTGTGGCCAACTCATTGAGCAAAGAATAAAGGGTGGTGCTCTTTCCACTTCCCGTGGGTCCCGTCACCAAAATAATTCCATTGGGATAAGTAATGGCTTTGCGAATCATCTCGGAATTTACTTTATTAATTCCCAAAGATTCCAAGGGCAAGATCCCTTCCTTAGAATCCGCCATAATACGCAGTACCAACTTTTCACCAAATACTGTAGGCATAGATGCCACACGAACGCTGATCTCATGATGGTCAAGCTCCATGTTAAAACGACCGTCCAGAGGAATCCTTCTCTCTGCTATGTCCATCCCCCCCATAATCTTTATCCTCGTTACAATGCTAGCATGTGTCTCTATATTGAGCCTGGTTACTTCTACCAGCTCCCCGTCAATTCTGAACCTTACAACCACATCTTCATAATTGGGCTCAATATGAATGTCACTGGTTCTTTTGTGGTAAGCCTGCACCAACAGGTTACTGATAAACTTTACTACAGGTACATTCCCTACTCTGGATTCCAATTCAGCCTCCAGAGAATCGTTCTGCATACTTTGGGTACTACTTTGACTGAGCGTAGTGGCTACTTCATCCACATTATGCTTATGATAAAATTTATTGATAGCGGCTAAAATATCTTTTTTGGTTGCCAAAATAGGTTCAATGCTTTTTCCCGTTGCAATACTGACCTGATTCAAAGTCTCATAATCCAAAGGATCGGAAGTGGCAAGGTATAGACGGTTTCCTCGAACCTGATAGGGAAAAATGCACTTTTCCCTGGCCAACGGCTCCGGAAAATCTATGGCAAGTTTTTCTCTGGATTGGGGAGCCTTTAAAGAAACAAAGGGAATGCCTAATTTTTTTTGAAGAATTTCAAATACCTGCTCCTCGGATACGATCTCCAAGTTCACCAGAATGGCTCCTAATTTCATGCCTCCTGATTTCTGCTGAATTTCTAAGGCACTAGCCAATTGCTCTTCTGTAATCAGTTTACTTTCAACCAACAAATCACCTAGGCGCATTTTTGTTTTCATTAACATGCCCCCTTTCTTCATCTGTCAGTGCCATATATGCTCCTATGGCCATTTGAGCACTCACTTCATCCTGGAGTAAATCCCCTATTACAAATGACTCAAGGATGAAATTCCCGCTATATCGATTAATATCATCTGTCAAAGCCAAAATATTGGACAAATTCCCTGTAACATTAATGGTTACCTGCATTTTGCTTGGCTTTCTGGTAGGAAGAGGCTCCTGTATTTGCCCTTCTTCCCCTGCCTCTTGGGGTTCCGTAGCTATGGAAACTCCCGGTATATCATATAAGGTTACATCGCTGATAGCTAAAGCCCTCAATTGCACATTGTTTTTAGCGGCCATATCCGTTAATGCGTAGTGAGCATCATAGGATTTACTAATGTCTGCAATATTTTTTATCAATTCATCAATCTGTTTATTTAGGTTTTGTAAATTTTCCAAAAGTACAGGCTTCATGAGTTCCTTGTCGTAGAATTCCTGCTCCTTAGCTATTAACTCTTGTAACTCAATTTTTAACTCATTATTCTCTGTAATTAAGTTTTGTGTAATAAAATATACAGGTAGTACGCCCACTATCAGCATACCTAAAATAAATAATAGCAGCTTTTCTTTTTTCTGGAGTTTCATCAGTTCACCGCCTTTAGTTTACATAAGATGGGAAAGGTAATCACCCCGTCATCACCTTTTACAAAACCTCTATACTGCACTGAATCAAAGCGATTGGTTTCTTCTAAAGCTTTAGTGTAGTCCGCTGGTGGATTGTTGTCCGGTGTAATACAATGAATGTTAATAGTCCTGCTAACGAAGGAAAAAGCTACCACTTCTACGTTATTCGGTTTAACACTTTGCACTACATTATAAATGTCCGTGTTAAATCCTTGTAGGCTCTGAATATGATTTTCTAATCCTTGGATGACTTGAATATCCGCTTCTGCTGTTGCGATATCCTTAGATATCTTATTTTGCTCAGCAATCTGTAGTTGAGTGATTTCCAACTCGAAAAAATCATTAATTTTAGCAATGCCCCCTTGCTTATCCATTACAGCCAATTGAAGTACGGAAATTCCGGCAATATTAATCATTAAAACCCCTATAATTAAGATAATAAAAACTCTATTTTTAGTTGCTTCTTTTATCCGCTCATCAGGTTCTATAGTTTTAAAAAAATTAATATCTTTTTTGTACATAATCTACTTTCTTTCTTCCGTTAAAAAGCTACACTCATAGCATACATATATCCTGCAAAGACCTCTTGTTTTAATTTAAAAGGATAAGAAACGTCAGATAATAGTAATATTTTTGCATCCAGATCGGCAGACAACTTATCCTTTAACCCTTTATCTGCCAATTCACCCATTAAATATACCGCTTCTATTGCAACTCCTACATTTTTAATAGCTTGATATTGCATAAGCCTTGAAATTTGATTAGAAATTTGAGAAGCAACATCATGGGCGTCACCCCCGAGACCGGCTAATACATGCATATCGCTTTCTTCCCCCATATATGAATTCTTGGTAATAATGCTGTTGGGGCAATTCACCAGATGTAGGGTAAGCTGTCTTTCGGTTATGTTTGCAATAATCATATTTTTTTCCTGCAAATAATTTTTTGCAAATTTAAATATACTGCTTTGGGTTACATGAAATAGTTTGGGTTTTTTCCCAAGATCGATTAACACATCTCTCACATCTGTCACCAATTGCTTTGGGGCATAGTAGGCTGTTACGCTACAGATGGAGTCCTGATTCTGCTCCAGATTTTCGTCCTTTTCGTCTTCCTTTTCTATTGCTTTTTTCTTCGCCTTACCAATTTTGTCTTTCTTTTTTTTCTTATGTTTACTGAAATCTGTAATACAGTAATCAATTGTATAATCATCCTCTGATAAGTATTGAAAGCACTTACTTCTTATTAACTCCAATTGTTGATTCTTTTTTTTCATAATAGGAATAACATAGTCATTGGACATGGGCGGAAGCAATGAAAAGGTAATGGCAACTTCCTTTTCTTTTGTATTCCGGAAAAGCTTATTTAGGTACTTTGCAAAGACTTCCCTGTTAATAGTATTTTCCGTGGGCATTAGAGCCTTAGGGTTAAAGGGGATGGATCGCAGCTCTCCCACTTGTACCTTGCGATTGCCCACCTTGAGATCCACCATATACATATTTGTATCACTGATATCTATCGACAGCATATTGCCTCTACTTTCCTTTCCATAAATTATCCAATTTGACCATACATTCCAAACAATGGGACTATGACCGAAACGAGAATAAAACCTATGATAATGGCCATTCCAACTAGGATTGCAGGTTCTAATATAGCTAACAGACTTTCTACTGCTACTTCTGTCTCCGATTCATAGAATTCTGACATTGAAATCAATATGGTGTCCAGACTTCCTGTCTCTTCCCCAATTCTAACCATACTAGGCAACAACCTGTCAAAAACGTCAATTTCTTCTAAGGTTTGAGATAAAGTTTGCCCGATGCTAACTTTTTCAATAACATTTTTTAATGCTTTTTCTATATATAAATTATCGACTACATTTATAGAAAGACGTGTAGCACTAATGAGAGACACCCCGCTGGAATATAGCAAAGCCAATGTACTTGCAAATCGCGAAGAATATATTTTGCCCATAAGAGAACCAATCTTCGGCATAAGTAACAAATACCGATCCTTTTCAAATCTTATACCAGGAGTTTTAAAAAGTACCTTAAGTCCATATCCCAGAAAGAAAAACACACTTACATAAAGGTACCAATAATCTACCATAGTTCCGCTGATCCACATCATGATTCTAGTGTTTAGGGGGAGAACCATGTCGGAAAAAGTGTTAAATATTTGTGGCAACACAAAGGTAAATAGGATAACCACAACTATGGATGCTACGATGGCTAATATCTTAGGGTACATGGTAGCTACTTTTATCTTACCCGCAATTTTGGACTGCCTTTCAAAATACTTTGAAAGTTTATCCATAATCAAATCAATATTTCCGCTTTCCTCGCCAGACTCAATCATATTCACTAGTAGGTTTGGAAATGCTCCATTGGTTCCTCTTATGGAATCTAACAAGCCTTTTCCACTTCTTACGGATTCGTATACATCAAGGTAAACCCCCTTTAACTTGGGCTTTTGCTCAGTTGCATACATGACTTCTAAGCATCCCGAGATGCTCATACCTGCCGACAGCATGGTACTCATCTTTCTACAAAACAATACTAAATCCTTAGTTTTTAACCGATACTTGGCGTTTATTTTTATACTTCCGCTTATTTTTTTATAGTTTAAAACCCTGAGAGACAATCTATCCATGTTCTCATAAAAGTCAGTGAGATTATTGGCTTCTATTTTGCCATTAATTACTTTTCCGCTTTGATTCTTTGCCTTGTATTGGTATATCATATGTAGCCCTTAAAATCTATTTTTTTTCACAAGTTTTCGGTAGTATAATTAATAAAATTTTAAAATAATTATACTTTAAAAATCAGATAAAAACAATTTATATTTTTGTTTTTATCTGATTTTTTTCTTATTTTTTACAATAATTTAGTTTAAGGTTTTAGCTTGGAATAAACTTTCACTTGGCGAAATGCTAAAACCTGTGAATCAAATCAGTGGTCTAAAACATCTTTGTCAGCATTTCTTTATCTTTGTAGGCCTCCAAGAAGGTTGGAGCTTTTGTTACATCTCCCATGAGGATACCGCCGCAGAATCTATTATTCACCGCATAAAGCTTTTCATAGGTCTTTCTGGCTTCATCAAGGATCTCGATACTCTTATACTTCTTGCTTTGATCTTTTCCTGTATCTCCGATAGCAAAGAGGCTGGTTCCCATACCGTGGAAGGAGTTTGCGGGAATAACCTGCTCATATTCTTCAGAGTCTCCCACTGCGTTAAGTCCTGCGATTCTTCCCATATCGATAGCTTGATTCCAGATGCCATAATTTAGTCCCTCATACTCTGCGCAATCTCCACAGGCATAGATGTCAGGTACTGAGGTTTCCATTTTTTCATTTACAATGATAGATCGCCCTGCCTGAACTCCCGCTTCTACAGCTATGCTTACGTTGGGTTTCACACCTGTGGACAAAATGACCATCTGAGCTTTTACTTGTGTTCCGTCGGCAAGCTTTACGGATGTTACCCCATCACCGGTACCTTCAATACATTCAATTCCAACACCTGTGAAAACTTTAATTCCGGAATTTTCTACAGCAGCTTTCAGAGCTTGAGAGCCTCGTTCATCCAGTTGTCTGCCCATGAGCAATGGTGCCAACTCTATGACGGTAACCTCCTTCTCAGCTTTCTTAAATTCCCAAGCAGCTTCCAAACCTAATACGCCACCGCCGATAACAGTTACTTCTTTTACACCATCCAAGGCTTTTTCAACACGGTTGACATCCGTCAAAGTTCTGATAGAAAATACACCTTTGTAGTCCACACCTTTGATAGGAGGAATCATGGATTGAGCCCCTGTAGCCAAAATAAGTTTATCATATGGGCGCTCTTCCCCATTGGTGAGCTTCACCACCTTCTTTTGCGGATCTATGGCTGTTACACCGGTGTTTAAAGTGTGGGTTATATTATTTTCCTTATACCAATTATATGGTTTAATGAAGAAGTTTAAAGGATCTATTTCCGTCATAATCCCTTTAGTGAGCATTGGTCTATTGTATCCGATGACATCCTCTTCAGAAATCAACTCAATGGAGCAAACTTCATTTCGACATCTAATAGCTTCACAGGCAGCTGTACCGGCAGCACCGTTTCCTACTATTACGAAGCGTTCCTTTTTATCCGAGTGGAAGGTTACATCTGAAATTTCCACTTCGATGAACTGGTCTGGTCCTACACCACAGACAGGACAAGCTTCCGGTGCCTCATCTCCGTAAATAATTTCTCCGCAGATCAGACATTTCCAAGCTCTCTTGCTATTGGCAGGTTTTGCTTTCTTCACTATCTTTCCTACCATGACGGAAGAACCAAAGCCGTAACCGAATTCAAAGGCTTCCTGAAGTTGAATATCATTGGGCTTAAATCGAATTTTTAACCCTTCTCCATAGACTTTCATCTTCAGTTGTTTTAATCGTTCAATGATATTGGGAACCCCTTCTCCGCTCCATCCATAGGAGCCAAATGCTGAAGCAATTTTGCCACCATGGGTTTTGGCAAAGATGGAAGTGGTAAGATCCCAAATAGGCTTTAAAGCCTCCCCTACGATGGTAGGTGTTCCCAGTAAAATTCCATCTGCCCAGTAAAGCTCTTCCAGTACACCGTCGGATTTTTCCACCAAATCATAGATTTTGACATCAATGTCACCGGCAGCTTTAATCCCTTCCCCGATTTTTTCTGCAATGATTCCCGTGTAGCCATAAGCGGAAACGTATGGAATAACAATAGTTTTCTTGCTATTGGGGTTCACTTCTGTGGACCAAGCTTTATAAATTTCCACTATTTTTCTAGGTTCTTGAATGAGAACGGGGCCATGTCCCGGGCAAATCATCTCAATATTTAAATCTTTAATTTTCTCTATAGCATCTAAGGCGTAGGATTTAAAGGGACCTATGATCATATCATAATAATACTTCAAAGCCTTCATGTAATCTTCTTGATTTTCAATTTTATCGTTGGTGATGCCTTCGCTGGAATAGTGAGAACCAAAGGAGTCGCAGGTTACCAAAACATTGTCTTCTACAATGTAGGTATACATACTGTCCGGCCAATGTAGGTTGGGAGCCATGATAAATCTCAGGGTTTTATCGCCTAATGACAGTTCATCTCCTTCTTTAACCACAATAGAAGTAAAGTCCTTGTTGCAGATTTCTTTCATGAAATTGATAGCAGAAGCCGTACCTACTATTTTTAACTTTGGGTTCATGTCCAAGAGTCTCTCAACGGATCCGGCGTGATCCGGTTCAGTATGATCTACAACGATATAGTCAATACTTCTAATGGGAACGATTTCTTCCACCTTTTCAATATATTCATCAAAGCATTTAGCTTTAGAGGTTTCAAAGATAACATTTTTTTCTGAACCTCTTAGCACGTAAGAATTGTATGAGGTTCCAAATTCTGTCATCATGATTATATCGAAAACACGCAAGCTTGGATCTAAATTTCCCACCCAGAATAAGTTATCCTTTAATTGTTTTGTTTTCATAAAAATCCTCCTATTGGTTTTTTAAATTAAATATGATTTAATATTTAATGATATCTTTTAAGTAATTTACCCTATTTTACCATAAATTAAACAACTTCTATTTATTTTAAAAGCTCAATATTTAATTTAATTAAGTTTAAAATGATTTTTAATTTATTAGATGATTATTTCATAAATTTTTAATTAAACAGATAAATTATTTCAAAATTTTCTCATAGAAATTATATGGGGATATTATCACAGCTTAACCAGAAAAAAATCTCCTCAGAAGTTTTTGTTTTCAAGAATTATATGGGGACATTATCACAGCTTAACTACAAAAATAATATTACGCAGTTGAATAAATACCGATTCATGCTATAATTAGTGGGTGATAAAGTAATTTCATAATTCTTGTTAAGGAATAATTTCATTTAATCTTGTTGAGGAGTTATTTCCTAATGATTAGAGTCAAAATTAGTTTAAATAATCTAAATGATTTAAGGAGGCCAAATTAATGTACAGCTTTAGAAGTGATTATAGTGAAGGGGCGCACCCCAGGATACTGGAAGCCCTTACCCTAACAAATATGGAACAAACCGATGGATACGGAGAGGATCCTCACTGCGAAAATGCCATAGCAATGATTAAAAAAGCAATGGGCACCGAGAAGCCGGACGTACACCTAATGGTTGGTGGTACCCAAACCAACTTTACTGCCATTGCCGCATTCTTAAGACCTCATCAAGCTGTGATAGCCTCAAAATCCGGACATATTTACGTCCATGAAACCGGAGCTGTCGAGGCCACCGGTCATAAGGTGATTCCCATTCCTACAGAAGAGGGAAAGCTTCTGCCGGAGCAAATCGTACAGTGCCTGGTGGAGCACGAAGATGAACATATGGTAATGCCAAAATTGGTATATATCTCTAACTCTGCAGAAATAGGACCTATTTACACCAAAGCTGAGTTAGTGGCTCTCCGTAAGGTCTGCGATGAAAACGGATTGTACTTATATATGGATGGAGCTCGCTTGGCTTCTGCCTTAACTTGCCAAAGAAACGATTTAACCCTGGAAGATCTTCCCAGACTATTGGATGCCTTTTATATCGGTGGTACTAAAAACGGAGCCTTGTTTGGGGAAGCCTTGGTCATTTGCAATGACTCTCTGAAGGCAGACTTTCGTTATCATATCAAGCAAAAAGGCGGTCTATTGGCAAAGGGGAGATTACTGGGGATTCAGTTTGAAGCTCTCTTTAAAGACGATTTGTATTTTCAATTAGGTACTCATGCCAATAGGATGGCTACCCTATTGAGGGAAGAAATAGAAAAGTGTAGCTATAAATTCTTTACAGATTCTCCCTCTAATCAGATCTTTCCCATTTTTCCTAATGAATTAATTAAGGAATTAGAAAAAGATTATGGGTTTTATATATGGAATAAAATAAGCCCTGAAGAGTCCACCATCAGATTGGTCACCTCCTGGGCTACTGAAGAAAAATATATTCATGAATTTATCGAAAAAATAAAAAAATAGTATAGTTCATAATTGAGTAATTCCTTAAAACTTTAAATTAACCATTGAACGCCTATAGGTTGGGCATAACACCGTTGGCATTTCCATAAAATCCATTGAAGAAGGGTGCGTTTCGCTCTAGGGTATCCAAAAGCCAAACTCCCTCTTTTTTTGTTAAGTTTAATGTGAATTTAGCTTCATAATCTGCCTTGGCACCTGCAACCTTTTCCAGTAGCGCGATCTCTACCTGTTTCATTACATCCCCTTCACCTACACCCATTTGCTCTAATTGCAATGTGGCAAAAAAGCTCTTTAACGCTTGATTAATGGCCTCCCCCAAGTTGATGGTGGTCATGGTCACGTCTACGGTGGCGGTAGGATCTCCCCCCTCTTCCTTTGGTTGGGTAATCACTTCATTTTCTACAGTAAATTGAAACTCCAATAGTTTTTTAGTGATTAAAGCCTTACTCTGTGGGTCATATTTTGGGTTTACTACGTCATTGGTATTAATATCAAAGATCTTTTCATCCCCCGCGTATACGGTCTTAACCGTTGCCAACTCTTGGTGTTTAACAGCTTGCAAAAAAGTTTCCGTAGTGGCTAGCGGGCTTTTGCTTGTGAATTTTGGAACAAAATATACAGCAATCACCGCAAGGACAAGGATAATAGCTAATACAACAAAGGGGAATCCTCCTGATTTCTTCTCTTTTTCAACGGTTTTTTCCTTGGATTTTTCAGCAGGCTTATCAATAGGCTTTTTTTCCCCATCCATTAAACTTTTACTCAATTACCCTCACCTCTCTTTTAAATATTTGCCGGTTAGTGTTTTTTTAATCAGCATTCTCATTAGTTAGTGTAACATTTTTATTTGGCTTTTTCAATATTAAGGGAAATCTTTGGCGTGAGAAATAAAAGGCGGCTTCACCACGTTAGTGCGGGTGTTGCCCGCAATTTTAAGCAGTAACCTTTTTTGATATTCCGTCAATATCGTCTCCGACGATATTGCCTACACAATAAAGAATACCGGTTCAAAAGCATATTATTTTTAATACACTTTTGATAACCGGTATGCGGTAAAATAATTTTTTTAATTATTTTATTTTATTTCTTATCAAGGGCTAAAACAGAGTTTAACAGAACGTTAGCTCCCATCCAGCATTGTTCCACAGAAGTATGCTCAGGTTCACAGTGACTGTGTCCTTCATCACTGGGAACAAAGATCATAGTTGTAGGAATCACATCTGCAACGTATTGAGCATCGTGTCCTGCACCGCTATAGATATCCATGTTGGAATAACCTAATTCTGCAACGCTGTCTCTTACGATTCCAATCAATTCGGGATCAAATTCTATGGTAGCTCTACCCCACGCCTTCTCATATTCAACTTTGCACTTGTCGAATTCTTTTGGCATATTTTCGATTACGGCTACTACTTGCTTGATCACCTCAGGATCTCTGTGTCTGGCATCCAAAGAGAAGTCAACCATATCGGGAATAACTGTATGTACGCAAGGATGGCAAAGAATTTCTCCGGTAGTGTAAACTAGGCTACTATCCAGTTTATCCAATTCCTCATGAAGATATTTCAGAGCAGAAGCAGCTGCTAAAAGTGCGTCCCTTCTGTTTTTCATAGGAGTGGTTCCTGCATGGTCAGACTGTCCAAAGGTTCTGATTCTGTAATTTACCATTCCCAAAACACCTTGCACTACTCCGATATCCTTTTTCTCTTCTTCTAAAACAGGACCCTGCTCAATGTGAAGCTCAATCATGGCTCTGTAATCTTTAGCGTTTAAACGGTTGGCTTCTTCGCCCTTATAACCGCTTTCATCAAGTGCCTCTCCAAAAGTCTTACCTTTTGGATTGGTAGAAGCCAGCATTGTGTCTCTATCAAACTTACCACAGATTACCCCAGAGGACATCATGGCAGGTGGATATAGAGAACCTTCTTCGTTGGTCCATACCATTACTGTAATGGGATGTCTATGAGGAATGTTTTGAGTTACGATGGTCTCAGCCATTTCCATAGCTGTTAAAACACCTAAAACACCGTCATAGTTACCGCCGTTTCTTACAGAATCCAGGTGGGATCCGGAAGCAATGGCTGGTAGGTCTTCCGTACCTTTAAAAGTAGCATAGATATTTGCCATATCATCTGTCTTAACTTCTGCGCCTAATGCTTTCATTCTTTTGCAGAATTCATCTCTAGCTTGAATAGCCTCTGCTGAAAGAGAAAATCTGGTGATTCCACCATTTCCAGCGTCTCCAAATTTGCTAAAAGTTACGATCTTGTCTTCCATTCTTGCTTTATCACAAGTATACATTTTTTAGCCTCCTTACACATTTTATTCTTACTTATAAAAGGACTCAACAAATCATCTGTCTATATTAAAAGACTGAAATTGTTAAATCTAATATATCGTTAATCATATTATCTCACTTTTTTTCTTCATATGCAAGTTGTATTTTGTAACTAGTTACGATTTTAGGAAAATTTAAAGTAAAGAAGGTGGAAATGACGGAATCAAAGATTCCTATTTCCAAATGTCGCCCGCAAGGGGCAACTCTTTGCAAGGTACGTTCTTTGATATGACCTCAATATCTTCTTTGACGATATTTCCTGCATAATAAAAAAAGGGAATGAACAGTTTTCCATTTACGCATACTAATTTATGAAAATATCAAGAGAAGTATCAGTGCATTAAGGAGGAATCGGTTATGGGACCAAAGGTAATCATCATAGGAAGTGGAATTGGAGGACTTTGTAGCGGTATACGGCTGGCCAAAGAGGGTTTTCAAGTAGAAATCTTTGAAAAGCATCGAAAAGCAGGGGGCGTAGCACAGACTCTACACAGCTCTTTTGAAGGGTTTCCCTTTGACATGGCAGCTTCCATTACCATTGACCCCCAGTCCTATGAAAAGATTTTTCGGGATGTAGGCTTAGCTCCTGAAGATTATTTTACCTTCATGGACTTAGACGTTTTGTACAAAGTATTTTACGAAAACGGAGATACTTATCATTTATGTTACGATCTTTCTAAGCAAATCGGTCAATTTGAGAAGCAATTTAAAGAATCCTTAAAGGATTATAGAGCCTTTGTTCAAAAATTTTATAAAAAATATGAGTTTGTTGATAAAGAATTTTTTTCCAAGTCCTTTTTCAATTTAAAAAGCATGTTAAATAAAAATACTATAAAATCTTTTATAGGTTTAAAACCTTTTTCAACGGTTGATATTTCTTTAAGCCGAAGCTTTTCTAACGAACATTTGAAAAATCTATTAATGTTCCAAAGCTTCTATATGGGCACATCTCCATATAAATTAATCAATACTTATGCTACGGTTCCTGCTCTTTCTCAACACAAGGGCATCAAGCATATCAAAGGTGGTATGGGTGCCTACGTGGATGGTTTGGTAAAAGCATTTGAGGGATTGGGTGGATGGATTCACTACGGTAAACCGATTGACGAAATTCTAATAAAAGATAACGTGGCTTATGGAGTATCTTGCGACGGTCATTTTTTTTCAGCCGATTTAATTATATCAAATGCAGACGTTCCATACACATTATCACGTTTGATCAAGAATGAAGTCGTGAAAAATCGGTATAATCCAATGTACTGTTCTAATTTTAAAATGTCTTGCTCTACATTTATTTTAAGATTAGTGCTGAACGGGAAATTAAGCCAATTTAACGTTCATAACCTTTATTTAAATGATGCTTTTAAAATGGAAATAGAAAAAGTCTTTTCCGGGAGATTGCCTTATAACCCTCCACTTTATATGTACTATCCATCATCCATTGATGATACCTTTGTAAAGGGCAATCAGACTTGCATGAATATCATGGTTAGAGTACCTAACCTAGCCTACGGAAATATCTTATGGGATGATATTTCCATCAATAGAATGCGTAAGATATGTTTAAAAACGTTGGAAAAAATTTCAGGAATTACAAATTTTCCGGAATTAATTTTGCACGAAGAGGTTTTGACTCCTGAAACATTAGAATCTGATTTTAACTGTTATATGGGATCAGGCTTTGGTATCGGACATGATAAATTTCAAAGTATTGCATTTCGTCCACAATGCAGAATACCATCATTGCATAATCTTTATTTCACCGGAGCCTCTGTTCATCCGGGAGCCGGCGTGAATTTAGTCATGAAGAGTGCCGAGTTAGTGGTTCAAGATATTAATTCTTAAAACTTTTAATTTTGAAACGATAATATTTGTATCAAAAGAAAAAATACTTTAATATAATTGTAATGATTAATTTTTAAAAAAATATGGTATAAATATATCAATTGTAAAGCCAAACTTAAATTATTGTTTTTTAAATTAGTAATATTTAAAATGTTACATGAAAAATCAGTTAATTTATTTCTGATGATTAATTTTTAAAAAAATATGGTATAAATATATTATCAATTGTAAAGTCAAACTTAAACTTAAATTATTGTTTTTTAAATTAGTAATATAGTATATATTTGTAGACTTATTTAAAACATAAAAATGAATAATTGTGACTATATAAGACTATTAAAGAATAAAAACGAATAGTTGGAAAAATTAGTAGATTGATTTTTAAAAGAATTGGTGTTAAGATATATTCAAGGTTAAATTTGCTTGAAAAGAATTTACAGAATAAATTTAGCGATTAAAATATGGGGGTGTAAAGGTTTCGACGGGGGTGTAGAAGCCGGATAAGCGAGCCGTAGTTGCCAAGTCTACGTAAAAAGTGGCACGTTAAATATAAACG
>CAYWVS010000052.1:0-21422 GCA_964461765.1 uncultured Anaerovorax sp.
CTATGCAATTTTATTCCCCAATTTATTTATTGCAGAGTAAGTATGTTAGCATTCCCCAGCGTGAAGAAGAAGCGATAGTTTTTTTGGAAAAGCATGTTGCACAATTTTGTAAAACATACGGAAAGGGGAAGAACCAGTGAAAACATTGATTGTCTATGCTACTAAATACGGTTGCGCTAAAAAATGTTGTTGTTGCAATAAGTTTTTGTACCAGTAACTGAAATGATCATAACGCTCATGTAAACCAAGAGTAAAAATAAAAAACCTTGACAGTCAAAATAAAACCCTTATTATGACTATATAGACTTATAATAGTCATAATAAGGAGGATAACAAAATGCCAAAGGTAGTCAGCGAAGAAGAAAAAATGTTGATACGGCAAGCATTACACCAGAAAGGTATCGCGTTAATAAAGGAAAAGGGACTGAAACGCGTTACTGTGGATGACATTGTATACGCTGTGGGAATAGCAAAAGGGACTTTTTATTCCTATTACCAGACTAAAGAAGAATTACTTTATGAAATTGTAAAAAACGCCGAAAGTAAAATGCTGGATTCTATGCTCAGCCTGCGGCTTGATGGAGACAATTTTAAGCAAAACATAGTAAAAGCGTTTAAAGACATTTACCTTTCTCCGGACAGTATCGCTTTGTTTATTGAGCCCGAAGATATGGAATTTCTAATGCGCAAGCTCCCACAGATAATGCAGGAACGTGAAAACGAAAAATCACATAACAATTTCAAGCGTTCCGCAGATTTCTTAGGGATTAGCGATACGGATATTATGACATATAGCGTGTTGTCTTATCTTATGGATGGTCTGCAATATATTGCTTCATGCAAATCAGAGTATGGAGAAGTAGGCCGCCAACAAAGTATGGAAATCCTTATCAATACCATTGCGGATTTTTTGGACAAGAGGAGAAAGAAGAATGATTAAATTTGATAACATTGAAAAAACATATCGAATAAGTGAGGTGGAGATAAAGGCGTTGCGTCAAGTGAATTTTGAAATTGCAGATGGCGAATTTGTTATTATACTCGGCGCAAGCGGAGCCGGTAAAAGCACGATACTGAACCTTTTAGGCGGCATGGATACAGCAACGTCAGGCGAAATTACTGTCGGTGATATTTGTGTTACTTCCCTTAATGATAAAGAACTCACTGATTACCGGGGAGGTTATGTAGGGTTTGTTTTTCAGTTTTACAACCTTATTCCTAATCTTACGGCATATGAGAATGTTGATTTTGCGTGTGAGTTTACAGATAATCCTTTAGATGCCAAAGAAGTTTTATCAATGGTAGGTATGGAAGACCGGATTTCTCATTTCCCGGCACAGCTTTCAGGCGGCGAACAGCAACGTGTAGCAATAGCCCGTGCGATTGCAAAAAATCCCAATCTTCTATTATGTGATGAACCAACGGGTGCATTGGATTATGAAACCGGAAAAACAATAATTAAGCTATTAGAGGATATTAACAGAGAGCAAAAAAAAACTGTAATCCTTATTACACACAATTCTATGCTTTCCCCTATTGCCGATAAAGTCATAACGATTAAAAGCGGCAAGGTTGAGAATGTCTATTTTAACGTGGTGAAACAACCGGTAGAGGGGATTGAATGGTAATGGGACAACTAAATAAAAAAATTATACGTGATATGCGCCAAATGAAAGGCCAGTTCATCGCGATTATTATTGTTATTTTGGTAGGGGCTTTCTTTTATGGTGGAATGACGAATTTTGCCAGAAATTTAGAGGATTATGCCGATAATTATTTTGATACAAGCAACTTAGCCGATTTATGGCTTTATTACAGCGAGGTTTCGCAAACAGAAATTGATGCCATTAACGGAATAAATGGTGTTGCTATAGCCGAAGGCAGAACGGTTGTTAATGCGTATCAAAATATAGATACTATCAAAGCAACATTACGAGTTCAGACCCTTACGGAAAACATAAATAAAGTGACTTTACTTGACGGCGAAGTTCCATATGGATATGGCTCTGTAGGTATTGATGCCGATTATGCGAATGCACACGGATTGCAATTAGGGGATTCCATGATAATTTCTGTTGACGATGTTGAAACTGAGCTAACAATATCTGGCTTTCTTGAGAGTTCAGAACACATTATCAAGTCCCGTAATTCATCTGATTACCCGCCCAATCACAGCCAGTATGGTATAGCTTATGTTACTGTAGATACGCTTGCGGGCTTTACCGGGCACACCGAATATAACGAAGTTCTTGTTGATGCGACAGGAACCGAGCGTCTTGAAGATATTGAAAATCAGGTTGAAGTGATTTCGTCTGAATCAAACAATACTTATTTGTACGCACTGCAACGGCAAGCAAATATGAGTTACCAACAGTTTACAGATGAAATAGAAGCACAAAACGTGCTTGCAAAAATACTACCAATTATATTTTATGCTGCCGCTGCGTTGATAACTTACATCATCATGTCTCGCATAGTAGATGCGCAACGTACACAAATTGGTGCTATGAAAGCGATAGGTGCGAAAGGGCGGCTCATTGCCCTGCATTACGTTAGTTATGCCTTAATAATTGGTATGATTGGCGGCTTAATAGGTTCAATATTAGGGGTCTATCTCTATCCCAACATTCTGATGAAACAATCCACATCAATTCTAACTATGCCAAATCTGGAGATTACAATTGATTTCAGATATGTACTTGAAGCACTGCTATTTTCAGTCATTTTTGGTGTAGTAGCTTGTTATATATCGGTCAGAAAAAACCTTAAGGAAAATCCGGCACAAGCTATGAGAGCGAAACCCTACAAGTCAATGAAGCCGATATTTCTTGAAAGAATCAAGGCATTTTGGAATCATTTGAAATATACTGACAAATTAATCATGCGAAATATATTTACGCATAAAATAAGGGCAACTTTTAGTGTCGCCGGAATACTGTTTTGCGTAGCCTTATTAATTATGGCAACCAGCTATTTGGGGTCAAGGACAGAATTAGTAAATCGGCAATATGCAGAGGTTTACAATTACGATTTACGTGTAGCGTTCTTAACGCCTTTGGATTCAATTGAATTACCTGATTTTGATGATTCTAACGGCATGAATGCCAGTGAAATGGCACAGACGGACATTGTCATTACGAATCTTGCTGACAAAAGAACGATAAACCTCATAGCATTATCGAATGACCAGCAATGTATAAAAAATTTTGACAGCAACGGAAACCTATTGACATTGGACGATTCTACTGTCGTGATTTCAGAGCGCTATGCCGAAACCCATCAATTATCTGTTGGAGATGATTTACGCATAAAACTCATTAACCCGAAGTATGAAGGCATTTCCTTTGATGTGATAATCGGCGGAATTTCTGTGCAATATTTAAATCAAGAAATATACTGCACTTTCGGACTGTTAGAATCAA
This sequence comes from uncultured Anaerovorax sp., assembly GCA_964461765.1. Lineage (GTDB taxonomy): Bacteria > Bacillota > Clostridia > Peptostreptococcales > Anaerovoracaceae > JAVVUJ01. The sequence continues at coordinate 3,423 of CAYWVS010000052.1, forward strand.
ATGGATTAGACCTGGAACCTAATACTTTACTCTATCAAATTGAGAAACCATCATCTATAGGTGATATTTACCGTACTTTCACTGAAATGGATGCTGTAAAAGAAGTTAAAACAATAAGCGATTTACAAGCGCAGACAGAAAGAGGCTTAGAGAATCTTTTGGCAATGATGATTATAATCATTATGTGTGCTGTGCTTTTGGCTATTGCCGCTATTTACAGCATTTCTACAATTAATATACAGGAACGGTACAGAGAGCTTGCGACTTTAAAGGTTTTAGGCTGCCAGCGCTCAAAACTCAATAACATGATTTTCAAAGAAAATATGATTTTAACTGTAATCGCGATAATTCTGGGCGTACCACTGGGCGTGGCTGCTTATTTAAAGCTATTGAAAGCTTTTACTTTAGACAGCATGGTGTTTCCGGTATATTTAACTGCCCACTCAATCCTTTGGCCGGTTGCCACTACATTAGTTACTACAGTAATTTGTAATTTTATCCTTAGACACAAGTTGAAAAAGATTGACATGATTGAGTCTTTGAAAGCAAACGAGTAGGAGATAGCATGGATATATGGAGTTAACACGAAAGATTTTGAACGTGATAGAGACCCGTTGGAAATAGAAGATTTAAAATGGGCAGAGCGAGTATGGTTTAAGTCTACATTGAATTTTGTTCATCAATTAGAGAGATACATAGAAGTCTTTCCAAGTCTGATTTTTGAAGCAACCGACTATGTTTTTGGACGGTTTATGGTGACAGCAGATTGGATAGAGAAACGATTTCTTTCCTATAAAAGTTATCCAGTCAAAAAAGGCTTTTTATGATCGCTGAGGATATTCACGACAGATTTGATTCGGATAATTTTATGGGTAATGAATTACCGAGAGCAAATTAAATATTAAAAGCTTTAAATAACATGCTTAAAATAAAAAGCACTTTTGATTTTATATGCTTACTATACCACAAAATCGGGAAAATTTCAAGTCTTGTAGTGGATACGCTTTGGGTGTATTAAGTATATAAAGGTGTTTTATAATGGAACAAAAAAGTATGACCGCACATACTGAGTGTTACAGCCGAGCGGATGATCATACTCTCACATAGAAATTTTTAAAATTTTTTAATCTAAAAATCTTTACATTATGATTACTGTATGTTATCATGATTTTAGTGTACAAATAGTACGCTTAAAGAGGAGGTTGAAAATTGTATCATATAACGGATTATGAACTTGAACTAATGAAAATCATTTGGAATAACAAAGGAACAGCCTTGTATGCTGAAATCGTTGAAGGACTTGAAGCTAAGGACAATCACTGGACAAAGAACACCATTATTACACTGTTATCTCGGTTAATTGAAAAAGGACTGCTTAAAACAAACAAAATTGGTCGGCGCAATGAGTACATAGCCATTGTACCGGAAACTGATTATCAAGCCGGACAGACGGTGCAATTCCTTGATAAGATTTTTGAGGGCAATACAAAGGGCTTAGTTGCCACGCTTATAGAAAAGGAACTGCTTACCCCAGAGGATTATGAGGACTTAAAAAGGCATTGGGAAGGAGGTGGAGATAAGCAATGAACAACCTGCTGATTACCGCTTTGTGGCTGTCACTTTCGGGCTCGCTTTTTATTCTCGCTCTTTGCTTTTGCAAGCCAATGTTTCGGCATAAGCTCGGTAAAGGTTGGCAGTATTACATTTGGCTTGTGGTGATTGCCCGATTACTATTGCCTTTTTCATCAGAAGTTAATCTTTTGGGCAATGCCTTTGAAAGGATGGAAAGCAAGGTAACTACAGGGGTATCTGTACAAGAAACGCTAAATGAACCAATACCCGACATAACAACTCCCCACAGGGATTATAACAACATTCTTCCACTTATATTTAATTCAAACGACCAAACTGATAGCAGCATTGTGCCTGAAACACATACTACCTCTTTGGCGCAACAGTTTAACAAGGCTTTATCCGTCGTGCTTTCTAACGTTTGGTTGGTTTGGCTTATGGTAGCTATTATTCTGCTTATTCGTAAAATGACGATTTATCAGAGCTTTATACGCTATATCAAAGCCGGACGGACAGAGGTATCGGACATAGAACATTTAGAGATGCTCGGTATACTCCTTGAGCAGTTAAAAATCAAACGCACTGTAGGATTGTACACGAATAGTTTGGTATCATCACCACTGCTTATCGGTTTTTTTAGACCTTGTATTATACTGCCGACAACCAAGCTTTCTGATGCGGATTTTAGGAATACTATTTTGCATGAACTTATCCATTATAAGCGACACGACATGTTTTACAAATGGCTTGTGCAGCTAACTATCTGCCTGCACTGGTTCAATCCGCTCATTTATTTAATGGGACGAGAAATTAACCGTGCTTGTGAGCTTTCCTGTGATGAAGCGGTTATTGCAAAGCTAAATCCACAGGAACAAAAAGCTTACGGAGATACCCTGCTTAATGCCTTAGCTATGGGAAGTTATCATCAATCCATTGCTTCATTGTCACTAAAGGAAAGCAAGGAAAACATTAAAGAAAGGTTGGATTCAATCATGAATTTTAAGAAAAAATCTGTATTTATAAGATGTGCGACGCTTATATTGACATTGATTTTTATGTGTGGCTTTGCTGTTACAGGAGCTTATGAGGCAAGTAACGGCAACCAAAAACAAACTTATATCAGCCGGACAGATAGCCTAAAGCAAAGCTTTGAACGGTATAAAGCCTTTGGTGTTATATATAATGCCACGCAAAATGCTGTTTATTATAATGGCGAAAGAGTGAAACTCTTTGTTGAATTTAAGTCATATAAGGAAGAAGGTATGACATATGCCTTTGATCTATGTTATGAAGATAGTAAGACCGACAGCACACTTTATTTGGAAGCAGTCAAGGACAGTAGTGGTAAAATTATAGCGATACGCCCACTTAAACCGCGAATCGTAAATGAGTTGCTTTCAGTAAATACAACGAACCAGCAGACACAGAATACAAATGAATTTATAACAGAAATCGAAGAAACTTTTGTTTTCACTATGGATGCCACACAGGTTTTTGAGAATTATGGCATAACCGCCAAGGATTTAACCAAGGACAAGGTGGGAGCACCGATAAAGGACTGGATCAATCAGTGTGACAAGAACAAAGGGGCATACGTATTAAAAACTGAAGAAGCAAACAAATACACTACCTATATCTATTACAATGGCGGTGGTCGTTATCCGTGGAACATGCGAGTTGATGATGGCAAAATAATAGTTTATTTATACAGCAACAGCAAATTAGCAACCACGGACGGTTATTATTTGATGTACTTTACAGCTTCAAAGAACTACTCAGATATTAGTCTTTATTTGGACAATACGTTGATTAGTTTTTCAAATGATAACAAAAAAAATTCAACTCCTTGGCTGAGCATGGGGAATGGTGATGGACAACCGTATGTCTATTCTCAGTCAGGATATTTTCAAGACGGGTATATTTTTGAAATGGGCTGGAACTTATATGAAAAGGGATATAATGCTTATCCAGACAGAAAAACCCTCACCCTTGCGGATAAATCCAAAATCACTGTATCGTTTGACGCAACCTGCAAAAATTCAATTAAGCAACCCGAAGTTTTAACTGCTCTAACAGCATTGCTTGACAGATTAAAGCCTCAAGCAGTAGCTGCTGGCGTCCCTCTTGAAAAACCATTGGTTGTGGGCGTAGAGTATGTTGGCGATAAAGATGTGATTAAACTGGCTGAGGAATATTATAACAACGGAGAAAACACATCTCTTTCGGCAATATTCTTTGCTTTAGATAAAAAGTCTCAAGAAGTATATTTTAACAAAATGATTGATGACAACAAACTCTCTCTTTTTGCTGCAATATTACAAGCAAACGAAATTAGCGATGATATGATTGATAAATTTGCGAAAAAAGCGTATTCCTCTAAGAAGCTTACATTTTTCTCTGTTATAGCTCCATATATGACGGACAGCGAAAAGCAAGCTTGGGTTGTAAAAAGCTCACAGGATAAGCGTGTGACTTTTTTGGAGGTTTTAAAAGAACATAAGTCATAAATGCAATAATTAGGCTTCGATAATTTATTATTAATTTCTCAAGACACATGAAGGTAGGCTTAATGAATACCGGAAGACACAGGTGAAGGAAACCGTTTTTGAAATTGAGATACGTTCATAGTTTTTTTCATAGTTCCCAAATGATTATTGAAATAAAACATTATATAAGGTAAAATAGATGCATAAAACTTAATAGAAAAGGTGATTGAAGTCCGGCGTATCAGATGTCACACAATCAGTGACTTGGGTATGACTGGAAAAGAGTAGATAAAATCAATTCAATAGGTTAAAGGCTAACTGCTATGGCAGTTTAGTTTTTATGCTTAATGTATGATTTTATTTTACTCTTAACTTCTCTTCATCTTAGAAGATTAGCCGTAGAGTAAAATCTACGGCTTTTTATTTCGCACAATTATCAAAAGGAGATAAAAACTATGTTCAAAAATATTAGCAACATATTAGAAAAACCAGTTATATTTACCCAAACGGGAAGTGCATTTTGGGATGATGAATACATTTCCAGACAAATGCTTAAAGCACACCTTGATCCAGAATTTGAAGGAGCTAGCAGAAAACATGCTTTTATTGAAAAGTCCGCTGAATGGATAAAAGATACTGTTTCACCAATGAAGTACCCTTCACTTCTTGATGTTGGTTGTGGTCCCGGAATATATGCAGAAAAATTTGCAAACAGCGGCTTTCAAGTGACGGGGGTTGATTTTTCTGCACGGTCTATAGACTATGCCAAAAATTCAGCATTAAAAAAAGGCTTAAATATTACTTACCACTACCAAGATTATTTAAATATGAGATTAAATACAAATTATGATTTTGCAACGATGATTTATTGTGATTATGGTGCATTATCACCAGTCAATCGACAAATACTGATGAAAAACATATATCACCATCTTAAATCAAACGGTAAATTTCTGCTTGATGTATTTTCAGTAGCTAAGTACAATGGTTTTCAAGAAAATCGGTCATGGGATATCTGTCGCGGTAATGGATTTTGGCGTAAAGAAGAATATATTTCGTTTAACGGACTTTATAAATATCCAAACAATGTATCTTTAGAACAAATATCTATTCTTACCACCAAAGAAACCACAACCTATTATTTGTGGACGAGTTATTTCACAAAAGATGATTTGATTAAAGAAGCGAAAGGTGCAGGATTTAAAGTGTACACAGTGTTTGGTGATGTTGCAGGTGCTCCTTATAATGAGGACAGTTTCACTATTTCTATACTTTTGCAAAAATAGCAGAAGTTAAGATGTCAGAGTATTTGCAGAGAACAAGCTGCCCTGCTTGCTCCCCATACAAATTGCTTACTACACAGGATTAAGGCTGGGTAAGGTTTGTGGCTTGACTTGGCGGGAAAATACTTAACAGTTGGGCGTAGTATATGTTATAATAATACCTAAAAAGCTATGACAATCGTGTTTACAATGGGTATGGAAAAAAGATTAGGAATATTCATATAATACGAATATGGAGGTTAAGAATCAATGACAAAATTTGAGTTTAATGGAGAAAAATATAAACATGCATCAAAACATCAAAAAGAATGGGGCAATAGTATTATTGCTGAACTGAATCTTAACGGAAATGAGTTAATTTTAGACCTTGGATGCGGTGATGGTGTTCTAACTGAACAACTTTCAAAGTTAGTACCTGATGGTAAAGTTATTGGAATCGATGCATCTATCGGAATGATTGATACTGCAAAAAAACTCGAAAAGGACAATCTTACCTTTATATGCATGGATATAGATAACATAAATTTCACAGACTACTTTGATGTAATTTTTTCAAACGCAGCATTGCATTGGATAAAAGACCATAGGAGATTATTAAGAAATGCTCTAAAAGCTTTAAAGACCAATGGAGTTATCAAATGGAACTTTGCAGGTGATGGTAATTGTTCCAACTTTTTTGAAACTGTAAAAACCTTAATAAACGAAGATAAATATAAAGAGTATTTCTCGAATTTTGAGTGGCCATGGTTTATGCCCTCAAAGGAAGAATATCAAAAATTAATTGATGAAGCATGTTTTAGCAAGGTAAATATACAATACCAAAATGCAGACAGGTTCTTTTCAAACTGCGATGAAATGATAAGATGGATTGATCAACCTAGTATAGTGCCGTTTTTGGAATATATACCAGATGCAATTAAAAAAGACTTTAGAGATGAAGTTGTCAAAATAATGATTGAGAAAACCAAACAGTTAGACGGACGGTGTTTTGAAACGTTTAGAAGGATAGATATAAACGCCACCAAATGAGCATAGCACAAACTGCGGATATGGGGAAAGTGTATTTTCACTTTTACAAAAGACTAACGGTCAAAGCCTAAAAAAATTGCAAAGGAGCACAGTTATGATAAAAGGTAATAAAATTGAGTTGATTCCCGCTACTACATTAGACGACAGAAAATGGGAGTAGAGAAAATTTCTCTACTCCCTATAGGTACAAAATCAAATGTATAGTGTCGGACTTAAATATACTAAAATTATTTACTACCGCATTAGCACTCAATCCGTAAACTCCTTTTTGTTCTGTGTCTGATATAAAATTAGTTAAACGAAGAAGGACTTAGATATTTATTAGGACTGGAAGACCAGCCATTTTGATACTTTATTGTCATATACAAGGTTTCTCCACCATTTGAAACCTGTACATAGCATACGTTGTCATCAAATTTATCTGTGATATCTATTTTCTGGTCAAAGTAATAAATCCATACAGAGCCGTCATCTTCGTATCTTACATCTGGCTTGTTAAGGTGATCAAGTAGCTCCTCTTCAGTTAGAGGTCTTTCGCTTCCATCATCATCAAAAGCAACTCCGCCGCCACCTTGTTGAATTGCATTTCCTTCCTTGTCTAAATATTCCATATCATAACTTCCATCAGAATTAAAATCAAGGGTTACTTCTGTTTGATCACCATTAATCCAAAGTTGGATTGTGCGTTGGATTCCACCTAAATCAGTAGCATATGCAACCGTTGAACCACCTACTAAAAGCACGCAGACAGCAATAGCAGCAACCATTTGATTAAATTTTTTCTTCATACTTATATTTTTCATTTTTCTTACCTCCAATGAAAATTCGTCAGAGATATGAATTGCAGAAAATGCCTGCTTGTATCTTTCTTTATTCGTCATCTTCCCATACCTCCTTTAATGTTTCCCTAAGCAACAGTCTTCCGCGCGATAACCTGACTTTTACATTACTTACAGATATCTTTAGTATAACTGCTATTTCATTTACAGAATAATCTTCGTAATAAAACAGATGAATGATAACACGATACTTTTCCGGAAGTTTCATCACCGTTTCAAATAATTCGGAGGATTCCGATGATTCAAAGGTTAATGTTTCCATGTAATCTTCTAGAGGCAATGTATTCCGTCTAAAAAAGGTAGTAATTTTATTCTTTGCTTTATTAATTGCTACTCTGATAAGCCATGCACGTATATGTTGCTCTGATTCAAAATCTTTTTTTAGTGATATGTACTGAATGAATGTATCTTGAACAACATCTTCTGCATCTTGAGCATTTTTGCAAATATTAAATGCAATTGCATAAATATTATTCTTGTACTTTTCAATCAGCATCTCTACTGGTTGTCTCATGAGTTTGCTCCTTAGTTTCTTTTGAAAAGCTTTTCACTGATAATACAAATGAAAATAATGAAAGGTTACAAAATGTATTATAAAATCTTTAAATATTCTTTTTTGTTAAAAAGCACGAATATCCATCTGACTTAAGTGCTATTAGGGAGTAACATTATTTTTTTCTATTTCTTATACCAATGTTTTTTTAATGCCAACAAGTTTATCTATATCATATCATTTACTTTACATAGATGTCTTAGGTATATATTACCAACTAATGGGGAAAACTACCACGGTATTTCACTGACCCATTTATTTCATACAAATTGCCGGAGGGGAACTTATGAATTATGTTACAATGCTGATGCCTATCATTCCATTGATAATGATTATATCTGGAGTTTTATATTTTTCTATCTATAAAGTAGTTAGAAAAAAACGCAACAAGCCCACAAAAGTAATTATGCTTGCCGAGTATGTTTTAGTGGGATGGGTCGTTATGTTTCTGTATGTCACACAGTTTATGTCCTTTGGTAATAATTTTGGAGAAATAATAAATCTTTTGCCCTTTCGACCGTTTTTGATTGCATTTCGTTATGGCTCCAATAATGCTTCAATGGTTTGGCAAACACTATTAAATATATTTATGTTTGTCCCCCTAGGCCTTCTTTTGCCTGTTGTTTTTCCAAAGAAATTTACAGGTTTTTTGTCCGTCTTTGCTGCATCTTTCGCCTTTACTTTGGCAACAGAAATATTGCAGCTTTTTACAGGTAGAGGTGCTGACATTGATGACGTTATTGCCAATACATTAGGTGGAGTTTTAGGTTTTGCTTTTTATGTGATTCTATATAAGCTTTATCGTGTAATTAGAATGCAGAGAAAGGGCGAGACGGAACACAATGGACAAAAATATGGTTTGATTAAAGCTGTAGTAGTTATAATTGTGCTTTTCACACCTTTTTTTGCCATTAAAATTTCAGATCAAATGAGCAAGTTTGGGCATATTTACTATGGTCACTTACGACCTTCGGAGGTTGTAATTGCAGATTCAATAAGCGACTCAGAGACTACCGCCACTGTCTATAAATATGTAGAAAAAGAGTCAATTATAGATTTACAAGATAGGCTTATTGGGGCAAGCGGGTTTTCCGGGTCTTTCGTTAAGAATGGTAATTATTATTCTCTTAAAGACGGAAATGAAAAAATTATTTTCATCTATGATCATAACCAATGGGATGTAATGTATAATTACGGGCTAAATGATACGGTTGATACTTCTAAGTTACCATCTGAAAATGAAGCGATTAATCTATCATATTCATACCTTGAGAAGTTTGGGATCTCTGAAAAAGAGGTGATTTTTCAAGAAATCGCAAAGGATTATGGCGATGAAAACCTACATTTAGTTTTTACAAACACACAATCGGGCAACAAAGCAATTGTTTGGGGAACTGTAATGGTTACGATCGGAGAAGAAGGTAAACTTCTCGGGATTGTAGATAACAGGATTTACTGTGAGTACTCTCAAGAAGTCACTAGGATTTCGCCCAAAAAGGCAATTTCTATTGCATTATATACCGGTCGAGGCGTGTTGGATGTTACTGCAAATATTTCAGATGTAAAACCATCATATGAATTTAACCCCGATACGAATTTTTTAATTCCAACGTGGGAGATACAAGCAACTTTTGTTGAAGAAAACGGAACCGAACGTACTTGGAATCCAAATATTGATGCTGTTAAGTGAGATAATATAAAAACAACCGTTGTTTTAGTTACTATTTACAGAAGTGATTTTAATAGCGGTAATTGATAGGTAGAGATTATCATTTTTGATTGGAATTTTAAATATGACATCAACAAAGAACAACATTCAACAGAATTTGTGGCTTTGCTTTTTCATTGATTTGTGATATGATTTGCAAAGATTCTTTTTATTTTATTGAAAATGGGTAGTCAAAAATGAACCGGTTATATTGTCAAAGTTACGGTATACCGCTTGAGAAAGAAGATGTATTGCACAAACAAAGATGGCAGAAAAAATTATTTGTATTATTTTACAAGGATGGTGAATTCACCTAAAATGTCAGTATGGTAAATGATAGAAATAAGCTTGAACTAAATAAGCATGATCCTCACAAGTATAAATCTAAATTGACCCTCAATGCTACAATCTATGGTTGAAATCCTGTGATGAAATCTCAGTATTTCAACCTTTTTGTTATTAGGAGCTTAACATGAAAATGCGTAACGAATACACTTGCCCCTTGGAACTTACACATGATATTACAAAAGGCAAGTGGAAACCGATTATTTTATGGCAACTGGGCAAAAACCCCACTTCTTTATCTCAGCTTGAACAAGAAATTAGAGGTATTAGCCAAAAAATGCTGCTTGAACAACTTAAAGAGCTTGCAGAGTTTGGTATGGTGACAAAACAGACTTTCGAGGGTTATCCCTTAAAGGTTCTATACTCTTTGACGGAGCGTGGGCAAAAACTCCTTGAGGCTATTACCATTATGCAGAGTATCGGGGCTGACCTAATGAAAGAAATAGGGTTTAGTGAATAAACATACACACAAAAAAGTGGGTAATTTACGAGATTTAATTCTTGGTATATACTATTAATATAAACAGGTCAGTTAAGGAGGATTAGTATGCTAAGAAATGCAGAACAAACAGTTGGAAATATGCTGGATAAGCAAGGAACTGTGTATATAAGCTCAGTGGATGAAGATGGGTTTCCTTGCACAAGGGCTATGATGGGCATCAGAGAGCGTGAGGGCATAAAAACTATCTATTTCAGTACAAACACCGCTTCAATGAAAGTGGAGCAATACATACAAAATCCAAAAGCTAACATATATTTTTGTGATAAGCGGTTTTATAGAGGTTGTATGCTCAAAGGAACTGTTGCGGTCATGACTGATACTGAAACGAAAGAGCGTATTTGGCGAGAGGGTGATAATGTGTATTACCCAAAAGGTGTAACCGACCCTGACTACTGCGTCCTTAAATTTACTATAATAAGCGGCAGATATTATAACAATTTCACATCTGAGGATTTTGAGGTTTGATGTGCTACCTCTATTGTGCGCAAATGCTGCCAAGCATACATGCATTGAAAATGTAAATAGTTCAAATCCCCCTATTTCTTAGCCTGAATGATGGTATGAAACAGGGTGTGTTATAAATGAAAAGGGGCAGGACGATGGTCGTGTCGTCCTACCTCTTCTATTGGGGGAAGGTTTTTCCTGAGAGAGAGTGTGTTTATTTGTTGCAGTAGATAGCCATTGCCTCTTTCAAAAATTCCGCACATCCAACTGCAATCTTGTCGTAATAAGCGGTAAATCTCTCATCGGTGACATACATTTCAGTAAGGCTTTTATGTGCTTCTTTTGAATAAGTACCTTCTTTCCAATACATGCAAATCCACTGTCCATGCAGGTCACAAGCCTTCTGCGCCATTTCACTTGCAGGATCTCCCTGCTCAAAAGCAGATTTTAATAAACTCTCGTATTGGATTCGAAGAGCCTCAGTTTTTTGCCATTGCTCTTCGGTCATTTGGGTAAGTTTTTCATTGGAAGCGTTGATTAAATCATCTCCATAGTCTTCCCGAACCTCGGCACCATATTTAGATTCGTTATTAGAAATCATTTTCTGCTTAAAACCTTCGAATTTTTCCTTATCAGTCATAATCGTTTCTCCTTTTAGTTTGCCAATTGTCTTAGTAACGTTACCAATCAGCGTTTCAATTTGATTTTTTCGTTGTAAAAGCGCCAATAAGTGTTGCTCCAGTGCTCTGCTTCTGTCAAAGCTAGGAGATTTGAGGATTTGGCCAATTTCCTCAAGAGGAACACCAAGCTCACGGTAGAAAAGAATTTGCTGAAGCAAATCAACTTCCTGTTGACCGTAAATGCGGTATCCGTTTTCTGCTATTCTTGCAGGGGATAACAATCCAATTTCATCATAATATCGTAAAGTACGAGTGCTAACCCCCGATAGCTTTGCTAACTTATTCACTGTGTATTCCACTTATCATCACCTCACAAATATTAGTGTAAACTATTACGTAACGTTAATGTCAACAATATTTTTAAAAAAGTTTAATATAAGGTTGTAGGGGGACAAAATTATATTTTATTGACAAAATATATAAAATATACTATGATATAATACATACTTTACTAATTTATTGAATTATATTGATATAAGGGGTTAGTATTATGACAGAACAAGAAGCTATGAATGTGGTCATTGCGGCCTTTAACGACACGATTGAGAATAGCAGGTCGACTTCTGAACTTATGCAGTTGTAAAAAGTGCTACTAAGTATGCACAAACTTGCAGCAGTTGAGTATCTTGTTGTCCATTATAGTGTTCAAAAGCTGAGAGAAATGGGCTATGGCATATAATCCATAACCAATGTAGATCTTATTTTTATAATAAAACCCATTGGAAGTGGCTGTAGCAAAATAAATGAAGGATGGTATGAAATCTGAGCTTTTTTATTGGTATAATCAGCGGTGATAGTTCAAATTCCCCTATTTTGCGCTATAAACAAAAAGACATCTATAACTACCATAGACTACATCTAGAATCGACTAGTTTTTGAGAGGCAAGCTAGTCGATTTTTATTAAGGTAAGAATTTGCACTCTAATTAAATTTAAAGGAGTCTAAAGATATGAAAAGAAAAGTATTTGTGGTGAGCCTATGTTTAATTGCTTATTCGTTTGTTTTCATTACCGAAACTAGTGTTTATGCACATCCAGGGAGAACAGATGCTAGGGGAGGTCATTATAACAGAAGTACTGGTGTATACCATTACCATACTGGTGGCTCTAGTTCATCAAGCTCTAGCACATCTGATTCCAGTTATTCCCATACAAATTCTTATGAAGACGATGACATATCTAGTTTAAAGCAAGAGATTTATCGGTTAGAAGAAAACATGCGTGACTTAGAAGAGAGAATTGCATCTCTTGAAAATAGGTATTATCAACTATTGTATAGGTATAATTCACTAAATAATAATATACTTGAGTCACCTCCAAGTAAAAGCTTTACTATTGAAAAAATGCAACTTGCTTACCAGTCATATGATTCAAATGTTAGAAGCATTATTGAAATGGATATAAATTTAATGATAGAGAAAATAACTTTTGCTAAGACAAGTGTTGATTCATATCAAAAAGAGTTAGACGAATATGAAAACTATATTAATAAGATAGAGGATGAAATTAATAACCAAGTAACAGAAGAAAACAGTAAGAAGGAAGTAAATGACTTAATTAATCAATACAATGCTATAAGAAACCTTTTAAAATCTACATTTGGAATTGTAGTACCAGAATATAAAATTGATTATTCAATTGATTTGGAAAATATAAAGCAAGATATTATTTTAAAAAATAATTATTTAAATAATTTATATAGCAAAAGACTTGAGCAAATCAAAAAAAGAGATAAAACTTTTGTATATATTGATGGATTATTAGTTGATGCAGAAACATATGTTATTGACGGAATTACATATATTGAATTAAGAAAAATATTAGAGAACCTCTCTTTTGATGTTGTTTGGAATAGTCACCAAAAAGAAATTATAATCTCAAAAGATCAAAACGTTTTTCGAGTTTTTCTAAATCAAAAAGTTGCATATTGTAATTTAAAGGAAATTAGTTTAACTGCTTTACCTATGGTTTCAAAGAGTAAAACCTTTCTTCCTGTTAGATTTTTACGAGAAGCTATGGGGATTGATGTTTATTGGGATGCGACACATAATGCAGTTTTAGTTGAAACTAATTTAAAAGGTGAGAATTAGCTAAAAATTCTAGTTGTACTCTAAGAGAACGTGAATGAACATTAAAGCTTTGAATGTCTATATATTGGAGATATATCCGCCTCTTTAAAGCGAAGCCCATTTAGGTTTGGATGTGAGGAGTGTACAGGGCAATGAAGTAGAAAAATTAACAGGAACGTGTAAAAGATATACTCCCTGTTTCTTTCCGTTTTGTCGGATCTATCAACAAGTAAAGTAAGGTACTGTCAATATTTTTGGCTCATTGTCAATAGTTGGATTAACCATGTAAAATGTAATTTTTTTTGGTAAGGTGGCTAACAGGTCACCTTACTGTTATTGTGATTAAAAATATAAAGAATGCGCTTTTTAAATCAGTGAAAATTAAGATACTTTTCACCATTTTGGTCTTTAGACCAGATCTTAGATATTGCAGAACAAAACAAAGTAATACAAGGAGGAGCAGTGATAACCAATCAACATATCAATCGTGCAATAGACTATATCCTGAATCACATCAATGAAGAAATATCCGTTGAAAGGATTGCTACTCATTGCAATTTCTCAAGATATTACTTTTCTAGATTGTTTAAAATGGAAACCGGTGAAAGCATTTATGAATTTATTAAGAGAGTGAAAATGGAGCAAAGCGCATTTCGCTTAAAGGTTGAGCAAAATAGAAGTATAACCGATATCGGCTGTGAGTATGGTTACAGTTCATCGAATTATAGTTCTGCTTTTAAGCAACATCACAGTGTTTCTCCCATTGAATTTCGCCGTAGTATTACGCAGAAATCTTTAGCAAATCCATTGTTCGTTAATGCTGCGGTAGGGTTAGAGTCATTTGAGGAGTGCAATAAAAAAGTATCTATAGAGTTTCTTGAAGACTATCCTGTGATTTATGAGCGATATAAAGGAAATTATGGGGACTTATCGATTCATTGGGCAACATTTCAAGAAAAATACAAGGAATATAGAACAGATCATACGCTACTTTTTGAGCGCACCTATGATGATCCATCCATTACCAATATAGATGAATGCCTTTATGACATCTGCATGACTACCCCTGAAGGTTGCAAGCTTGAAAACACCTATGTGCTAAAAGGAGGGAAGTTTGCTGTTTATCACTTCAAAGGTTTTGTAAAGCAGATATACACCGCTTATCAAAACATGTTTAATGTTTGGTTACCACAAAGCAATTGTGAAATTGATGATCGCTATGGCTTTGATATTTATAGAGAAATTAATTATAATTCTATGTACATGGAAATTGATTTTTGTATCCCAATTAAATAAAGCACAAAAACAGAAGTTTTTTTCATTTGGTTCCTTTATCCTATAGGAGGTAAACATTTGTTATAGGAGGAGATGAAATGAACTTAGAGCGCATTCAAAAAAACAAAATCAAAACAATTCTGGAATTTTCTATTCCATCGATTATTGCTATGGTACTGACCTCACTAATTACAGTTGCCGATGGTTTTTTTATTGGAAATTATACGGGAACAGAAGGACTAGCTGCAGTTAACTTGGGGCTTCCAATTGTCTACTTATTCCTTGCTGTAGGGCTAATGGTATCCATAGGCGGCGTGGCAATCGCTGGAATGACTCTTGGCGGTGGAGATGTTAAAAAGTGTAACAGTATTTTTAGTCAGACGATGTGTACAGTCGTAGCTGCCACAGTCTTGCTTAGCATCATGATGTGGTTCTGCCTTGACCCCATGCTTCATATTTTACATGCTGATACGCAGCTGGCAGGACTCTTTAAGGACTATTACGGCATTATGCTTTTAGTGCTTCCAATGATGGTGATAAATGCATCATTGGGAATGTTTATTAGAGGAGAGGGAAATCCTCAGTATTTTATGCAGGTCAATATCCTGAATGTACTGCTCAATATTCTACTTGATTACTTATTTGTCAGTTGGTTTAGCTGGGGCGTTAAGGGTGTTGCTGTTGCCTCCTTGCTAGCAGCGTTTGGTACACTTTTGTGTGTACTTTACTTTTTTATCAAGAAGTCTAGCGTGTATAAATTTCGAAGATTTAATTTTTCAGGTGAGTTGCTCCGTAAAACACTTCTAAATGGCAGTTCGGAATTTGTTGGTGAAATGTCACTAAGTATTTCTATGTTTGCCTATAATTTTGTGATATTAAAAAATATTGGTGTAGATGGGGTGACTGCGTTTACCATTGTGGGCTACATTGCCTATATTTTCAGCATGGTAATTATCGGTTTTGGACAGGGCGCAAGCCCACTTATTAGCTTTGCTTATGGCGCAAAGGAACCTATGCTAGCAGCAAACCTGCGTAAGATAACCAACTTTATGGTGCTAATTGCAGGCGTAGTGGTGCTTTTACTGGTGAGGGTTGGTTCGGTGTGGTACAGCAGCCTGTTTGTTAAAAGCGAGGTGGTGGAGCAAATGGTGCATTCTGGAATCCTGCTGTTTTCTGTCTCGTTCTTGTTTTCGGGAACGAATACTATTACCTCTTTTTACTTTACTTCCATTGGCAGAGCAAAAGAATCGGCTATGATATCCTCTGCACGTGGTTTTGTCATTTTACTAATTTGTATTTTCACGTTACCACCATTGTTGGGTATGACGGGAGTGTGGCTTGTGGCGCCCATTACAGAGGTACTGACCTTACTTTTGAGCATATATTTTATAGTGAAAGAAAAAAGCGAGATAATTCACTTGCAGGAGCGAGTAGATTAAACCCTAAAGGGGACTGAAAGGACCATAGTTATTGCGGGATTAGTTGGAATATGGTAGAATTATTTAATAAAAATAAAAATCTTGTTGCTTTTTAACTTAATTAATGTATGGCAAATGAACATTTAGTTCAACACCATAATATAAAATAACATGTTTCATATAACTTTCTGGACAATTTTAAGTAATTAAGTATTGAGTTTTACATATAACTTATAATCGGAAATCAAAGTTATAAATATAAATTAGACAATTTAAGATGTTATAAAAAGGAGGAAGTTTAAAATGACAATGAATGAAAAATTATATGATATAGATTTAAAATATGAACCACTTGAAGATAGCCATGCGCCTGAATTATTACCTATTTGGGGGGATCAAGACGTCATTCGTTATACAAGCATAAAGGCTCCCTGTACAATAGAAGAAATAAAGGATAGAATCCATATTTTAAAAGAATGGGATGTTTTTATTGTCCGAAGTGAGGGTCATGTGATTGGAATCATTGGTTGTCCTGCCATGGATAGAGAAGATCGTCAGTTTGGGATATTTTATCAGTTTCGAAAATCAAGTTGGGGGCAAGGATATGCAACGAAGGCTGCAGGGTGGTTATTGGACTACATGCAAAGCCAATATAAAGAATGCACGATATGGGCGGATGTGATTGTGGAGAATATTGCTAGCGAAAAAATATTGAAGCACTACGGCTTTGCAGTTGTTGGTGAAGAGGTATCTAAGTGCAATGTCATCGAAGCTCTAATACGCAAGTTTCGGTTGGAGTGTTACCCTCGTTAGTTAGGTCCTGAACACGCAGGGGAGCAGCCCCGGAAAGTCACAGGACTACACATTTTTGATCAAGGAGTATTTTAATGAGAAAGATTAACTGGAAAATCTTGAACTTATCATTTTGGATAGAGATTGTTTTATCCTATATTCTGCCTTTTATATCAATTGATAATTTTCAATATAAAGTTGGTTTTCCCTTACCGTTTTTATCTGTGTATGATACAGAAATTAGAATCAATCCGCTGATGTCAATGTCCCTAAATCCGTTACCCCTATTGTTTAATGTAGTTGTTATTTATTTAATTATTTCTCTGGCAATAAAAACTTACCGAAAATTTATATTAAATCAAGAAAATCGATCAACGCTACAAGATTAATTTGAAAGGATTGTAGCGATGAAAAAAGATATTGAAAAATCATAATATTTTCACAGTTAAATCAGCGCAAGGTCTTTGGTGAAATAGGATCTGCCATTTTACGGCAGCATCCACCGGATTAAAGTGCAAAGCAGAGCAAGCAGCACGAAGTTTTCCTTGACTCTGATTTTTATTCTGTTCCTGATTCTGATCACAAAAGATAATGGCTGTAGGTCCAAGCGAACCCCCTATGATTCCAACTGATATTGCTGTATCTTGCGGCTCCATTGGGTTTACGTGCTTTTTACGAGGTTGGTCGCTATTATGACTATCCCGAATAGAAAAAGAACCATCCGGTAGGTCTGGATGAATGGTATAGCTCATGATAGTGTAATGAGTGGGGTATTCGTAGTCTTCATTTTGAAATTCCACCGGCATTTCTTGTTGCTCGTATTCCTTTATTGTCAGCGTATGCTTCACATTGGTTGCAGGATGAGTAAAATCAATACATTGACCTGGCTTTGATACCATAAAACTAGAACCAAATACGGAAACAGGATCATGTTTTATTGTCACACTAAGAGAAGAAATTTTTGGCTTGCGTTTGGTGTGCCAAGGGAAAGCTGAACGCCAAACCA